>JANNFE010000225.1:0-29742 GCA_031379415.1 Betaproteobacteria bacterium | reverse complement strand
CATGAGGTAGGCGCTCTGGTGCTTGCGAATGGCCTCGATGGCCACCGGCCCGCGCTCGGCCTTGCCGATCATGCTGATGAGGCCGGTCTGCGCCAGCATCATCTCGGTGAACTTGTCCATGCGTGTGGCCGTGGTCGGGCCGGCGGGGCCGACCACTTCGTCGCGCACCGGGTCGACCGGGCCGACGTAGTAGATGACGCGGTTGGTGAAGTCCACCGGCAGCTTCTCGCCCCGGGCCAGCATCTCCTGGATGCGCTTGTGCGCGGCGTCCCGCCCGGTGAGCATCTTGCCGCTGAGCAGCAGGGTGTCGCCGGGCTTCCAGCTCGCCACCTCGGCACGCGTCAGCGTGTTCAGGTTCACCTGCTGGCTGGTGTTGTAGTCGGGCGCCCACTTCACGTCGGGCCACAGCGACAGGTCGGGCGGGTCCATGTAGGCGGGGCCGGACCCGTCCAGCACCACGTGCGCGTGGCGCGTGGCGGCGCAGTTGGGGATCATGGCCACCGGCTTGCCGGCGGCATGCGTGGGGTAGGTGGCGATCTTCACGTCGAGCACGGTGGTCAGGCCGCCCAGGCCTTGCGCGCCGATGCCCAGGGCGTTGACCTTCTCGTAGAGCTCGATGCGCAGTTCTTCCAGCTTGCTGGCCGGGCCGCGTGCCAGCAGGTCGAACATGTCGATGGGCTCCATCAGCACTTCCTTGGCCAGCAGCATGGCCTTTTCGGCCGTGCCGCCCACGCCGATGCCCAGCATGCCTGGCGGGCACCAGCCGGCGCCCATGGTCGGCACCGTCTTCATGACCCAGTCCACGAGGCTGTCGCTCGGGTTCATCATGATGAACTTGCTCTTGTTCTCGGAGCCGCCGCCTTTCGCAGCCACGGTGAAGTCCAGCGTGTTCCCCGGCACCACCGTCATGTGAATGACGGCGGGCGTGTTGTCCTTGGTGTTCTTGCGCTCGAAGAGCGGGTCGGCCAGGATGCTGGCGCGCAGCTTGTTGTCGCCGTTCAAGTAGCCGCGGCGCACGCCTTCGTTGACGGCGTCCTCGATGCTGCCGGTGAAGCCCTCGAAGCGCACGTCCATGCCGATCTTCAGGAACACGTTGACGATGCCGGTGTCCTGGCAGATGGGCCGCCGGCCTTCAGCGCACATCTTGCTGTTGGTGAGGATTTGCGCAATGGCGTCCTTGGCCGCCGGTGCCACCTCGCGCTCGTAGGCGCGCGCCAGGTGCGTGATGTAGTCGGGCGGGTGGTAGTAGCTGATGTACTGCAGGGCGGCGGCCACGGTCTCGACGAGGTCGGCCTGGCGAATGGTGGTGGTGGGCATGGCAAGAACCTCAGTGGGGTTGCTGGGGGGCCATCAGGCGGTCGGCGTAGGCGATGGCCAGGGCCGAGAACAGGAAGGCGATGTGGATCAGGGTCTGCCACAGCAACACCTTGTCGCTGTAGTTCTCGGCGTTGATGAAGGTCTTGAGCAGGTGGATGCTGCTGATGCCGATGATGGCCGTGGCCAGCTTGACCTTCAGCACGCTGGCGTTGACGTGGCTCAGCCACTCCGGCTGGTCGGGGTGGTTTTCCAGGTTCATGCGCGAGACGAAGGTCTCGTAGCCGCCGACGATGACCATGATGAGCAGGTTGCTGATCATCACCACGTCGATGAGCCCCAGCACGACGAGCATGATCACCGTCTCGTTGAGCTTGGGCACCCAGTTCGGATCGGCCTTGTAACCGATGCTCTTGACGAGTTGATCCAGCGCATCCTTGTTGCCGAAAACGGCCTCGATGAGGTGCGTGAGCTCGACCCAGAAGTGGAAGACGTAGACACACTGCGCGACGATCAGCCCCAGGTACAGCGGCAGCTGCAGCCAGCGCGTGGCGAAGATGAAACGGGGCAGCAGCGGGAGCTGCGGGTCCTGGACGGAGCGGGGCGGGGTGGACATCGGGGAAGCAGGCCTCGGTTATTTGAGGGGCGACCCCCTTGGCCTGAAATTGTAGATGGCCCACCATGACGGAAATCACGTTGCGTAAGCGGTCCGTCAGAGCGCAGCCTTAGCTTCTGGCCCTGTTCGAAGAGCCCGTTCAAGACCACATCCAGCAGGAGACAGACATGTCCAACCATGACCAGCCGACCGAACTGAAGACCCACCAGCCCCCCGCGGCGCTGGTGGCCGCGGCCCGGGTTTCGGGCATGGCGGCGTACCAGGCGCTGGCCGACGAAGCGGAGCGTGACCATGAAGCCTACTGGGCCCGCCTGGCGCGCGAGTTCGTGAGCTGGAAGACGCCTTTCACGCAGGTGCTGGACAGCAGCGACGCGCCCTTCTTCAAGTGGTTTGCCGACGGCACCCTGAACGTCAGCTACAACTGCCTGGACCGTAACGTCGAGCGTGGCCTGGGCCAGAAGACGGCCATCATCTTCGAGGCCGACGACGGCGCCGTCACCAAGGTCAGCTACGCCGAACTGCTGGCCAAGGTGAGCCAGTTCGCGAATGCGCTGAAGGCGCGCGGCGTGAAGAAGGGCGACCGCGTCGTCATCTACATGAGCATGAGCGTCGAAGGCGTGGCCGCCATGCAGGCCTGTGCGCGCATCGGCGCCATCCACTCGGTGGTCTTCGGCGGGTTCTCGGCACAAAGTGTGCGCGACCGGGTGCAGGACGCCGGTGCCGTGATGGTGATCACCGCCGACGAGCAGCTGCGCGGCGGCAAGAGCCTGCCGCTGAAGAGCATCGTCGACGATGCCATCGCGCTGGGCGGCTGCGAGACCATCCAGAACGTCATCGTCTACCAGCGCACCGGCGGCAAGATCGCCTGGCACCCGGAACGTGACCGCTGGCTGCATGAAGAGCTGGCCGCGCAGCCCAAAACCTGCGAACCCGAATGGGTGAGCGCCGAGCATCCGCTTTTCCTGCTCTACACCAGCGGCAGCACCGGCAAGCCCAAGGGCGTGCAGCACAGCACCGGCGGCTACCTGCTGCATGCCGCGCTGACCACGGCCTGGACCTTCGACCTCAAGGACGACGATGTCTTCTGGTGCACGGCCGACATCGGCTGGGTCACCGGCCACAGCTACATCACCTACGGCCCGCTGGCGCTGGGCGGCACCGAAGTCGTCTTTGAAGGCGTGCCCACCTACCCCGACGCCGCGCGCTTCTGGAAGACCATCGAGAAGCACGGTGTGAGCATCTTCTACACCGCGCCCACGGCCATCCGTTCGCTCATCAAGGCGGCCGAAGGCAACGACGCCGTGCACCCCAAGCACAGTGACCTGAGCAGCCTGCGCATCCTGGGCAGCGTGGGCGAGCCCATCAACCCGGCGGCCTGGGAGTGGTATTACAAGCACGTGGGCGGCGAGCGCTGCCCCATCGTCGACACCTTCTGGCAGACCGAGACCGGCGGCCACGTCATCACGCCGCTGCCCGGCGCCACGCCCATGGTGCCGGGCTCGTGCACGCTGCCCTTCCCGGGCATCACCGCGGCCATCGTCGACGAGACCGGCGCCGACGTGCCCAATGGCAGCGGCGGCATCCTCGTCATCAAGAAGCCCTGGCCCAGCATGATCCGCACCATCTGGGGCGACCCCGAGCGCTTCAAGAAGAGCTACTACCCGCCTGAGCTGAAGGGCTACTACCTGGCCGGTGACGGCGCCATCCGCGACAAGGACACGGGTTACTTCACCATCACTGGCCGCATCGACGACGTGCTGAACGTCAGCGGCCACCGCATGGGCACGATGGAGATCGAATCAGCGCTGGTCAGCTGCACCGAGCTGGTGGCCGAAGCGGCCGTGGTCGGCCGCCCCGACGACACCACGGGCGAGGCCATCTGCGCCTTCGTCGTGCTCAAGCGCAGCCGCCCCACGGGCGACGAGGCGAAGAAGATCGCCGCCGAGCTGCGCAACTGGGTGGCCAAGGAAATCGGCCCCATCGCCAAGCCCAAGGACATCCGCTTCGGCGACAACCTGCCCAAGACACGCAGCGGCAAGATCATGCGCCGCCTGCTGCGCAGCATCGCCAAGGGCGAGGCCATCACGCAGGACACCAGCACGCTGGAGAATCCTGCGATCCTGGAGCAGTTGACGCAAGCCAACTGATCCACCTGCCGAAGGCAGGCGGCGCGGAGCGCTGGGGCGCTGGATTCGGGGTGCACTCATGTCGCGCAGCGATGTGATGTGCACACCAAAACCCGGCGATCCTGGACCAACTCACACAAGCCAACTGATGCACCGCTGGCCGGCAGGCCCCCTTGCGCTACATTGAGCGCAGGAGGGCTCTGCCATGCCCATGGTCGTGATCGGTGTGTTGCTGCTTGGCTTGTGGTGGGCCGAGATCGGGCCTTTCGGCCGGCTGCCCTGGTGGGCGGTGGCCATTCCCTTCGTCATTGCCGTGCTGTGGTGGGAGTTCGCCGACTCCAGCGGCTGGACGCAGCGCAGGGTCATGGAGAAGATGGAAAAGCGCAAGACCGACCGTCGCGACAAGGCAATGGAAGCGCTGGGCCTGAACAGCCGCCGCGAGAAGCAGGCGACGCGGGCGCGTGAAGACGCTGCGCGCCGCACCACGACGGCCGACCCGACCATGCGCGACCATACGGACGACGCCTCGCGCCGCGATCCGCGGCTGTAGCTGCCGGTCGCTCAATCGCCGTCGAGCACGGCGCCTGCGCTGGCGCTGGATGCGTTCTTCGCGAACTTGGCCAGCACGCCACGCGTGTAGCGTGGTGCGGGTTGCCGCCAGCTGGTACGGCGGCGCGCGATCTCGGCATCGGGCACGTCGAGCTGCAGCAGCAGCCGGTGCGCGTCGATGGTGATGCGGTCGCCTTCGTGCACCAGCGCGATCAGGCCACCCGCGTAGGCTTCTGGCGCCACGTGACCCACCACCATGCCCCAGGTGCCGCCGCTGAAGCGGCCGTCGGTGATGAGGCCCACGCTCTCGCCCAGGCCCTGGCCGATGAGCGCGCCGGTGGGCGCCAGCATCTCGGGCATGCCCGGGCCGCCCTTGGGGCCGAGGTAGCGCAGAACCATCACGTCGCCGGCGACGATCTTGCCGGCCATGATGGCGGCCAGCGCGCTCTGCTCGTCGTCGAACACGCGCGCCGGGCCGCTGATGACGGGGTTCTTCAGGCCGGTGATCTTGGCCACGCAGCCTTCGGGGCTGAGGTTGCCCTTCAGGATGGCCAGATGACCTTCTGCATACATCGGTTTCGCGATCGGTCGGATGACGTCCTGGTCGGCACGCAGTGCAGGAACCTCGGCCAGGTTCTGCGCCACCGTCTTGCCGGTGATGGTGATGCAGTCGCCGTGCAGCAGGCCGGCATCGAGCAGCACCTTCATCACGGCCGGGATGCCGCCGGCGCGGTGCAGGTCGACGGCCAGGTAGCGGCCGCTGGGCTTCAGGTCACACAGCACGGGCACCTTGCGGCGCACGCGCTCGAAGTCGTCGATGGTCCAGGGCACCTCGGCCGCATGCGCGATGGCCAGGAAGTGCAGCACGGCATTCGTACTGCCACCGGTAGCCATGATCACCGCCACCGCGTTTTCGATGGCTTGCTGGGTGACGATGTCGCGCGGCTTCAAGTCCAGCTTCACGGCGTTGACCAGGGCGCGCGCGGCGTCCTGCGTGTGGGCGACGATGGGGTCTTCCACGTTGGCCATGGTCGAGGAGAACGGCAGGCTCATGCCGAGTGCTTCAAAGGCAGACGACATGGTGTTGGCGGTGTACATGCCGCCGCAACTGCCGCTGCCGGGGATGGCGCGGCGCTCGATCTGGCAGAAGTCTTCCTCGCTCATCTTGCCGGCGCTGAACTGGCCCACGGCCTCGAAGACGCTGACGATATTGAGGTCCTGCCCCTTGTAGCGGCCGGGCAGGATGGTGCCGCCGTAGACGTAGATGGCCGGCACGTTGGCGCGCAGCATGCCCATCATGCCGCCGGGCATGTTCTTGTCGCAGCCGCCGATGACCAGCACGCCGTCCATCCACTGGCCGCCGACGCAGGTTTCCACGCAGTCGGCAATGACCTCGCGCGACACCAGGCTGTACTTCATGCCCTCGGTGCCCATGGCCATGCCGTCTGAAATGGTGGGCGTGCCGAAGACCTGCGGGTTGGCGCCGGCTTCCTTCAGCGCCACGATGGCCGCGTCGGCCAGCTTCTGCAGCCCGCTGTTGCAGGGCGTGATGGTGCTGTGGCCGTTGGCCACGCCGATCATGGGCTTGCCGAAGTCGCCTTCGGTGTAGCCCATGGCGTAGTACATGCTGCGGTTGGGCGCGCGCGCCACGCCTTCGGTGATATTCTTGCTGCGGCGGTTGATGCTCATGCGGGGTCTCCGTTTTCCTGCGCGGGATTATCGGCCCCGGGCCATGGACAATCGCGGCGCAACCAAGGACAGCCACCGATGCTCGTGCATCCCCAGTTCAACCCCGTCGCTCTGGCCATCGGGCCGATCAGCATCCACTGGTACGGCCTGACCTACCTGGCGGCCTTCGGCCTCTTCCTCTTCCTGGCCGGGCGCCGCGTGCAGCAGCCGCACTTCGCCAGGCTGGGCTGGACGCGGCGTGACGTGGAAGACCTGCTCTTCTACGGCGTGCTGGGCGTGGTCATCGGCGGCCGGCTGGGCTACGCGCTCTTCTACAAGCCGGGGCAGTATCTGGCGCACCCGCTGGAGATCTTCATGGTCTGGAAGGGCGGCATGGCCTTCCACGGCGGGCTGCTGGGCGTCATCGCCGCCATGGCGCTGTTCGCCCGAGCGCGCAGCCGCAGCTTCCTGGAGGTGATGGACGTGGTGGCGCCCTGCGTGCCCACCGGCCTGGCGGCTGGCCGCGTGGGCAACTTCATCAACGGCGAACTGTGGGGCCGGGCGGCCGACCCGTCACTGCCCTGGGCCATGGTCTTCCCGCAGAGCGGCGAAGCCTTTCCGCGCCACCCGTCGCAGATCTACCAGTTCCTGCTGGAAGGACTGCTGCTCTTCGCGCTGCTGTGGTGGTACGGCCAGAAAGAGAGGGCGCGCGGCCAGGTGGCGGCGGCCTTCGTCTTCGGCTATGGCGTGCTGCGCTTCGTGGCCGAGTACTTCCGCGAGCCCGACGCATTCCTCGGCCTGCTGGCGCTGGGCATGAGCATGGGCCAGTGGCTGTGCGTGCCGATGATCGTCGGTGGCGCCGGCCTGTGGTGGTGGTTCGGCCAGCGCAGACAATCGGCGCCATGAGACAAGTCTTCCTCGACACCGAAACCACCGGCCTGTCGGCCGAGAGCGGCGACCGCATCGTCGAGATCGGCTGCATCGAGCTCGACAACCGCCGCCACACCGGCCGCACGCTGCACCACTACGTCAACCCGCAGCGCAGCAGCCACCCCGACGCCGTTCGCGTGCATGGCATCACCGACGAGTTCCTGGCCGACAAGCCGCCCTTCGCCAGCATCGTCGACGAGTTGCTGGCCTTCGTCGAAGGCGCCGAGATCATCATCCACAACGCGGCTTTCGACGTGGCCTTCCTCGACGCCGAACTGGTGCGCCTGAACCGCCCGCGTTTCGCCCAGCATGTGGCGCGCGTCAGCGACAGCCTGCTGATGGCGCGCGAGATGTTCCCCGGCAAGGGCAATTCGCTCGATGCGCTGTGCAAGCGCCTGGAGGTGGACAACAGCCAGCGTGAACTGCACGGCGCGCTGCTCGACGCCGGGCTGCTGGCCGAGGTCTACCTGCGCATGACACGTGGCCAGGGCACGCTGGTCATCGACGCCGGCAACGGCGGGCAGGGCCGGCGGCAGACCGCAGCCATCGACCTGCGCCAGTTCGACCTGCCGGTGCTGGCCCCCAGCGCCGAGGAGCGCGCTGCGCATGAGGCGGTGCTGGCCGACATCGACAAGACCAGCGGCGGCAAGACGCTGTGGCGGACGCTGCCGGAAGCGGTGGCATAATTGCGGGCTTACCGGACGCGCCAGGCCACTGGCGTGCTCGGGCGGTTAGCTCAGCGGTAGAGCACTGCCTTCACACGGCAGGGGTCGCAGGTTCGAACCCTGCACCGCCCACCAGGGACATCAAGAACATACGGCGCCTGCGGGCGCCGTTTTTCTTTGCCGGCCTGAGACCGGCCCCGGCCCGTGGCCGCATCAGAACCAGGCCCAGAGGCGGTGCAGCCAGTGCGGCAGGCGGTCGGACTTGGGTCGATAGTGTTGGCGGAGTGAATGTGGCATGGCGGGGCTCCTGTCAACGCAGACTGTATGTTCATACAGCTTTCCGCGCAAGAGCCTGATGTCAGCCTCCTGCGGCAATTGGCTCGAAGTCAGCGCCGAGAATGGCCCTTGTGCCGGCCCGGAGCTGAAGCCGATCATCGGCCTCACATGCTTCCGCAGCCGGCCACTCTCGACACGCGTGAGACCGCGGCGCCACCGGGCGCGCGCAGGGTGGGCGTGCGTTGCGACGATGCACGCGCCGGCCACGAATGGGGCCGCGCGCTGGCCACCGAAGGCCTGCAGGTTCAGGTCCACGCCGTCGACGACCGCATGGCGGCCACAGCCGACGCCACCATCCTCCATGTCTCCGGCCGCCTGGCCGAGCAGCTGGGCTGGCTGCGGGCGCTGCGTGCCCAGTCGCCGCAGTCGCCGCTGCTGCTGGCCGTGCGCGAACTGCGCGACCTGGACCAGGTGCTGGGCCTGGAGATGGGCGCCGACGACGCCATCGACACCAGCCTGCCGCCGCCGGTGGTGGCCGCACGCCTGCGCGCGCTGTGGCGCCGCGGCGCGCGCCAGCGCGACGCCGAACCGGCGCGCGAGTTGCGCTTCGGCCGCCTGGAGCTGCTGCTGATGCAGCGCCAGGCGCGCTGGTGCGAACGACTGCTGCCGCTGACCGAAGGTGAGTTCGAGGTGCTGTGGCTGCTGGCCAGCCATGCCGGGCAGGCGCTGTCGCGGCGCGAGCTGCTGCGCAGCGTGCGCGGCCTGGACGACCATCCGATGGACCGCTCGATCGACAGCCGCGTCTACCGCATCCGGGCCAAGCTCGGCGACGACGACGGCGTGATGCGGCGCATCCGTACCGTGCGCAACCTCGGCTACGTGTTCTGCCCGAGCGGCTGGTAGGGCACGCCGCAGGCCGCGGCCAGCGTGTCGGCAACGGCGCACAGCGCCTGCGCCAGCGCCGTCGGCGCCAGACCGCCATATCCCAGCACGATGCCGTTCAGGCTCGTGTCCTGCCAGGCCAGCAGCGACAGCGGCTCCACGAACAGGCGCTGCTGGCGCAGGTTTTGTGCCACCACCGTGTCACTCACTTCGGGCGGCAGGTGCAGGCACAGGTGCTGGCCGCTGTCCAGCGGGCCGGCGCGCACGCCGGGCGGCAGCGCGGCCAGCAGGCAGCGGCGAACCTGCTCGCGCTGGCTCAGGCAGCGCAGGCGCTGCGCCTGCAGGTGCGCCGTCATGTGGCCGCGGTCGATGAACTGGGCCAGCGCCCATTGCACCGGCGCGGCCACGTGTTCGCCGTAGACCTGGGCGGCGTCGATGAAGGCAGCCGCCAGCGCCGGCGGCAGCACCAGATAGCCGACACGCAACGAAGGGAAGGCCACGCCTTCGAAGGTGCCCACCATCAGGGTGCGGCCCGCCTTGTCGCGCGCGAAGAGCGTGGGCGGTTGCTGCGCCGCAGGCACCATCTCGTCGTTCATGTGGCCTTCGACGATCCACGCGCCGTTGACCGCGGCCCAGGCCAGCAGCTGCGCACAGCGCTCGCCGCCGGTGCGCAGGCCCAGCGGGTACTGCGTCAGCGGGTGCAAGTAGCACAGGCGGGCCTGCGGTGCCAGGCGCAGGCCGGCAGCCACGTCCAGTCCGGCGGCGTCGAGCGGCAGGCCTTGCACGCGGATGCCCATCGACTCCATCAGCCAGGGCAGCGTGGCGTGGCTGGGGTTCTCCATCCACATCGTGTCGCCCGGCGTCAGCAGCAGGCGGCCGACCAGCTGCATGGCTTCACCGGCGCCGCTGGTCACCAGCACCTGCTGCGGCGCCACGTCCAGGCCGCGGTGGATCGCCAGGTGGCGGGTGATGGCCTCGCGCAGCACCGGCAGCCCGCCACAGGGCGCGCCGTCGAGCAGCGCACGCTGCGGTGCCTCGTGGGCCTGCAGCATCAGCCGGCGCCAGGTGTCGAGCGGGAAGTGCTCCAGGTCGCTGCGCCGCGGGTGCAGGGGCGGCACGTAGTGCTGGCGCCGCGCCGACTCCAGCTGCGCACGGGGCTGGCCCGTGAGCAGGCAACGCTGCAGGATGCGCTGCGCCTCGGGCGTGGCCTGGCGCTGCGGCCTGGCGGGGGCGGCTGCGGCGTCGCGCAGGTAGGTGCCGTCGCCGACACGCCGCTCGATCAGCCCTTCGAGCTGCAGCTCGGCAAAGGCGTCCTCCACCGCGCCGCGCGAGACCTGCCAGTCCTGCGCCAGCTGGCGCGCCGAGGGCAGCCGCTCGCCGCGCATCACCGCGCCCGTGGCCGCGGCATGCCGCACCGCATGGGCGATGCGCGCCCACTGCGGCAAGCCCGCACTCGCCGCGTCGTGGACGGGCTGGATGAAAACGCCCGCCGCAGACTTCACGATCAGGTCTCCCGATGCACACCCCGCAGTGTCGGCCTGCGGCACCGGCCGTGGTTCGTGCGACGACGAACTGCGGCTTTGGCGGAGCGAACGCCGCTCGGTGGCGACAGGTCGCGCTCAGGCCACGCGCAAGGCGGCACCGATATCGCCGATGGCCTGCGCGATGCCCGCCTCGTCGTCGGCGCCATAGCCCAGCAGCAGGCCGTTCAGCCCGCGCGCCTGCCAGGCGTGGGCCGACAGCGGCTGCACCGCGATGCCCTGGCGGTTCAGGCGCTCGGCCAGCTGGCGGTCGTTCCAATGGTCCGCCAGATGCAGGCAGGCATGCGTGCCACCGCTCACCGGGCCGAGCCGTGAGCCGGCCGGCAGCTGCTCGTGCACCGCCTGCACCAGCGCATCGCGCCGCGCGCGGTAGAGCCGGCGCATGGCGCGCACATGCGTGGCCAGGTGGCCGCCGTCGATGAAGCCGGCCAGGGCCATCTGCAGGGCGACCCCGTTGTGCTCGCCCATCAGGCCGCGCAGCGCCACGAAGACGTCGGTCAGCGCCTCGGGCAGCACCAGGTAGGCGATGCGCAGCGCCGGAAAGGTCAGCGCACCGAAGCTGCCGATGAAGATGACGCGCGCGCTGCGGTCGCTGCTGAACAGTGCCGACGGCGCCGCGCCGTCATGCACGATCTCGCCCAGCGAGTCCAGCTCCACCAGCCAGATGCCGCGCTCGTCGGCCCATTGCAGCAGCTCCGCCCGCCGCGCGGCCGAGGTGCGCGCACCGGTGGGCCACTGGTGCAGCGGCTGCAGCACCACGGCCGCGGCGTCGGCGGCATCGCGGCGCGCCTGGCCCACATCGAAGCCCTGCTCGTCGGGTGCCACCCCCACCACCTTCAGGTGCGCCAGGCTGAAGCGCCGCGTCATCGACAGCGGGCCCGGGTCTTCCACGCACACGCATTCGCCGGGCGCCAGCAGCACGCGGGCGATCAGCTCGATGCCCTGGCGCGGGCTGCCGACGATCAGCACCTGCTCCGGCCGACAGCGGATGGAGCGCGTGAGCGAGAGGTGGCGCGCCACCGCTTCGCGCAGTTCGGCCATGCCGGCCGGCACGCCGTAGCTCAATCCGGCGCGATGCGGCTCGCCCAGCACACGCGCCAGCTCGCGCCGCCACACGGCGATGGGAAAGCCTTGCAGGTCGGGCATGCCGGGCCGCAAGCGCAGCGCGCCGGGCATCGGCGTGGCGAACATGCGCGACTCGGCCGACCAGGCCCGCAGGCGGTCCAGCAGCGCGCCCGTGGTGGCGTCGACCGGCGGCGGGGTGAGCGTGCCGGCCGTCGTGGTGCCGGCCTGCGGGCGCAGGGCCACGAAGCTGCCCTTGCCGACGCGGCGCTCCACCAGGCCTTCGGCCTGCAGCTGCGCGAAAGCCTCGTCGACGGCGCCCCGCGCCACCTGCCAGGCGACCGCCAGGCGGCGCGCCGATGGCAGCCGCGCACCGGCCGCCAACTCGCCGCTGCGGATGGCGTCGAGCAGTTGGCGGTAGACCTCGGTGCGGCGCGACGATGCACCGCCGATGCCGGCGCGGTGCTCGTCGATGAACCTGTCGGTCGCGGCCAGCTCCACCTGTCGGTCTCCCTGCGGCGCGGGTGGGGCGCCGCTTGCAACGCATTCTGACCACGCCCGCCCGCCCGCACAAATTGGCCTGACGACCTGCCGCGCAATGGCCCTTGTCCGGCCACCGCGTGCGCGCGGAATATGTCCCCGCCCCGGGCCACCGCCCGGGGCCAGGAGCCCGCCGGAATGAAGCCGATGCTGTCGCCACAAATGATCCTCGGCGGTGCCGCCGTGCCGGTGCCACGCGGCGCCAACCTGTCGCCCGGCGAGGATCTCGATCACCGGCTGGTGCAGATCGTGTGGGCCAACGGCGAAGGCCTCGACACGCCAGTGCCCACGCGCGCCACGGCGCTGCTGCAGCACGGCTTCAAGGAATGGAGCGGTGCGCGCGGTGTCAGCGTGGTCGAACGGGTCCGCGCGGCGGGTGCCGATGTGGCCCGCATCGACCCGACCGCCGTCTGGCAGGCCGTGCAGCAGTGCGAGGCGCAGAACTGGATGCCGCTGGTGCTTTGCCACGACCTGCAGGCACCGCTGCACGTGCTGCACCGCATGCTGGCCGAAGGCAGCTGCGCCCTGATGGCCCTGGGCACGCCTTCCAGCCTGCGACTGGCGCCGCGCTGGCCCGGCCTGGCTGGCCTGGCGGGACCGGCGGTGCCATTGCCACTGCCCGCTGGCGTGGAACAGAGGCAGTGCTTGTGGCTCGGTGCGCCCGACGGGCTGCCGCGGCCGCTGCTCGGCCTGCCCGCCGGCTGGCGCGTGGCCGGCCGCGAGTTGCTGGCGCAGGACATGGCCGTGCACTTGCGGGCGGCAGACTCACGGCTGGTGGCGCTGGCGCCCGCCAGCCTGTGGTGCGTGCTCTTCATCGACGACGTTGTGCTGGGCGAACTGCCGGGCACGGCTTCCGAAGGCTTGCCGCCCGCCGCGCTGGCCGCCACCTTGCGCTGGCTGCAGCGCCTGGTGCCGTCGGTCGCCGTCTTCATGGTCTCGCACGAGCGCGTGACCGCGGCGCAGCGCGGACGCATCGCCGAGCTCGCGCGCCACCTGGGTGGCGGCATGTACCGCCACGCCGGTGTGCGTCGCGAGCCTTTTGCGGCGTCGCTTCAGAAGAAGCGGTAGCGCGCGCCCATGTTGAAGAAGCGGCCCACTGCGCCGCTGTGGTCCAGCGGGTTGTAGCCAAAGGCGCCGTAGGTCAGCGGGTCCAGCGGCGGCTTGGCATCGAAAAGGTTCTGCACGCTGCCGAAGATCTCCAGGCTTGCCGTGGCCTTCCAGCGCGCCGTGAGGTCCACCGTCGTGAAGGCCTTGATCTTGCAGCCGGCGGGCGCGTCGCTGCCGTCGGCAAAGTGGAAGGCGCAGTCCGGGTCGTCCTTCGACAGCCGGTTCTTCATCGCGGCGCGGTGGTTGGCCAGGGCGGCGACGCGCCAGTTGGCGATCTCCCAGCTCAGGCCCAGGTTCACGCGGTCGGCCGGCGTGCCGATGCAGTTGGTGACATCGCAATTGCCGTGCGTGCCGGCGAAGTCGAGGCTGGTGCCGTCGCGGTCGGTGCGCTTGAAGCTGCTGATGTGGGTCCACTTCACATCCAGGCCCAGCTTGCCGGCGCTGCCCAGGCTGAAGGCCTGACGCGCGTCGACGTCGAAGCCGCTCACCGTGCTGCGCGCCGAGTTCACGTAGTTGGCCAGCACCGCGATGATGGCGCCGGGGTCGCCGGGGATGTTGGTGGCGCTGCCGGGGTCGCGCACCACGCGGCCGGCGGCAATGGCTTCGGCGGTGGTGGTCTGGTTGATCTCGTCCTTGCGCTGGACGCGCCAGAAGTCCAGCGCCAGGCTGGTGCCCGACAGCGGTTCGAACACCAGGCCGGCGGTGGTGGTGGTGGACTTCTCGGGCGTCAGGTCGGGGTTGGGCGAGGTGATGACGGCCACGTTGGCCGCCGCGCAGGCGGCCACCACGCCCAGGGCGCAGCGCACGGGGTCGGCGGCGGTGGTGAAGGCGGCCAGGCCGCCGTTGCCGTTCTCGGCCGCACCCGGCGCGCGGAAGCCGCGCGAGACGCTGCCGCGCAGCGCCAGCTGCTTCATCGGCGTCCACTTCAGCCCGAGCTTGGGCGTGGTGGAGTTGCCGACGTCGGAGTAGTGGTCGATGCGCGCCGCCAGGTTGGCCTCGAAGGTCTTGGTGAGCGGCATCAGCAGCTCGGCATAGGCGGCGCTCAGCGTACGCGCGCCGTCGTAGGCCGAGTAGCCCAGGCCGATGACGTTGCCGCGCTCGGTGCCGGTGACCGGGTTCAGGCGCACCGACTCGCGCCGCATCTCGGCGCCCAGCGCCAGCGCCAGCGCGCCGCCTTCCCATTGCGCCAGGTCGCGTGCGGCACGCAAGTCGATCTGCGTCGTCTTCGAACGCGCATCGCTGCCGATCTCGGGTGACAGCGCGGCGTACAGCGCCGCCGAGTTCAGACCCGCGTTCTCGCCGATGCGCCACACGCTGCCCGCCGGCAGCGCCGCGTAGGCCGTGCTGCCGGCGGTGGCCGCGGCCACGTTGCCGGCCGTGGGGTTGAGCAGCGCAAAGGCCACGTCGCGTTGCAGGTAGCCGGTGCGGCGCCCGCTGTTCTTGTTCTGCGAGACGAGCAGCGCGCTGTCCAGGTCCCAGTCGGCAACCGTGGTCTTCACGCCCAGCAGCAGGCGGCTGAAGGTCGACTCGATGTTGTTCACGCGCGGGCCCACGTCGGCGGCCAGGTAGCGCAAGCGCGCCGCGGTGCCGAAGTAGGGGTTGTCGGGGTGCGCCGCGCCGAGCGAAACGCCGGCATTGCTCACCGGCCCGCCGGGGTAACCCACCGAGGTGCTGACCGGCGAGGGCGTGGTTTCGACCTTGGACTTGCTGCGGTAGGCGTTGGCCTCGCCGTAGAGCTGCGTGGTGGGCGACAGCGCCAGCGCACCGCGGGCGAAGAAGTTCACCGTGTCCTGCGGCGGCTGGATCTGGCTGTAGAGCTGCGGTGCGTCGATCAGGCAGCCGCCGCCCGGGTCACCCTGCGGGTGCTTGGTGAAGTTGGTGCAGGCCGCGCCGGGGAAGGTGCGCGTGAAGCCGACGCCGGCCGGGTTGCCGCGGCTGTAGTAGTCCAGCGTGTCGGGGTTGCGCAAGTTGCCGTTGATCGAGCTGCCGGCGGCGTTGTTGCCGGTGATGGCGCCGGTGCCGCCCAGCGCTTCCTGTGCCGAGAAACCCAGGTCGCGCAGGTCGGCGCGGCCCACGGCACCGCGGCCGGCGCGGTTGCGGTTCCAGATCGCCTTCTTCGTCGTGGCTTCCAGGTTGACCAGCAGGTTGTAGCCGTCCTTCGACAGGTCGCCGAAACCGCCGGTCAGCGCCACCGCGCTGGTGCGGCCGTCGCGCTCGGCCGACTGGCCACCGCTCAGCTTGGCCACCAGGCCCGAGAAGTCGCGCCGCAGGATGACGTTGACGACGCCGGCAATGGCGTCGGAACCATAGATCGCGGAGCCGCCGTCCTTCAGGATCTCGACGCGGTCCACCGCTTCCAGCGGGATGATGTTGAGGTCGGCGAAGACTTTCTGTCCGTCGTCGGCCAGGCCATAGGGCGCGATGCGGCGGCCGTTGACGAGCACCAGCGTCGACGCCGCGCCCAGGCCGCGCAAGGAGATGCCCGAAGCCCCCGACGCGAAGCCGCCGCCGAAGCTGGTGGGCACCGAGCCCTGGTTGTCGACCGACAGCGACTGCAGCAGCTCGGCCACGCTGGCCTTGCCGGAACGCGCGATCTCCTCGCGCGTGAGCGTCTGCACCGGCGACGCGGTCTCGGTCTGCACGCGGCGGATGTTCGAGCCGGTGATCTCGATGCGCTGCACGTCCTGGGCCGCGGCGGGCGCCAGCACGGCGGCAGCCGCGGCGATGGCCAGGGCGGTGCGGAGAGGGGGTGTCGCCAGCATGGTGTGAACTCCTGAAGGGGGATGGGGGTGCGACGTCAATCTACGGATCCCCCTGCGCCGTGCTGCGCGCATGCGTCACCGCGCCGCGACCGGGCGCGACAGGCCGGCCTCTCCTGTCACGGCGTGTCGCAGGCCGGCAGGCTTGCGACACGGGCCACGCGCCGCGACACGTCACCCGCACTCAGGTTCTTCCCCAGGGTGTGGTGCGACGCAGACAGGTGCCGTCGTAGCTAACGGACGAAATTGACGGTCCTGCACGCCGCGGTGCGGTGCGGATCATGTGCTAGCCTGTCCCAAATACTTTCTAAGCAACGCAGCGCCACCTCCGGGTGGCGTTGGCCTGTCAGGCACGCCTTGAACCCCGACGCCCCCGCCCAGCCCTTGCACGTCCTGCTCGCGCCGCTGCTGGCGCTGGCGGCCTGCCTGCTGGCCTTGCGCTTCCTGCCCGGCGGCGAAGGCCTGGTCGATGCGGGGCAGGGCGCCGCGTTGCTGCTGCGCCTGGCCGGCAGCCTGACCTGGCTGGCCGGCGCCTGGCTGCTGATCCGCGTGCTGGAGGCGCTGTTCTGGCAGCGCCTGCTGCCGCTGCGCGGCGGCGTGCGCATTCCGCGCCTGCTGCGCCAGCTGGTGGCGGTGCTGCTCTTCCTGCTCACCATCGGCGTGCTGCTGACCCAGGTCTGGGGCCTGTCGGTGCTGCCCATGCTGGCCACTACCGGCGCGGTGGGCATCATCGCCGGCCTGGCGCTGCGCAACCTGCTGGCCGACTTCTTCTCGGGCATCGCGCTCAACGTCGAGCACCCGTTCCGCCTGGACGACTTCGTGCTGCTGCACGTGCGCGGCAAGCGCGAGCCGGTGGCCGGCTTCGTGCGCGAGATCAACTGGCGCAGCACCACCGTGCTCACGCCCGAGGACAACCTGATCAGCGTGCCCAACAGTGCCGTGGCGCGCGCCACGGTCGAGAACCTGTCCTTCCCCTCACCGGTGTACGAGCTGGAGCTCGAGGTCGTGCTCGACTGGGCGCTCGACACGGCACGGCTGGAGCCGGTGCTGTCGGCCGCCATGCTCGAGGCCTGGACCCTGGGCGCCACCAGCGGCGACAAGCCGCCGAAGTTCCGCATCCGGCGCCTGGACGGCGCCGGTGTCGCCTACAAGATCGCCTACCTCATCGACCCGCGCAGGAAGCCCAAGGGCCCGGCGCGCCACGCGCTGCTGAGCTGCCTGCACCGCCACCTGCGCTACGCCGGCCTGCGCCCGGTGATGAGCGAGATGGCGGCCTCCGGTCTGCCGCCGCGACCGCAGCGCTTCCTGGACGCCGAGAGCAGTGCCGACCGCCGCATCGTCATTGACCACATCGGCCTGCTGTCGGCGCTGACCGCCGGCGAGCGTGGCCGCCTGGCCGGGCGCGTGCGCGTGTGCCGCGTGCCCGCAGGCGCGGCCGTGGTGCGCCAGGGCGAGGCCGGGCATTCGATGTATCTGGTGGCCGCTGGCGTGCTGGACGTGCGCGTGCGCGCCGAGGGTGCCGCTGAAGCGGCGCGCAGCGCCGTGCTGTCGCCCGGCGACTTCTTCGGCGAGATGTCTTTGCTCACCGGCAGCCCGCGCACCGCCACCGTCACCGCGCTGTGCCCGGCGCTGCTCTTCGAGGTGCCATGCGAGCTGATGGCCGATCTGCTCGACGCGCGCCCGGCGCTGGCCGAGAGCCTGTCGCAGGTGGTGGCCGAGCACCTGCGTCACGACGCCGCCGTGCGCGCGCCGGAGGCCGCCGCGCCGCTGCCCGAACCCAGCTTTGCGCAGGCTCTGGCCGCGCGCATCCGCAACTTCTTCGCCACGCGGCCCGCTGACTGATCAGGCGCGTCACACTCGCGCTCCATGGGACCTCTGCACCACCTGCGCGTGATCGAGATCGCCGCCATCGGCCCTGTGCCCCTGGCCGGCATGTTGCTGGCCGACCTGGGCGCCGATGTCGTGCGCATCGACCGCCTGGAGCCCAGCGGCCTGGGCGTGGCCATGGACCCGCGCCACGACGTGAACGCGCGCGGCCGACGCTCGGTGGCGTTGGACCTCAAGTCGCCTGCCGGCGTGGCCGCGGCGTTGCGCCTGGTCGCACGCGCTGACGTGCTGCTGGAAGGCCAGCGCCCCGGTGTCACCGAAAGGCTGGGCCTCGGCCCGGCTGACTGCCAGGCGCGCAACCCGGGCCTGGTCTACGGCCGCATGACCGGCTACGGCCAGACCGGCCCGCTGGCTGCCGCCGCCGGCCACGACCTGAACTACATCGCGCTGACCGGCGTGTTGCACGCCATCGGCCCGGCCGGCGGCAAGCCGCTGCCGCCGCTGAACCTGGTGGGTGACTACGGTGGCGGTGCGCTCTACCTGGCCTTCGGCGTCATGGCCGCGCTCTTCGAGCGCCAGCGTTCGGGCCGTGGCCAGGTGGTGGACGCGGCGATGGTCGACGGCGCGGCGTCGCTGGCGTCGATCTTCTACGGCCTGCAGGCGGCCGGGCAGTGGGGCGGTGCGCGTGGCGACAACCTGCTCGACGGCGGCGCGCCCTTCTACGACACCTATGAAACCGCCGACAACCGCCACGTCAGCCTGGCCGCGTTGGAACCCAAGTTCTTTGCCCAGCTGGCCGCGGCGCTGGGCCTGGAGCCGCGCTTCGCGCAGCGCCAGTACGACCGGCGCCTGTGGCCCGAGATGCGTGCGGCCATCGCCGCCGCGGTGCGCCAGCGCAGCCGCGACGAGTGGTGCACGCGGCTCGAAGGCAGCGACGCCTGCTTCGCACCGGTGCTGAGCTTCGAGGAAGCGCCGCAGCACGCCCATGCGCGCGCCCGCCAGGCCTTCATCACGGTGGACGGCGTGGTGCAGCCGGCGCCCGCGCCGCGCTTCGACCGCACGCCCGCCGCGGTGCCCCGAGCGGCGCCGCCGGCCGGCGAGCACACCGCCGCCGTGCTGGGCGAAGCCGGATTCAGCGAGAGCGAGATCGCCGGGCTGATGGCCGTCGGAGCAGCGCGATGAGCGCCGGCTATGCCGCGCCGGCCGACGCGCGCCTGGCGGCCTCGCTGCTGCTGCTGCGTGACGGTGCGACGGGCCTGGAAGTGCTGATGGTGCGGCGCGCCGAGCGCGAGGGCGACCGGCGCGGCGGTGCAGCCGTGTTCCCCGGTGGCATGGTCGATGCGCGCGACCGCCAGGCGCACGGCTGCTGCGTGGGCCCCGACGACGTGGCAGCCAGCCAGCAACTGGGCGTGGGCGTCGGTGGCCTGGACTACCTGATCGCGGCCGTGCGCGAGACCTTCGAGGAGGTGGGCCTGCTGCTCGCCGAAGGCGTGCACGACATCGCAGCCTTGCAGCCCTGGCGCCAACAGCTGCAGGCCGGCAGTGCCGGCGTGGCCGAGTTCTGCGCCGCCACTGGCGTGCGGCTGGACCTGCGCGGCCTCGTCTACTTCAGCCACTGGCTGACACCGCCGGGCGCCGCCAAGCGCTTCGACACCCGGTTTTTCGCCGCCGCCGCGCCGGCCGGGCAACAGGCAGAAGCCGACGGCACTGAGAGCGTCGAGCTGATGTGGCTGACGCCGACACAGGCGCTGGACCGCGAACGCGGGCTCAAGCTGTTGCCGGTGACGCGTCGCTTGCTCAAGGACCTGTCGGCGCATGCCAGCACGGCGGCAGCGCTGCAGGCCATGCGCGCCATCGCCCAGGTGAAGCTGACGATGCCGCGCCGCGCGCTTGGCCGAATTGACAAGGGCTGGGGCGAAGTGGTGGTGCTGCCCGACGAACGCCCCTATGCCGAGATCGGCCGCCTCGACCCCGAAGGCCGCGGCGACGTGCATGCCGAGCTGCTGGCCGGGCGCGCGGTGCGGCTGTCGGACAAGGTCATCCGCATCACCGCGCCCAACCCCGGGCCGATGACGGGGCCGGGCACCAACACCTACCTGGTGGGCGATGGCGAGCGCTGGACGGTCATCGACCCCGGGCCGGTGAGCGAACCGCACGTGCAAGCGGTGCTGGCCGCCGTGGCTGCAGCGGGGGGACGCATCGAACGCATCCTCGTCACGCACACCCACCGCGACCATTCACCCGGCGCCTTGGCGCTGGCGCAGGCCAGTGGTGCGCCAGTCTGGGGCCGCCGCGCGCTGCACCCGATGTGGCAGGACGAGACTTTCGCGCCCGTGCATGAACCGCAGCAGGGTGAGCACATCAACGTCGGCGACGCCGCCACGCTGCGCGTCATCCACACGCCCGGCCACGCCAGCAACCACCTGTGCTACCTGCTGCTGGAAGAGCAACTGCTCTTCACCGGCGACCATGTCATGCAGGGCTCCACCGTCGTCATCAACCCGCCCGACGGTGACATGGCGGCCTATCTGCTGTCGCTGCAGCAACTGCTCGACGAAGACCTGCAGTGGCTGGCGCCCGGCCACGGCTTCCTGGTGGCCGCGCCACACGACGTGGTGCGCGGGCTCGTGGCCCACCGCCTGAGGCGCGAGGCCAAGGTGATCTCGGCGCTGCGCGCGGCCGGCCCGGCGGCCATCGAGGCGCTGCTGCCGCAGGTCTACGACGACGTGCCCGCGGCGCTGCACCCGGTGGCCCAGCGCTCGCTGCTGGCGCACCTGCTCAAGCTGCAGGGCGACGGTCTGGCCCGGCTGGACGGTGAGGTCTGGTCAGCCTTCGGGCAGCGCTGACTGCCAGCGCCCGTCGATCAGCACCTGGTGCGGCCTGAACTGCGCCTTGTAGGCCATCTTCGGGCTCTGCGCGATCCAGTAGCCCAGGTACACGTGCGGCAGCTTGAGCAGCTTGGTCTGCTCGACCTGCCACAGCACGCTGTAGGTGCCGTAGCTGGCGGCGGCTTCGGGTTCGTAAAAGGTGTAGACGGCGGAGATGCCGTCGCTCAGCACGTCGAGGATGGAGACCATCTTCAGCGCACCGGGTTTGCCGTCGGCCGAAGGTTCACGGAACTCGACGAGGCGCGAATTGACGCGGCTCTGCAGCAGGAACTGCGTGTACTGGTCGACGCTGTCGTGGTCCATGCCGCCGCCGCTGTGGCGGCCGCTCTGGTAGCGCAGGTAGAGCTGGTAATGCTCGGGCACGAAGCCCAGGCGCAGCACGCGCGCGCTCAGGTGGGCATGCGCCTTGTGCGCGCGGCGCTGGCTGCGCGTGGGCTGGAATTCGGCCACCGGGATGCGCAGCGGCACGCAGGCGCGGCAGCCGTCGCAGTAGGGGCGGTAGGTGAACATGCCGCTGCGGCGGAAGCCGCTGGAGACCAGGCCGGAATAGGTGTCGGCGTGGATCAGGTGGCTGGGCGTGGCCACCTGCGAGCGCGCCTGCCGGCCGGGCAGGTAGCTGCAGGGGTAGGGGGCCGTTGCATAGAACTGCAACGACCGCAGCGGCAATTCCTTCGGATGGGTCACGCGGCGTGGTCGGGTTCTGCTGGGGGCAACAGCAGCTCCCAGGCCAAATCATCATAGGTCCATTCGGCCGGCGCGGCAGCCCCGAGGCTATGGGACAGGTGGGCCAGGAAGTGCTCGCGCGGGATCTCGCGGCCGCCGAAGCTGGCCAGGTGGCCGGTGTTCTGCTGGCAGTCGACGAGCGCCACGCCGCGCGCCCGGCAAGCGGCCACGAAGGCGGCCAGTGCGATCTTCGACGCATCGGTGCGGTGCGCGAACATTGACTCGCCGTAACACATGCGCCCCAGGTTGACGAAGTACAGACCGCCCACCAGCGCGCCGTCGATCCAGGTCTCCACGCTGTGCACGCGGCCGGCGCGGTGCCAGGCGCCGTAGGCCCGCGCCATGGCCGGCACGATCCAGGTGCCGTCCTGGCCGTCGCGCGGCGTGCCGGCGCAGGCGTGGATGACGCGGTCGAAGGCGCTGTCGAAGCGGATCTCGCAGCCCGGTGTGCGGCGGAAGCGGCGCAGCGTCTTCTTCAGGCTGTGCGAGAGGTGGAACTCGGCCGTGTGCAGCACCATGCGCGGGTCGGGGCTCCACCACAGCACCGGCTGGCCGGCGCTGTACCAGGGGAAGATGCCCTTCGAGTAGGCCTCTTCCAGGCGCTGCGGCGTGACATGGCCGCCCGCCGCCACCAGGCCCGGCACCTCGCTGTCGGGGCCCAGCGCAGCGCTGGCCGGCGGCAGCGGCGTGCTGTCGTCGATCCAGCGCAGCATGGGCGTGATGGCTCCGCCGCGGGCCAATGGCTACTGGCCGCCCAGCTGCTGCCAGAGGAAGGTGTATTCCAGGGCCATCATCTGCGCCTTCTGGCCGTTGTCTGCGGCGCCGCCGTGGCCACCTTCGATGTTCTCCCAGTACAGCAGCGCATGGCCCATCTCGCGCAGGCGCGCCGCCATCTTGCGCGCGTGGCCGGGGTGCACGCGGTCGTCGCGCGTGCTGGTGGTGAAGAGCACGATGGGCAGCTTCACGCCGGGGCGCACGTTCTGGTAGGGGCTGTAGCGGCTGATCCAGGCCCACTGCTCGGGCTGGTCGGGGTCGCCGTACTCCGACATCCAGCTCGCGCCGGCCAGCAGCTTGTGATAGCGCTGCATGTCCAGCAGCGGCACCTGGCAGACCACGGCCTTGAAGAGCTCGGGCCGCTGCAGCATCACCGCGCCGACCAGCAGGCCGCCGTTGCTGCCGCCCTGGATGCCCAGGTGGGCCGGGCTCGTCACTTGGCTGGTGACCAGGTCCTCGGCGATGGCAGCAAAGTCGTCGTAGCTCTTCTGCTTGTGCTTGCCGACGGCCGCCTGGTGCCAGCCGGGCCCGAACTCGCCGCCGCCGCGGATGTTGCTGTAGACGAAGACACCGCCGCGGCGGGTCCAGGCGCGCCCGATGGCAGCCGAGTAGAAAGGGGTCTGCGCGACCTCGAAACCACCGTAGCCGTAGAGCAGCGTCGGGTTGCGGCCATCGGCCACCGCGCCTTGCGGCCAGACGATGAAGTAGGGCACGCGCGTGCCGTCGGCGCTGTTCGCGAAGCGCTGCTCGACGCGTTGGCCGCTGGCGTCGAAGAAGGCCGGGCGTGACTTCAGGACTTCGCGCTGATCACTGCCGCCGCGGCCCAGCTGCAGGCTGTCGGGGCTCAGGAAGTCACTGACGTTCAGCAGGTAGGCCTCGGCCAGCGGGTCGTCCGGGAGCAGCGGGTCGTGCAGCGCGCTCACGCTCAGGCTGCCGGGGTAGGGCGCCTGCACCTCGCGGCGGATCCAGGCGCCGCCCTCCTCGCGCCATTCCTCGATGCGGCTGGCCACATTGTCCAGCACGTCCAGCAGCACCGTGCTGCGCGTGAAGTCGTGGCTGGCCAGCGAGCGCGTGGCGCTGGGCGTGAAGAGCGCCGTGAAGGCGCACCCGCCCTGCAGGTAAGCGGCGGCTTCGGCCACCAGCAGGCTGCCGCGCGGCCAGGTGCGGCCGGGCAAGGCCCAGTCGCTGCGCAGCTCGATGAAGACACGGTCGCGGTGGAAGCTGAGTTCGGCGTCGGCCGGCTTGTCCAGCGCCACCCGCTCACTGCCCTGCTGCAGGAACACCAGGCTGCTGAAGAAGGTGGGCGAACGGCCGAAGAGCACGCGCTCGTAGCCCGGCGTGTGGTCCACGCGGACCCAGGCCCACATGTCCTTCACTTCGGCCTCGAAGACGGTGCGTGCCTGGGCCAGCGGTTCACCGCGCCGCCATGCCTTGATGAGCCGCGGGTAGCCGGACTCGGTGAGCGAGCCAGGCCCGAAGTCGGTGCCGACGTAGAGCTGGTCGGCATCGATCCAGTCCAGGCTGGTGGTCTTGGCCTCGGGCAGGGCAAAACCGCCTTCGACGAAGGTCTTGCTGACGGTGTCGAACTCACGCACCACGCTGGCGTCGGCGCCGCCGCGCGACAGGCTGATGAGGCAGCGCCGGTACTCCGGGCCCAGGGCGGTGGCGCCGGCCCAGACCCAGTTCTCGCCTTCGGCCTTGCCCAGGGCGTCGAGGTCGATCACGGTTTCCCACGCGGGCTGCGGCCGGCGGTATTCGGCCAGCGTGGTGCGCCGCCACAGGCCGCGCGGGTTGGCGGCGTCGCGCCACAGGTTGTAGAGCCAGTCGCCGCGGCGCGCCACGTAGGGTATCTGGTCCTTGCTGTCCAGCACCTCGCGCAGGCAGCTGCGCAGGGCTTCGAAGCCGGGCCGGGTCTGCAGCGCGGCTTCGCTCTCGGCATTGCGCTGGCGCACCCAGGCCAGGGCGCGTTCGCCCAGCACGTCTTCGAGCCAGAGATAGGGGTCTGCGGTGTTCGACATGGCCATCAGTATGAGCGTGCGACGGCGGCCTTCAACACCACCGGGTGCACTTCCAGGCTGTGGTCGCCATTGCCGACCCAGATCTGGCCGTCCTGCACCGTGACCTGGATCTGCATCGTGCGCGCGGCCAGCGCCGCCAGTGCCTGGCTCTGCGCCGCCGGCAGCTGCCAGACGGCCAGGTTGTTCAGCCGCACCAGCTTGCTCTGCACGCCGGCCCACCAGATGTGCGCGGCGCCGCTGTAGACGTAGAGGACGACGCGCTCGGCACGGCCGCTGGCGCGCACCAGGCGGCGCTCGTCGGGCTGGCCGACCTCGATCCACTGGCGCAACTCGCCCGCCAGGCTGTGCTGCCAAAGGTCGGGCTCGTCGGTGTCGGAGATGCCGCGGCCGAAGGCCAGCGCGCCGTCGTGGTCGTCGGCCGGCACGTTCAGCGCGAAGGCCAGCAGGCGCACCATCATGCGTTCGTCGGTTTCGGATGGATGGCGGGCCAGCGTGAGCGCGTGCGTGGCATAGACCGCGCGGTCCATGTCGGCGACTTGCAGGGCGGCCTTGAAGACGGTGGACTTGATCGCCATCAGGCGGGGCGTCCGGGAGCAGGGCGGGTGGGCATGGGCAGGCAGGGCAGCGGGGGCTGCGCACTGTGCCACAGCCCGCCGCCGCCCGCGGGCGACGCGGGGCTCAGCGCTTTTCGGCCAGTTGCTTGAGGTTGGCCAGGCCGCCTTCGAAGTCCTTGCCCACCATGCCGTCGGCGAACAGCGTGATCCAGCGGAACAGGATGTTGCTGCCCATGTCGCCATTCATGACCCAGGTCACGCGCGTACCGCTGCCTTCGGGGGCGAACACCAGGTCGCCGCGCGAGGTGGTGCCGAAGTCGGGGAAGTAGAGGTCGTAAGCGACACGCCGACCGGGCTCGGCCGCAGTGAAGGTCATCTTGCCATCGCCCTCGCTCGGGCTCTTCCAGGCCCAGGCCGCGCCGGTACCGCTGTCGGGACCCGAGTAGGTGATCTGCATGTTCGGGTCGCGCCGGTTCCACACCGACCATTCCTTCCAGCGCCGCGGGTCGGCCACCAGCGGGTAGACCGCCTCCGGCGCAGCGTTCACCACCACGCTGCGGCTGACCTTGAAGGTGGAGGACAGCAGCAAGCCGCCGGCCAGCAGCACTGCCGCCAGCGCCAGAACCACGATCAGAGCCCACTTCAGCAGCTTCATCACCATGCCTCCTCCCGGGTAGGCCCGCAGTGTGGCGCCGCCGGGTCGGCCGAGCAAGGGTGGCATCATCCCCACCCTTGCCGGCACGCCCGGTACGCTGCTACGAGGATGACGATGAAGGTTTACACATTCCTGATCGCCGGCCTGTTCGTGGCCCTGGCGGGCCACGCTGCCGCACAGACGGCGCCGGACAAATCCGCCACCAAGCCCGCCACCAAGCCCGCGGCCAAGCCGCCTTCCATGGTGGTGCCGGCCAAGCCGGCGCCCGCCGACAAGACGCTGTCGCTGGGCGGCGCTGCCGGCGCGGCCAGCAGCGGCGGGCCCATCCTGTCGCGCGACGAGTTGCGCGCCTGCTTGACCCAGGAGGAGTCGATCCGCAAGCGACTGGATGCCCTGCAGACACAGCGCGCGCCCTTGAACGCCGAGATGGAACTGATCAACGCCGACAAGGCCAAGCTCGCCACCGAACGCGCCCCGATCGAGGCCTTCGCCGGCCGTGCCGACGAGCTGAACGTTCGCACGCGCGACTACGCCGCCCGCGTCGAGGCCTGGAACAAGAAGGTCGCCGACTTCACGGCCAGCAAGCGTGAAGGTGCCACCGCGGAGCGCATCAAGACCGAGATCAACCGCGAGCGCGAAGAGCTCGAAAAGCAGCAGAAGGCCCTGGAAGGCGAGCGCGAGACGCTGACCACCGAACGCGGCACGATGGTGGTCGCCTTCAATGCCAAAGCCACGGCTTTCGACGCGCGCGTCAACGACTGGAACCAGCGCAACGCGCAGGTCAACGCCAGCGCCAAGGGGCTGGAAGACGAACGCAGCCTCTGGCTCAGCGAGTGCGGCAACCGCCGCTACCGCGAAGACGACGAAACCGCCATCCGCCGCGGCAAGTGATGAGCGCTGGCAACCCGCTCCTGCAGGGCTGGGACACGCCTTACGGCCTGCCCCCGTTCGCGGCTGTGCGCGCCGAACACTTCGAACCCGCACTGCGGGCTGCGATGAGCGAGCACCGCGACGAACTGGCGGCCATAGCCGCCCAGGTTGCCGCGCCCGGTTTCGACAACACGCTGGCCGCTTTCGACCGCGCCGGGCGCCTGCTCAGCCGCGTGGCGGCCACCTTCTACAACCTGACCTCGTCGGCCACCAGCCCCGAGTTGCAGGCCGTGCAGCGCCAGATGGCCGGCCCCATGGCTGCGCATGGCAGCGCCGTGTACAACGACGGCGCACTGTTCGCGCGCATCGACGCGCTGCACGCGCAGCGCCATGCGCTCGGCCTGGCACCCGAGGCGCTGCGCCTGCTGGAACGGGTGCACCTGGACTTCGTGCGGGCCGGCGCGCGCCTGGCGCCCGCGGCGCAGCAACGCCATGCGCAGGTGATGCAGGAACTGGCGCGCCTGACGACGCGCTTCGCGCAGAACGTGCTGCACGACGAATCGTCCTGGCACCTGCCGCTGCAGGGCGAGGCCGACCTGGCTGGCCTGCCCGGCTTCGTGCGCGACACGGCGCGCCAGGCGGCGGCCGAGCGCGGCCTGACTGGTCACGTCATCACGCTGTCGCGTTCGCATGTCGTGCCCTTCCTCACCTTCTCGCGGCGGCGCGACCTGCGCGAGACCGCCTGGCGCGCGTGGACCAGCCGTGGCGAACATGGCGGCGCGCACGACAATCGCGAGCTGGTGCGCGACATCCTGCGCCTGCGCCACGAACAGGCGCGCCTGCACGGCCACCGCTGCTACGCCGACTTCGCGCTCACCGACACCATGGCCGGCCAGCGCAGCGCCGTGCAGCAGCTGCTGGGCGAAGTGTGGCCGCGTGCGCTGGCCGCGGTGGAACGTGAACGACAGGCGCTGCTGGAGGTGATGCTGGCCGAAGGCGTGTCCGGCGAGATCGAAGCCTGGGACTGGCGCTACTGGGCCGAGAAGGTGCGCCAGCAGCGCTACGACGTCGACGACGCCGAGGTCAAACCCTATTTCGAGCTCGGCCGCATGGTGCAGGCCGCCTTCGACTGCGCGCAGCGCCTCTTCGGCCTGAGCTTCACCGAACGCCAGGACATCCCCGTCTACCACCCCGACGTGCGGGCCTACGAGGTGCGCAATGCGCAGGGCGAGGTGGCCGGCATCTTCCTGCAGGACAACTACGCCCGCACCAGCAAGCGCAGCGGCGCCTGGATGAGTTCTCTGCGCTGGCAGCACCGCAACACCGCCAGCGCGGCGCAGCTGCCGGTGATCCTGAACAACAATAACTTCGCCAAGGGCGCGCCCGGTGCGCCGACGCTGCTGTCGCTGGACGACGCGCGCACGCTGTTCCACGAGTTTGGCCACGGCCTGCACGGGCTGCTGTCCAGCGTGACCTACGAGCGCCTGTCGGGCACCCAGGTGCTGCGCGACTTCGTCGAGCTGCCGTCGCAGATCTTCGAACACTGGATCGCCGAGCCCGAAGTGCTGCACAAGCACGCCAGGCACTACCAGACCGGCGAGCCGATCCCGGCCGAGCTGGTGCGCAAGCTGAAGGCAGCGCAGCGTTTCAGCCAGGGCTACGAGACGGTGCGCTACACGGCCAGCGCCATCACCGACCTGGCTCTCCACTCGCTCGAAGACGCCGAACCGCCAAACGACGTGTGCGCCTTCGAGGCCGAGCTGATGCGCGCGCAGGGGCTGCCGCACGCGGTGGGGCTGAACCACCGCTACGTGCACTTCCAGCATCTGTTCGCGGGCAGCGCCTATGCCTCGGGCTACTACGTCTACCTGTGGGCCGAAGTGCTGGACGCCGATGGCTACGACGCCTTCGTCGAGGCCGGCAGCCCCTTCGACGCCGCGGTGGCGGCGCGCCTGCAGCGCCACATCTATGCCGCCGGCAACAGCGTGGAGCCGGGTGCGGCCTACGCCGCCTTCCGCGGCCGCGCGCCGCAGGTGCAGCCGCTGCTGCGCAAGAAGGGCTTGCTGGAGCCGGCCTGAGCCGCCGTGAACCGGCTGCCGGGCGCTACTTGTAGACGCCCACCCATTCCAGCACCTCACCGCGGTTGAGCTTGCCGGCCGGCTGATGCACGACGGCCCTGGCTGTGTGCTCGCCGACCTCCACCACGCGCAGCAGGCCTTCCAGCGTGGCCGGATCACCGCGCCGCACGGCGAAGCTGTCGCCGACCTCCAGGCCCGCATTGCGGCCCGCGCCCAGCAGCACGGCGGCGCGGTCCACACGCGCGATGCGGCTGCGGAAAGGCACCTTGTCCAGCCCACCCGGCAGCTTGTCGAGCAGTTGCGACAGCGAGGTTTGCAGCAGCGCGTCGACCATCAGCGCCGTGCGCGCGGCCAGGGCGGGGTCGGTGCCGAAGGCGCCAGCCTGCACCTCACGCTGGCTGCTGCCCGAGTCGGCCACGCGCAGCGTGTCGCCGGCCACGGCGTCGCCGGTGAGGGTGTCGATGACTCGCCAGCTCAGCGCCACCGCCGCGTGGGTGCGCGTGGTCTCGATGAGATCGGTCTGCGCGGCGCGTTCGGCCTGTTCCTTCATCTGGTGCGCCTGGCGGAACTTGCGGTCGGCTTCGGCGCGTTTGTTGCGGGCGGTCTGCAGCGCGCGCTCGGCGCCCTGCGTGCTGGCCGCTTCGCCGTAGGTGCCCAGCACCTGCGTCAGGATGCCCAGGTTCAAGGTGCTGCGGCGCATGTTGGCGGCGTCGCGCTGCATCTGCGCCTGGGTCGCCTCGGTCTGGCGGCGCATTTCCTGCGCCGACTTCAGCGCCTCGGCAGCCTCGGTCTCGCTTTCGGCTGCGGCTTCCAGCGCCGCCTGGGCCTCGGTGTCCAGCTGCGTGGCGCGCTGCAGCGCCTGCTGGGCGCGGCCGCTGGAGATGCGGCTGGTCTGCTGCGTGACGTCGACGCGCTCCACCGTCACCTGCACGGCCAGCGCCGACGGCAGCTGGCGCGCGCGCTGCGGCGTGAGCTCGGCGTCGGCTTCGCCCAGTTCAGCGCGCGGCAGCAGTTGCAGTTCGGGCCGGGCCTTCAGCGCGGCTTCGACACGCTGGGCCAACTGCTGGCCCACAGCGTCGGCCTGCACGCCGGCCTCTGGGGCCACAGTGCGCACCCGCGCCGGCCACAGCGCCACGCGCTTGGTCACGGCGCTCTTGCAGTCGGCGCACTTCTCCACCTTCGCCGTGGCCACCACCGGCTCACCCGAGGCACCGTCGGGCACCGGCAGCAGTGCGACCTCGCGCCCGGCCGGCGGTGGCGCGGCGGCAGCTTGCGCCGCAGGCATGACGGGCGTGACGGGTGCGGCGCGTACCGCGCGCG
>JANNFE010000179.1:0-16128 GCA_031379415.1 Betaproteobacteria bacterium | reverse complement strand
CTTCTTCAGCTTGGCGCCGTTGTCCTGCAACACCTTACGGCCCAGCAGGTCCAGGCTCTGGATGGTGTTGGTGCCCTCGTAGATCATGTTGATGCGGGCATCGCGCACGTACTGCTCCATGCCCCATTCCTTGATGTAGCCATGGCCGCCGAAGACCTGCATGCAGTGGCTGGTGGCGACCCAGCCGTTGTCGGTGAGGAAGGCCTTGACGATAGGCGTCAGCAGAGCCACCAGGTCGGCGCATTCCTTGCGCTCGTCTTCGTCGTCGGTGGCGATTTCCTTGTCCAGCAGCAGCGCGATGTAGATGGCCAGCGCCCGGCCGCCTTCGACGTAAGCGCGCGCGGTGAGCAGCATCTTGCGCACGTCAGGGTGCACGATGATGGTGTCGGCCGGCTGCTCGGGGTGCTTCACGCCGCTCAGGCTGCGCATCTGGATGCGGTCTTTCGCGTAGGCCACGGCGTTCTGGTAGGCCACTTCCGTCAGGCCCAGGCTCTGGTTGCCCACGCCCAGGCGCGCGGCATTCATCATCACGAACATCGCGGCCAGGCCCTTGTGCGGCTGGCCCACCAGCGTGCCGGTGGCGCCGTCCAGGTTCAGCTGCGCGGTGGCGTTGCCGTGGATGCCCATCTTGTGCTCCAGGCCGGTGCAGAAGATGGGGTTGCGCTCGCCCAGGCTGCCATCGGCACTGACCTTGAACTTGGGCACGACGAAGAGGCTGATGCCTTTGCTGCCCGTGGGCGCATCGGGCAGGCGGGCCAGGACGAGGTGCACGATGTTGGACGTGAAGTCGTGTTCACCGGCGCTGATGAAGATCTTCTGGCCCGTCAGCTTGTACGTGCCGTCGGCTGATCCGTCGGTGATGGGCTCGGCCTTCGTGCGCAGCATGCCGAGGTCTGTGCCGCAATGCGCTTCGGTCAGGCACATGGTGCCGGTCCACTCGCCACTCGTCAGCTTGGGCAGGTAGGTGGCCTTCTGCGCGTCGGTGCCGTGTGCCTTCAAGCATTCATAGGCGCCGTGGCTCAGGCCCGGGTACATCGTCCAGGCCTGGTTGGCCGAGTTGAGCATCTCGTAGAAGCACTGGTTCACCGTCACCGGCAGGCCCTGGCCGCCGTAGGCCGGGTCGGCGCTCAGCGCGGCCCAGCCGCCTTCCACGTACTTGGCATAGGCGGTCTTGAAGCCGGCCGGCGTGCGCACCTCGTGCGTGGCCTTGTCCAGCGTGCAGCCTTCTGCGTCGCCGCCGATGTTCAGCGGGAACAGCACCTCGGCGGCGAACTTGCCGCCTTCTTCCAGCACGGCGTTGATGGTGTCGGCGTCGATGTCGGCATGGCGCGGCAGCAGCTTCAGTTCGTCGGTGACGTTCAGCAGTTCATGCAGCACGAAGTGCATGTCGCGCAGCGGCGGGTTGTAGACGGCCATGTGGACTCCCGGAAGTGAAGAATTGGTTTCAGCGCCGCGCGCGCGCCCGCTTGGCGGCGGGTACGGCGGTGGCATGAACGGTGGCATGAACGGTGGCGTAGTGCGACAAGGTGCGCTCGAAGCCGGCACGCGCACGGTCCAGCGCGCCGGGGATGCGCAGGAAGCGCGCGTCGTGGTGCAGGGCCAGGATGAGGCCGTGCAGTTCGAAGAGCATCTGCGTCGGGTCGGTCTCGGGCCGCAGGTGGCCTTGTTCGACCGACAGCCGGATGGCGCGCTCCAGCGTGGCGTGCCAGGTGCGCACCATGCCGGCCAGCGCGTCGCGCACGGGGCCCGGGCGGTCGTCGAATTCAACGGCTCCGCTGATGTAGATGCAGCCCGAGTCCAGCTCGACCGAGACGCGGCGGACCCAGCGCTCGAACAGCGCGCGCAGCCGCGGCAGGCCGCGCGGCTCACGGATGGCGGGAAAGAAGACCTCTTCCTCGAAACGCGCGTGGTACTCGCGGATGACCGAGATCTGCAGTTCCTCCCGCGAGCCGAAGTGCGCGAAGACGCCCGACTTGCTCATCTGCGTGACATCGGCCAGCGCGCCGATCGACAGGCCTTCCAGCCCCATGTGCGAGGCCAGGCCGAGCGCGGCGTCCAGGATGGCGGCGCGCGTCTGCTGGCCCTTGTGCAGGGCCCGCGGCGCCGCTCGGGTGCCTTCGACCAGGGGAATGTCAGGGGGTGTGCTCAAGGCCTTGCCGAGAAATCGAACGATCGTTCTATTTTGCAGACTTCGCCGACCTTGGTGACCCCTTGCCCGTGATTTTTCTAGGGTGGCGCTCCTAGAAGTCGGCAGCTGCCGGCGACGTCGCTTTGCCCGTGACTGCAAGTGACATGCCGCAATGGTTTACTCTTGCACCCATGGACGTGCTGCAGCTCGACATTTCGGGCCGCCCTCAAGCGTGGATCTCGCCGCGCGAAGCGGCGGTGCTGTACGCCAGCGACACCATCGCGTGGACGCTGGGCCAGACCTTCCACGTGCTTCGCGGCGGCGTGCAGCGCAGCACGGGCATCCAGTCGCGCATCGAAGTGCACCCTATCGTCGCCGTGCGCGGCGCCATCCCCAGCCGGGCCTGGCGCGTGGTGCCCACGCTGTCCAATTCCAAGCTGTTCGCGCGCGACCGCGGCTTCTGTGCCTACTGCGGCGGCCACTTCCACCACGACGAGTTGACGCGCGAACACATCGTGCCGGTGTCGCGCGGCGGCACCGACACCTGGATGAACTGCATCACCGCCTGCCGCGCCTGCAACGGCCACAAGGGCAACCGCCTGCCCGAAGAGGCGCACATGTCCTTGCTCTACCTGCCCTACGTACCCAGCCTGCACGAGGACATGATCCTGCGTGGCCGCCGCATCGTGGCGGACCAGATGGACTTCCTGCTCGCCTGCGTGCCGCGCAGTTCGCGTCTGCACGCCTGAACCGCCCGGGCCGCGGGCGCCGCACCATTTCTTTACCCGGCGGCACTGGAACTTCACAAGCCGCGCCTGGCTCCATAGGCGCAAGCCGGCCGACCTGCGCCAAAATGGGGTCGGGCCAGAACCCTGAGGAGACCCCATCATGAAGCGCCTGCTTGTCCGCATCACCGCCGCAGCCACGCTGCTGGCCCTGGGCGCTTGCGCCACCTCCAGCCCCGACGTCATCGGCCGCAACGAAGCTCAGCGCATGTCCAACGTGGTCGACGCCGTGGTGCTGAACTCTCGCGCCGTTACGGTCGACGGCAACCAGAGCGGCCTGGGCGGCGTGGCCGGCGGTGTCGTCGGTGGCATCTCCGGTTCTGGCGTCGGTGGCCGGCGCGATGGCGCTGTGGTCGGCGTGCTGGCAGCGGTGGTCGGCGCCGTGGTGGGCAACGCGGTGGAACGCGCGGCCACCAAGGAAGACGCGCTGGAAATCATCGTGCAGCTGAAGAACGGCGAGCGCCGCTCCGTGGTGCAGGCCAAGGCCGCCGAGAGCTTCAGCCCCGGCGACCCGGTGATCCTGATCACCACCGGCGGCAAGGTGCGCGTCATCAAGTCGCCGCCCATCACTCCGGCGGGCGCCGCCTCGGCGCCAGGCTGACACTCTCCCCGGGGGCGGTCATCAACGCCCTGACGGCGCTGGCCGGTCTGTGGCGAGAAGCCGGCCTGGCCGACTTGCCGACGGCCTTCATCCATCTGCCCGACACCGGGCCCGTCATGCCGTCCAGCTTCGCCGTGGCCACGGCCGCCCAAGCCACGCTCGGCGCTGCGGCGTTGGCCGCTGCCGAGATCTGGCACCGGCGCACGGGCGAACGCCAGCAGGTGAAGGTGGACGCCGAAGCCGCAGCGCTTGAGTGCTGCAGCCGCTTCACGCTGGACGGGCGCAGCCCGCAGCAATGGGACAAACTTTCGGGCCTCTACCGCTGCGGCGCCGAGGTCGGCGCGCCCGGCTGGGTGCGCGTGCATGCCAACTTCAGCCACCACCGCGACCGCGCCCTTCAGTTGCTGGGCTGCCCGACCGGCCCCGACACCGAACGCGAGGCGATGACCGCCGCGCTGCGCCGCTGGCGCGCCAGCGAATTCGAGAGCGCGGCCGCCGAAGCGGGCGCCGTGGTCGCCGCGGCGCGCAGCTTCGAGGAATGGGACGCCCATCCACAAGGCCAGGCCCTGGCAGACGAGCCGCCGCTGCGCATCCAGGCGCTGGAAACCCACAGCCCGCCGCACCCCTTGCCAGCGTTGCAGGCAGGTGGTGCGCCGCTGGTCGGCCTGAAGGTGCTGGACCTCACGCGCATCCTGGCGGGCCCGGTGGCCGGGCGCACGCTGGCCGGCTACGGTGCCGAAGTGATGCTGCTGAACTCACCGACGCTGCCCAACATCGAGGCCATTGCCGACACCAGCCGCGGCAAGCTCTCGGCCCATGTCGACCTGAAGACCGACGCCGGCCAGGCCACGCTGGCCAGCCTGCTGTCGCAGACCCATGTCTTCCTGCAGGCCTATCGCCCCGGCGCGCTGCAGGCCCTGGGCTGTGGCGCGGCCCAGCTGGCAGAGCGGCGGCCGGGCATCGTGTGCGTCTCGCTCAGCGCTTACAGCGAGCGCGGACCCTGGGCCACGCGGCGCGGTTTCGACTCGCTGGTGCAGACCGCCACCGGCTTCAACCTGGCCGAAGCGCAGGCTTTCGGCGCCACCACGCCTAAGGCGCTGCCGATGCAGATCCTGGACTACGCCGCTGGCTACCTGATGGCCTTCGGCGCCCAGGCGGCGCTGCTGCGCCAGGCGCAGGCGGGCGGCAGTTGGCAGGTGCAGGTGTCGCTGGCCGGCGTCGGTCGCTGGCTGCGATGCCTGGGCCGCGTGACCCCGGCGCTGGCGATGCCGCCCTTCGACCGCCACCTGCAGACCTGGCCCAGCGGCTGGGGCGAACTGGTGACGGTGCGCCACGCGGCGCAGTTCTCGCGCACGCCGGCGCAGTGGCAGCGGCCGTCGATGCCGCCGGGCACCCATCCGCCGATGTGGCCGACATGAACCCCTTGACGCAATTGCTGCTGCGCCAGGCCCGCCTGCAGCCCGACGCACCCGCCATCTTCCACGGCAGCACGCTGCACGCCAGCTTCGGCCGCTGGGCCGCGCGCTGCGCCGGCCTGGCGCTGCGGCTGCGCGAACAAGGCCTGCAGCCCGGCGACCGCGTGCTGCTCTTCATGCGCAACCACCCGAGATACCTGGAGCTGCTGTGGGGCGCGTGGTGGGCCGGTCTGGTGGTGGTGCCAGTGAACGCCAAGCTGCACCCGGCCGAGGTCGAATGGATCATCGGTGACGCACAGGCGCGTTGGGCCTTCGTCACCGCCGACGTGGCGCCCGGCACGCTGGCCGGCCTGGCACGGCAGATCGACATCGAAACGCCCGCAGCCGACGCGCTGCTGCAGGCCGTCGACCAGGCGCTGGCCGTACCCGTGGCCGAACGTGCGCCCGATGACCTGGCCTGGCTCTTCTACACCAGCGGCACCACCGGCCGCCCCAAGGGCGTGATGCTCACGCAGCGCAACCTCATGAGCATGGGCCTGAGCTACGGCATCGACGTCGACGCCATCGCGCCCGGCGACACCATGGCCTACGGCGCGCCGATGTCGCATGGCTGCGGCCTCTACGCCATTCCGCACCTCATGGCCGGCGCGCGCCACGCCGTGCCGGCCTCGGGCGGCATGGATCCGGCCGAACTCTTCGCGCTGGGCCGCACGCTCGGCCCGCTGTCGACCTTTGCCGCCCCCACCATCGTCAAGCGCCTGGTCGACCATGCCGAGGCCCGGAGTCTGACACCCGAGATGTGCGGCACGAGTTTCAAGACCATCGTCTACGGCGGCGCGCCCATGTACACCGCCGACATCCAGCGCGCCCTGCGCGTGATGGGCCCGCGCTTCGTGCAGATCTACGGGCAAGGCGAAACACCGATGGTGGCCACCGCCCTGTCGCGCTGGCACATCGGCGACAGCGCGCACCCGCGGCACCTGCAGCGTCTGGGCTCGGTGGGCGTGGCGCAGACGCCGGTGCAGGTGCGCGTGGCGGGCGAACAGGGCCAGCCACTGGCGGCCGGTGAGGTGGGCGAGGTGCAGGTGCGCGGCGATACCGTGATGGCCGGCTATTGGCGCAACCCCGAAGCCACCGCCGCCGCCGTGCGCGACGGCTGGCTGCGCACCGGCGACGTGGGCAGCCTGGACGAGTCCGGTTTCCTGACGCTGAAAGACCGCAGCAAGGACCTCATCATCAGCGGCGGCTCCAACATCTACCCACGAGAAGTCGAAGAAGTGCTGCTCACCGCACCCGGCGTGGCCGAGGTGGCGGTGGTCGGCGCAGCCGATGCCGAGTGGGGCGAGGTGGTGGTGGCCTTCGTCGTGGCGGCAGCCGGTGCGGCACCCGCGGCAGGCATGCTCGACGCACACTGCCTGCAGCACATCGGCCGCTTCAAGCGACCCAAACGTTATGTCTTTGTCGACAGCCTGCCCAAGAACCACTACGGCAAGGTGCTGAAGACCGAACTGCGCAAGAGGCTCATGTCATGACACGACGCTGGCTCTCCCTGGCCCTGGCCGGCCTGTTCACGCTGGGCGGATGTGCTTCGGCCTGGCTGCACCCGCCGCAAGCCGGTGAGCCGCTGGCCGACGTGCGCCAGCGCCTGGGCACGCCCACCGCCGAACATCCGCTGCCCGAAGGCGGGCGGCGGCTCGAGTTTGCCACCGGCCCCTTCGGCAAGCACACCTGGATGGCCGACTTCGACGCCGCGGGCAAGCTCGTGAAATTCGAGGACGTGCTCAACGAGGCGCAATTCGGGCGCATCGAGGCCGGCATCACGCGCGAGCAGCTGCGCGTGCAGCTCGGCCCGCCGGCGCGCATCTGGGCCGTGCGTTATCACGACCAGACGGTATGGTCCTATCGCTATGACAACCTGGCCTGCATGCTCTTTCATGTCGGCATCACGCCGCAGGGCATCGTCGAGGACACCAGCTACGGCCCCGACCCGCTGTGCGAGCGCAGGTTCTTCGGGCCGGGCGACACCTGAGGCCAGAGTGCGAGGGCGCACAGACCACGATGGCGGCGGCGCCTACGGTGTGAGGGCGTTTCGAGCGCGACAGGAAGCCCCGATGCCCATCGTCAATCAGATCATGTCGACCCACGTGCAGGTGGTCGCCCCGCAAGCCACGCTGCGCCAGGCCGCGCAGATGATGCTGGAGCAGGACGTGGGTGCGCTGCCCGTGTGCGAAGGCACCACGCTGGTGGGCATGGTGACCGACCGCGACATCACCGTGCGCGGCGTCGCCGCGGGCCTGTCACCGGAACACGCGCTGGTCTCCGAGGTCATGACGGCGGCGCTCGAGTTCTGCACCGAAGACCAGGACACCGAAGACGTCATGCGCACCATGGGCCACGCGCAGGTGCGGCGCCTGCCGGTGGTGAACATGGCCAAGCAACTGGTGGGCATCGTGTCGCTGGGCGACATGGCGCTGCGCCAGCCGGGGCCGGTGGATCAGGCGGTGCGCGAAATCTCCGAGCCGACGCCGGGCTGAAACGGGGTCGCGCGGCTCTGTTGAGGTGCTGCAGCCTCTGAGGTCGCCGTCCTACAGGGCCGCAGGGCGGTGGCCGATGCGTCGCGCGTCGGGTCGATGGTCGAATGACTCGATGGGGGCTGATGTCCGGCCACCCCGCCCACTGAAGGAACTCACCATGCACAACGACACCACCCAGGTCGTGCCCGAACAGGAGGCGCGCGAGCGCCTGTGGTCACTCATCAAGGACATCCGCTTTGCGATGTTCACCACCCGCCACCCGGCCAGCGGCCACCTGCATGCGCGGCCGATGACGACCCAGAACTCGAAGCTCGACGAAGACAGCAGCCTTTGGTTTTTCATGTCGCGCCAGAGCGACCCCGTGGCCGACCTGCTGGAGGATGCGGCCGTCAACGTCGGCTACGCCGACCCGGGGTCGGACAGCTATGTCTCCGTCTCGGGCAACGCTGCCGTCGTCAACGACCTGGCGAAGAAGGAACAGCTGTGGTCGAAGATGGCCGAGGCCTGGTTTCCGCAAGGCGCCAACGACCCCGACCTCGCACTGGTCCAGGTGCGCATCACCCATGCCAACTACTGGGACGTGAAGGAGAGCAAGATCGTCCAGTTGTTCAAGATGGCCAAGGCGGCCGTCACCGGCAAGCGGCCCACCGGGATGGGTGAACACGCCGAGGTGCGGATGGGCTGAGGCTGGAGCCGCATCGCCTGTCCCGCCCTGCCAGCTTCGGCACCACACGCCAGGCAGGGCGTGCAGAGTCGGTACGCGACATCACTTGCAGCGTGTTGTCACCGCCACGGCTGCACGGCGGCGCAGCGCATGTCGCAGTTGGTAGGCCGTGTTGGACTTGAACCAACGACCAAAGGATTATGAGAACTTCAAACCAGGATTTTGGGGGATTTCCTGGGACATTTATTCCGTTTTAAATCAATAGCCTACGTACACCTAGGTTTCAGAAGATCCCGTACCAACCCACCAGAAACTGGCACCAGACTGGCACCAGAAGATCGGGGGACTTAAATGAGCGGACTGGCACCAGCCTCTTTGGCGCTGCCGAAACAGCTTCAGGCACTGCCCGTCGGGACCTTCGTGACGCTTGAGAAGTTGGAGCAAGGGGGCTCCCTGCAGGCGCGCCGGTTGAGCACCGGCGCAGTTCAGTTCTACTGGCGATATGCCAACGACGGCCGCACGCACCGCGAACCCATCGGCCCCTATGACCCCGTCTCGCCGCCCAAGAAGCTGGAGCCGACATCACGCGGCCTGAGCATCGCTGCGGCCCGCGAACAATGTCGCCGGCTGTCGCTGAAGCACGCGGCACACCGCGGGGTCGGTGGGCTCAAGGAGGCCCAGGCCGTAGAGCGTCGGCAGTACCTGGCCGACCAGGAGGCCGCGGCAACGCGCGCAACGCATTCGCTGAGCAGCCTGCTCGATGACTACGTCAAACACCAGGCGACGCAGGGCCGCATCAGCGCCCGCGAGGCGAAGAACATCTTCGATCTGCATGTAGTGACGGCCTGGCCGGCGCTGGCCCAGACGCCGGCGAGCGAGATCATGCAGGACCAAGTGATCGACATGCTGCGGCGGCTGACCGAACAGGGCAAGGGCCGCACGTCGAACAAGCTGCGAACCTACCTGCGGGCCGCCTTCCAGTGCGCCGTCGATGTGCGCGTAACGGCATCGATTCCGGTCGCCTTCAAGGCCTACGCCGTCCAGGTCAACCCGGTCGCTCAGACGCGCCGCGATGGACGCTTCGACTGCGCTGACAAGCGACCGCTGACCGCCGATGAACTCCGCACGTATTGGCGACTGATCGAGAAACTGCCGGGCCTGCACGGTCGGTGCCTGCGCTTGCACCTGCTGACTGGCGGACAACGCATCGAGCAACTCGTGCGCCTGCGCTGGGCCGACGTGCGCGCCGACTCGATCACGATCTACGATACCAAGGGGCGTCCAGGACGAGGCGCGCGGACGCACACGGTGCCGATCGTCAAGGCCGCCGTACGCGATCTGCAGGCGTTCGAGCGCGCCGGTGACCACGTCTTCTCCACAACGAAGGGCGCTAAGCCGATTTCCGGCACGACCTTGTCGGGCTGGGCAGCCCAGGTTGTCGGTGATGCGATCGAAGGCTTTCAGCTCAAGCGCGTGCGGTCAGGCGTGGAAACGCTGCTGGCCGCGAACCGCATCAGCCGCGAAATCCGCGGGCACTTGCAGTCGCACGGGCTCACGGGCATCCAGGCGCGGCACTACGACGGGCACGACTACATGCTGGAGAAGCGCGAGGCGCTGGATGTGCTGGTGCGGGAGTTGACAGGCCGCGCAGCCCAGCCCAAGGCTGGCCAGCCTCGGCCCAAGGCGGGTTTGGCGAGCACGAGTGCGACTGGTTGAAATGGCAAGCCCAACCTGACCGGCTTACATTGGCACCGATGCGACCGCGCACCACCATCGCTTTCGACTACGCCACCTTCGTGGCCGACCTCAAGACGCGCATCACGTCGGCACGGCTCAATGCAGCCCGTGCCGTCAACTCAGAGCTGGTGGGCTTGTACTGGGACATCGGCGCGGCCATCCGCGAGAAGCAGGTCGTTCAAGGATGGGGCGACGGCGTCGTCGAGCGGCTGTCCAGCGACCTGAAGCGCGCCTTCCCCAGCACCACGGGCTTCTCGGCCATCAACCTGTGGCGCATGCGCCAGTTGCACGAGACCTACACAGCGCTGGAATTTCTCTCACAGCTTGTGAGAGAAACCGGCCCGCGCGCCCGGTCCGCAAAGGGGCTGCCCGCAGCCCCCACGGCGAAACTCTCACAGGCTGTGAGAGAAATGGTCGTCGCCATCCCGTGGGGGCACCACGTCAATCTGCTGGCGAAGATCGAACAGCCCGCGCAGCGTCTGTACTACCTGCAAGCCGCGGCGCGCTTTGGCTGGAGCCGCAACGTCCTGCTGAACCAGATCAAGGCGCAGGCCTACGAGCGATCACTGGCGGAGGGCAAGAGCCACAACTTCCCGACGGCGCTGCCCGCGCGCCTGGCCGAGCAGGCGGAGGAAGCACTGAGGAGTAGCTACAACCTGGAGTTCCTGGGCATCCGGCAGCAGGTCAAGGAGCGCGAGCTCGAAGATCGATTGATCGACAGGCTGCGCGACTTCATCTTGGAGCTGGGCTACGGCTTCTGCTTCATCGGCCGGCAGCACCGCGTCACGCTCGGGCGCAACGAATACTTCATCGATCTGCTCTTCTATCACCGCTTCTTGAAGGCACTGGTTGCCGTGGAGCTGAAAGTCGGCAAGTTCGAACCCGAGTACGCCGGCAAGATGGACTTCTACCTGAACCTGCTCAATGAGAAAGAGCGTGCACCCGACGACGCACCGTCGATCGGCATCATCCTGTGTGCCGAGAAGGACAACCTCGAAGTCGAGTTCGCGCTGAAGAGCAAGGCCAACCCGATCGGCGTGGCGGAGTACCAGTTGAAGGGTGCGCTGCCAGCGCGGCTGCGAGGGAAGCTGCCGACGGCCAAGCAGTTGGAAGACGCAATGCGGGAGGCGATGCCCGGCTCGCACTCAAATCGATCGCGGAGTTGAGCCAGGAACTCTGTCATGGCGGGCTCGCGACCGAGGCTGCGAGTAAGTCCGGCCTCACAGCCAATTCGCGCCGCCCACACAGGGGGCCTCCCCTCACCCTGAGCGCTATCTGTGACAAGATGCTTCTGGCAGGGTTGCCGCGCTAGAAGGCTGTAGGTCTGAACGCCAGGTGGTCCACAGGGGGGCCCTCGACGGCTCAAAAGTCAGCCAAGCCTGAAGAGGGTGGTGCGCAATGGACGTGATGACGCCCGAGGGCGACGAGAAGAGCGAGCGCTTGGGCGTTCGTATCGATGCGACGCTCGTCAGCAAGCTGAATCTGGCGGACTTCCAGAACGCGGTGCCGATGCTCCGAGAGTTGAGCGTCACCAACGCATCCGAAGAAACCGCCAAGGACCTCGAACTTCGGATCGATTCCATCCCGCCCTTTGTCAGGCCGAAGCTCTGGCACATCGACGTTCTCGCGGCCGGCGGCAACCGCCGGCTCACTGACCTGGATGTGCAACTCGATGGCACCCTGCTCACGCGTCTGACCGAGGCCGAAACAGCGATCGTCACGCTGTCGCTGCGCCGCCGCGATGCCGGCCCGGAAGCACTTGCAACCCTGCAGCGCACCGTCGAGCTGCTGCCGCGCAACCAATGGGGCGGCATCTCGCACCATCTGCCCGACATGGTCGCCGCCTTCGTGCAGCCCAACGAGCCCGCCGTCGAGCGCTTGCTGAAGCAAGCGGCCGACATCCTGCGCAAGAACGGCAAGCAACCGGCACTCGATGGCTACCGCGGCGGCGGCAAGCGGGCCTGGGAACTGAGCTCCGCGATCTGGAGCGCTGTCGCTGCGATGGGCCTGGACTATGCGCTGCCGCCCGCCAGCTTCGAACACAGCGGGCAGAAAGTTCGCAGCCCGGCGCAGATCGGCGAGTCGGGCCTGGCCACCTGCCTCGACCTGGCACTGTTCTTCTGCGCCGCCATCGAGCAGGCCGGCCTGAACCCGTTGATGGTGTTTACGAAGGGGCACGCCTTCGCCGGTGTCTGGCTCAAGGCCGAAGAGTTTTCGACTACGGTTGTCGACGACGTGACCGCGCTGCGCAAGCGGGTCAAGCTGAAGGAACTCCTGCTCTTCGAGACCACGCTGGCCACCCAGCGGCCGGCGCCGAGCTTCAGCTTCGCGAGCCAGCATGCGGCGCAGCAGATCGCGGAAGAGCACGAAGAAGCCTTCGAATTGGCGGTCGACATCCGACGCGCGCGGCTGCAGCGCATCAAACCGCTGGCCAGCGCCGAGAGCCTGGTCGCCGCGCCAATTGCGGAACAACCCCAGGTCGTGGAACCGACCTTTGACGAGCCACCCGACCTGCCCGACGACGACACCCCCACCGAAACAGATCCCCGCGCACTTGACCCCAAGGACCGGCTGGCCCGCTGGCAGCGCAAGTTGCTCGATCTGTCTTTGCGCAACAACCTATTGAACTTCAAGTCGGGCAAGAAGGCCTTAAAGCTGGAAGCGCCAGACGCGAGCGCGCTGGAAGACTTGTTGGCCGACGGGCAAGCGCTGAAGCTGCTGGCGCGGCCCGATCTGATGGATGGCGCCGACCCGCGCAACCAGGCCATTCACGAAGGGCGCGAACGCGAAGACCTGCGCCGCGCGCACGCCCTCGACGCCTTGAAGCGCCACGAGGTGTTCATCGGCGTCGCGCAGGACGAACTCGAACCTCGCCTGGTCGACCTCTACCGCACCGCCCGCACCACCTTGCAGGAAGGCGGTGCCAACACCTTGTACGTCGCCCTCGGGTTCCTGTCATGGAACCGCGACGACAAACCCGGCAGCAAGTACCGCGCTCCCTTGATCCTGGTGCCGGTGACGCTGCACCGCAAGAGCATGCGCTCGGGCTTCACGCTCACCCTGCACGACGATGAGCCCCGGTTCAACCCGACGCTGATCGAGATGTTGCGCCAGGACTTCAAGCTCGACCTCGGCATCGCCGACGGTGAACTGCCCAGGGACGATGCAGGCCTGGACGTGCGGGCCATCTGGAAGGCCGTGTCCCGGGCCGTGAAGGACATCAAGGGATGGGAGGTCGCGGAAGACGTGGTGCTGGCGATGTTCTCGTTCGCCAAGTACCTGATGTGGAAGGACCTGACCGAACGCACCGACCAGTTGCGCGAGAACCCGGTCGTCAAACACCTGATCGATACACCGCGCGAAAGCTACCCGCAGGGCGTTTCGTTCCCGAACCCGAAACGCCTGGACGACGAGTTCTCACCCGAGAAGACCTTCTGCCCGCTGCCGGCCGACTCGTCGCAGTTGTCGGCCGTGATGGCCGCTGTCAGGGGCAAAGACTTCGTGCTCATCGGTCCACCCGGCACTGGCAAGAGCCAGACCATCAGTAACCTGATTGCGCAGTGCCTGGCTGAAGGCAAGCGGGTACTGTTCGTGTCGGAGAAGATCGCTGCGCTCGACGTGGTTTACAGGCGTCTGCGCGAAGTGAAGCTCGGCGAATTCTGCCTGGAGCTGCACTCCAGCAAGGCGCGCAAGCTCGACGTGCTGGCACAGCTCCAGAACGCCTGGGAGGCACAGGGTGACGTGGACCCCGAGGTCTGGCGTGCGCAGGCACAGCGCCTGCAACGTCTGCGCGGCGATCTCAATGGCTACGTCCAGCGTCTGCACTTCCGGCACCCCAACGGCATGAGCATCTTCGACGCCATCGGACGGGTGGTCGATGGCGAAGACGTGTCCGAACTCGGGCTGAGCTGGGGCAACGCCAATACCCACGACCGCGCTGCGCTGGATGCCATGCGCGACATCGTGGACCGTCTGGAGGTCAACGCCGCTGCCGTGGGCCACGGCGCGCTGCTGAACCACCCACTGGGCGCGGTGGCGCGCGGTGAGTGGTCGCCTGCGTGGCAGCAAGCCCTGGTGGATGCGGCACGCGACGTGCTACCGGCAGTGCAGGCGTTGCAGGCTGCGCATCAACGCCTTGCCGGCACCATCGGCCTGCCACCCGTGCCGCTGACGCGGCGGGCCCGTGGCGCTATGGGCGTGCTGGCCCGCACCTTGCCGCATGCCGCCGGGCGCGATTGGCGGTTTGTGCTGCGCGCCGACGCACGTAGCCTAGGCGAGCGCATGCAGGCCGGCGCGGTCCTGTTGAAGCAGCACCACGACATCAGCGCTCAGCTTGCCGCGGACTGGCCCCAACCCGTGGTGGCCGCGTGCCGGCAGGGCTTGGCACTGCTCACGCAGCGACGCGCTGCATATGCAGAGCTGGCATTGCCCTGGGCAGCAGAGGTTCAGACAGAGCTGCAGAAGGGCTTGGCGCTACTCGACCAGATCACGAACACGACGCAACAGCTTTCAGTGACCTACGGCGACCAGGCCGAGCAACTGAACGTGAACCAGTTGCAACGCGACTGGGCCAAAGCCGAGAAGGCGCTGTGGCCCATGTCCTGGCTGGCCAAGCGCAAGCTGCGCTCCATGCTGGAAACGGCGGTCACTGGGGAAGGTGAACCCGATGTAGCGCGCGACCTGCGCTTGTTGGTGCGCACCCGGGCATTGCGGGCCGAGGTGCAAGCCCTTGAGCTTGGACCCGGCACCGAAGGGATTTGGGTCGGCCTAAAGACTCGACCCGAACTGGCGAGTGCCGCATTGCGTTTTCAGCAGGTGCTGGCCGCGGCACGGCAAGAGCAACCGTGGGCCGACGAAGGCCTGGACGCCGTGGCCAACGGCCGCTGCGGAGAACGCCTGTCCAAGGACATGGAACGCATTCGCGCACTGAAGGCCTTGGACACTGACATTGCCGCGCTCGAACACTTGGGCCCAGCGACTGCAGGTCTGTGGGCAGGACGAGCCACGCGTGACCATCTGGTCGAGGCAGCGCTAACCTTCAACGCTGCTCGCGCAGCGGTGCGCAGCGCAGGACCATTGGCTGGCGAGCACCAGAGCGTAGTCACCGGCGACTGTGGCGCCGCCATGACCGCCGACTGGCAGCGCCTGCGCCAACGTGCCGTCGTCGAGCAACAGCTGGCCGGCTTCGACGACCTGGCACCGCTGACAGCCGGCCTGTGGAGCGGGCTCGGCACCCGACTCGACGAGCTGGACAAGGCATCGAAATTTCAGGCCTCGATGGCCGCTGCCATCGCCAACCTGGCGACGACGCCCGAGGACATCGCTGCGATCAAGGCGCCGCTGGACAAGCTGATCGGCGAGGGCAATGCCTTGCTGGAGCCGACCGGCCCGATTGCAGCCGCAGGCCAGGCCTACCTAGAAGCATGGGGCGCTTTGCAGCCCGCCATCGATCGGCTGAGCACCGCCGGTGCATTCACGGAAGCCGCCCAGGCCGCCTTCGGCGAAGTGGCGCTGGATGAACTGCAGCAGCGCAGCGCCGCCATCGTTCAGTCGGCTGCCCGACTGAACGCCTGGTGTGCTTGGCGCAAGGTCTGCCAACAGGCCATTGCGTTCGGCCTGGCGCCGATGGTCGCGGGTATCGAGAACGGCGCCATCGCGGCCGGCTCAACGCGCCGCACTTTCGAGACAGGCTACAGCCGCTGGTGGCTGAACGCGGCGGTCGACAACGAGCCCGTCATCCGCAGCTTCGTCGCGGCCGAGCATGAAAAGCGCATCGGCGACTTCCGCGCGCTGGAAGCCCAGTACACCGAGTTGACCCGCGCTTGGGTACGCGCCACGCTATGTGCCGACTTGCCGAAGCAGGACGGCGTGACCCGAAACTCGGAGTGGGGCATCCTGCGGCACGAGATCAATAAGAAGCGCGCGCACCTGCCTTTGCGCGCGCTGATGAGTAGCATTCCTTCGGCGCTGACGAAGCTGACGCCCTGCCTGCTGATGAGCCCCTTGTCGATTGCGCAGTACCTGAGCGCCGACGCCAACGCGTTCGACGTGGTGGTGTTCGACGAAGCCTCGCAAATTCCGGTGTGGGACGCCGTGGGCGCCATCGCGCGCGGCAAGCAGGTGGTGATGGTGGGCGACCCCAAGCAACTGCCACCCACCAACTTCTTCGACCGTGCCGAGTCGTCGGCCGACGAAGAGGATGTCGAAGGCGATCTCGAGAGCATCCTCGACGAATGCCTGGGCGCCAACCTGCCCACGATGAAC
>JANNFE010000149.1:0-2051 GCA_031379415.1 Betaproteobacteria bacterium | reverse complement strand
AGACCTGGAATCTCGCGGCCCGTTGCGCCTGTCGGTAGTGGAGGCCGAGCAGAAGTATATGCTGAAGATCGTGCGCCGCTTGGTCGACGAAGGCCAGGTCGTGCTGGCCGGCGGCGGCGACGAGCAGTTTGTATGACGACCCCCCCGAAGCGCCTTCGGCGCCTCCCCCCAGGGGGCGCCCCCAGCGGCCCGGCGAAGCCGGTTCCGCGGCGGCTGCTTGATGTCATCGCCCAGGCGGACCCGACCTCGTGAGCAAACCCCTCTTCAAGAACGTACCGCCGCCGCAAGGTGGCAAGCCGGCGTCGACCTACCAGCGCTTCATACCGCGCGAGGAGCTGGGCGACTTTGCCAGCTGGAAGCCCGGCACCTTCGGCCAGGGCACGGCCGAGGCGGCACAGGCCGCCGCGCCCGAGCCCACCGCGGCCGACTGGCAGGCCCGCATCGCCGCGGCGCGCCAGGCGGGCTACCAGGAAGGCTATCGCGACGGCCTGGTGGCGCTGGAGAACTTCAAGCAGAGCTTCGCCCAGCAGGCCACGGCGCAGATCGGCGCCTTGCTGGAGAGCTTCGATCAACAACTCACGCAGCTCGACGGCGAGATCGCGCGCACGCTGGCCAACACGGCCGTGCAACTGGCGCGGCAGGTGCTGCGCAGCGAACTCGCCACACGCCCCGAGATCGTGGCCCAGGTCGCCGCCGAGGCCGTGGGCGCGGTGATGCTGAGCGCGCGCCACATCAGCGTGCATGTGCACCCGCAGGACCTGCCGCTGGTCGCCGAAGGCGCCGAGGACGCGCTCGCCGCACGCGGCGCCCGGCTGTCGGCCCACCCCGAGATCCAGCGCGGCGGCGTGCTGGTGCAGAGTGACGTGGGCGCGGTGGACGCGCGCATCGCCACCCGTTGGGCGCAGGCTGCTGCGGCCCTGGGCTCCGACCTGCCGCTGGACGACGCCGAGACATGACACCTTTCCTGCAAGAAGACCGACTCGAAGCCCGCGGCGAGCGCTGGCAGCGCTACCTGGCCGACCTGCAGGACTACGCCACGCTGACGCAGCCGCTGGAAGCCGTGGGCACGCTGCTGCGCGTCACCGGCCTGGTGCTGGAAGCCGCGGGCGTGCGCGTGCCGGTGGGCAGCGTGTGCGACGTGCACTGCCCCGGCCAGCCGCCGGTGATGGCCGAGGTGGTGGGCTTCAGCGGCGACCGCGCCTTCCTCATGCCGATGGGCGAACTGCATGGCCTGGCCAGCGGCGCGCGCGTGGTGCCGCGCCCGGCGCCCGTGGCACCGCCGCGCTTCGGCCGCGAAAACCACCCCTGGCGCCGCAGTGAAGACCGCGGCCTGCACCTGCCCATGGGCAGCGGCCTGCTCGGCCGCGTGGTCGACTCGCACGGCACGCCCATCGACCGCCTGGGCCCGCTGCAGGACGTGCACACCGAACCGCTAGTGCGCCGCCCCATCAACGCCATGGACCGTGATCCGGTGCGCACACCGCTGGACACTGGCGTGCGCGCCATCAACGCGCTGCTCACCGTGGGCCGCGGCCAGCGCATCGGCCTCTTTGCCGGCACCGGCGTGGGAAAGAGCGTGCTGCTGGGCATGATGGCGCGCTACACGGCGGCCGATGTCATCGTGGTCGGGCTCATCGGCGAGCGCGGCCGCGAGGTCAAGGAATTCATCGAAGACATCCTGGAAGAAGAAGGCCGCGCGCGCAGCGTCGTGGTGGCTGCGCCGGCTGATGCACCGCCGCTGCTGCGCATGCAGGGTGCGGGTTATGCCACGGCGATCGCGGAGCACTTCCGCGACCGCGGCCAGCATGTGCTGCTGCTGATGGACAGCCTGACGCGCTACGCCATGGCGCAGCGCGAAATCGCATTGGCCATCGGCGAACCGCCGGCCACCAAAGGCTACCCGCCCAGTTGTTTTGCCAAGCTGCCCCAGCTGGTGGAACGCAGCGGCAACGGCCTGCACGGCCAAGGCTCGATCACCGCCTTCTACACCGTGCTCAGCGAGGGCGACGACCCGCAGGACCCCATCGCCGACGCCGCGCGCGGCATCCTCG
>JANNFE010000142.1:0-23026 GCA_031379415.1 Betaproteobacteria bacterium | reverse complement strand
CAGCGCCACGTTGCTCTGCAGTTCCTTCTGCAGCCGGTCCCACAGCTGACGGCCGGTGACGTACTTGCCTTCGCGGCCGGCCAGCGGGCTGTTGTTGACGCAGAAGTTCATCGTCAGCGTCGGCTCGTCGACGTGCAGCATGGGCAGCGGCCGCGGGTCGAGCGGGTCGGTCAGCGTGACGCCGATGCCGATGTCCTCGATGCCGTTGATGAGCACGATGTCACCCGGGCCAGCCATGTCGGTCTGCTAGCGCTCCAGGCCCTCGAAGGTCAGCACCTGGTAGACGCGGCCCTTGAAGCTCTTGCCGCCCTCTTCCGGCGTGCCTTCGCAGACCAGCACGTCCATCATCGGCTTGAGCGTGCCCTGCGTGACGCGGCCCACGCCGATGCGGCCGACGAAGGTGCTGTAGTCCAGCGAGGAAATCTGCAGCTGCAGCGGCGCCGCCGGGTCGCCCTGGTGGGCGGGCACATGGTCGAGCACGGTGTCGAAGAGCGTGCTCAGGTCGCTGCCCCAGGGCTCGCCGGCCGGGCCTTCCTTCAGTGAACTCCAGCCGTTCAGGCCCGAGGCGTAGACCACCGGGAAGTCGAGCTGGTCTTCGGTGGCGCCGAGCTTGTCGAAGAGCTCGAAGGCGGCGTTGATGACGTAGTCGGGCCGCGAACCGGGCTTGTCGACCTTGTTCACCACCACGATGGGCTTCAGGCCCAGGGCCAGCGCCTTGCGCGTGACGAAGCGGGTCTGAGGCATCGGGCCTTCCTGCGCGTCGATGAGCAGCACCACGCCGTCGACCATGCTCAGCGCCCGCTCCACCTCGCCGCCGAAGTCGGCGTGGCCGGGCGTGTCGACGATGTTGATGTGCGTGCCCTTCCACTCCACGGCGCAGTTCTTGGCCAGGATGGTGATGCCGCGTTCGCGTTCGATGTCGTTGCTGTCCATCACGCGCTCGGCCACCTTCTCGTTTTCGCGGAAGGTGCCGCTCTGGCGCAGCAGCTGGTCCACCAGCGTCGTCTTGCCATGGTCGACGTGGGCGATGATGGCGATGTTGCGGATGGCTTTGTAGCTCATGGGGTGCTTTCGACTTCGATGGGGCTCAGCAGGCGGTCGGCGATCAGTTCGCCTGCGGTGATATGGGCGGTGCCGAGAAAGGCACGTGGCGTTTGGGCATAGACGCGGACGGCGGCGTTGTCGGCCATCTCGACGCGCCGGCGCAGGCCGCACAGGAAGCGGCCGGCCTCGTCGTCGGCCAAGCGAACTTCGGGCCAGGCGGCCAGCAGCACGTCGGCGGGCATCAGCAGCGCCTCGCGTTCTGCGGCGCTCAGCGCTTGCAGTGCTTCGATGGTGATGGCGTTCTTGACCTCGAGTTCGCCGCTGCCGGTGCGGCGCAGCGCGCTGAGGTGGGCGCCACAGCCGAGTGCGGCGCCGATGTCTTCGGCCAGCGTGCGGATGTAGGTGCCCTTGCTGCAGGCCACGTCGATGACGAGCTTCTCAGCCTGCCATTCGACGATGTCGATGCGATGAATCGTGACCTCGCGCATCGGGCGTTCGACCTCGATGCCGGCCCGTGCGTAGTCGTACAGCGCCTTGCCCTGGTGCTTCAGCGCCGAGTGCATGGGCGGCAGCTGGGCGATGGTGCCGGTGTAGCGCTGGCATGCCGCTTCGATGGTGGCGCGGTCCACCTGCACCGGCCGCTGCTCGATGACTTCACCTTCGCGGTCGGCCGTCGTCGTGCGCTGGCCCAGGCGCAGCGTGGCGGTGTAGCGCTTGTCGGCGTCCAGGCTGACCTGGCTGAACTTGGTGGCGGCGCCGAAGCACAGCGGCAACAGCCCTGTGGCCAGCGGGTCCAGCGTGCCGGTGTGGCCGCCCTTTTCCGCGCGCAGCATGCCCTTGGCCTTCTGCAGCGCGTCGTTGCTCGTCCAGCCGATGGGCTTGTCGAGCAAGAGCACGCCGTGCAGTGGCTTGCGGGGCAAACGCGCGGGCTGGTTCATTCGTCGTCTTTGGCGCGGACTGAGTTCGCGCGGGCGATCAGCGCGGACAAGTCAGCCGCACGCTCGGTGGTCTTGTCGAAGTGGAAGTGCAGCGTCGGCACCGTGTGGATGGACAGCCGCTTGAAGAGCCCGTTGCGCAGGAAGCCCGCCGCCTCGTTCAGCGCCGTGGCGCTGTCTTCGGGTGTGCCCAGCAGCACCGAGAAGTAGATCTGCGCATGGGCATAGTCGGGCGACACGTCGACGCTGTTGATCGTGACCATGCCCACCCGCGGATCCTTGAGGTCGCGGATGAGCTCGGCCACGTCGCGCTGAATCTGGTCAGCGACGCGGTAGCTGCGGTTGGGAACGGCCTTCTTGTGTCGCATGACTGGGTGCTCCAAATGAATCAGCCCCGCCGGTCTGGCGGGGCTGATCGCTGGGGTAGCGTCGTGCCCGCCTTACAGCGTGCGCGCAACTTCCTTGACTTCGAAGAACTCGAGCTGATCGCCTTCCTTGATGTCGTTGTAGTTCTTCAGCTTGATGCCGCACTCGAAACCTTCGGCCACTTCGCGCACGTCGTCCTTCATGCGCTTCACCGATTCGACTTCGCCGGTGTAGATGACGACGTTCTCGCGCAGCAGGCGGAAGCGCGAGTTGCGCACCACACGGCCGGCGGTGATCATGCTGCCCGCCACGGTGCCGATCTTGCTGGCCACGAACACGGTGCGAATCTCGGCCGTGCCGATGACCTCTTCACGCTGCTCGGGCGCCAACATGCCGCCCATGGCCGCCTTGATCTCGTCGACGGCGTCGTAAATGATGTTGTAGTACTTGATGTCGACGCCGTTGCCTTCGGCCAGCTTGCGCGCGCCGGCATCGGCCCGCGTGTTGAAGCCGATGATGACGGCCTTGGACGCGATGGCCAGGTTGACGTCGCTTTCGCTGATGCCACCCACCGCGGCGTGCACGATCTGCACCTTGACCTCGGGCGTGCTGAGCTTGAGCAGGCTCTGCGCCAGCGCTTCCTGCGAGCCCTGCACGTCGGCCTTGACGATGAGGCTGAGCGTCTGCGCAGCACCTTCGCCGATGTTCTCGAACATGCCTTCCAGCTTGGCGGCCTGGCGGCGATTCAGCGTGACTTCGCGGTACTTGCCCTGGCGGAAGGTGGCGATCTCGCGTGCCCGGCGCTCGTCGTTGAGCACCATGAACTCGTCGCCGGCCTGCGGCACTTCGGTCAGGCCTTGAATCTCCACCGGCAGCGAAGGCCCGGCCGATTCGATGCTCTTGCCGTCTTCGTCCAGCATGGCGCGCACGCGGCCGAAGCTGCTGCCGGCCAGCACCACGTCGCCCTTGTTCAGCGTGCCGCTCTGCACCAAAATGGTGGCCACCGGGCCACGGCCCTTGTCCAGGCGGGCTTCGATGACCAGGCCCTTGGCGGCCGCGTCTTTGGGTGCCTTGAGTTCCAGCACCTCGGCCTGCAGCAGCACCTGTTCCAGCAGCGTGTCGATGCCCGTGCCCATCTTGGCCGAGACGCCCACGAAGGGCGAATCGCCGCCGAAGTCTTCGGGGATCACGCCTTCGGCCACGAGCTCACTCTTCACGCGCTCGATGTTGGCGTCGGGTTTGTCGATCTTGTTCATGGCCACCACGATGGGCACACCGGCCGCCTTCGCGTGGGCGATGGCTTCCTTGGTCTGCGGCATCACGCCGTCGTCGGCTGCCACCACCAGGATGACGAGGTCGGTGGCCTGCGCGCCGCGCGCCCGCATGGCCGTGAAGGCAGCGTGGCCCGGGGTGTCCAGAAAGGTGATCATGCCGCGCGGCGTCTCGACGTGATAAGCGCCGATGTGCTGCGTGATGCCACCCGCTTCGCCAGCCGCCACGCGGGCGCGTCGGATGTAGTCCAGCAGGCTGGTCTTGCCATGGTCGACGTGGCCCATGACGGTGACCACCGGCGCACGCGGCAACTGTTCGGCCGCGTCGTGCAGCGCGGTTTCTTCGTCGGTGAAGGCTTCCGGGTCGTCCAGCTTGGCGGCCAGCGCCTTGTGGCCCATTTCCTCGACGACGATCATCGCCGTCTCCTGGTCAAGCTGCTGGTTGATGGTGACCATCTGGCCCAGCTTCATCAGCTGCTTGATGACCTCGCTGGCCTTGACGCTCATCTTGTGCGCCAGGTCGGCCACGCTGATGGTCTCGGGCACGTGCACTTCCTGGACCTGCGCTTCGGGCTGCGCCGTGTAGCTCTGGCCGTTGCCGCCGTCACCACGGCGGGCGCCGCCACGCGGGGCGCGCCAGCCGGCGCGGCCGCCGCCGCTGTCGCCGCGCGTCTTCCGCGCGGCGCGCTTCTTGGCGGCGTCGTCGGCCCAGCTGGAGCTGAGCTTCTCGCTCTTGACCTGCTTCTTGTCGCCTGGCTTGGCAGCCGTGGTGGCTGCACCGGGCACGCCTGGCTTGGCCGTGGGCTTGTGGATGGTGCCCTTGATGGCTTCCTTGGCGGCCGTGGCGTTCTCGGCCGGCTTGGCTTCTTCGGGCTTCTTGGCGACCAGTACCTTCTTCGGGCCGGCCATCATGGCGCGGATGGCCGCGGCCTCGGCTTCGGCAGCCTTGCGGCGGCGTGACAGGTCGTCGGCCTTGGCGCTGTCTTCGGCGGCCTTGTCGGCTGCCTTCACCACGCGCAGCACGGGCTTGGGCGCTTCCGGCGCCTTGGGCGGCTCGGGTTCGACGGGCTTGGGTGCTTCGACGGCGGGCGCAGGTGCGCCCGAGGCCTTGGCCAGGGCAGCAGCGGCCTCTGCTGCGGCGGCCGCGGCAGCCGCCTCTGCAGCAGCCTTGGCGGTGGCCTCGACGGCAGCCGCTTCGGCCGCTTCACGGGCAGCGCGTTCGCTGGCTTCGCGCACGCGGCGCGCCTCGGCCAGTTCTTCTTCCTGCTTGCGCAGCGCTTCGGCCTGGGCGTGGGCTTCTTCCTCGCGGCGCTGCAGATCCAGCTCTTCAGCGCTGGGGCCGCTCGGCTCCTCGGTCGCCGGGGCGTCGTCGCGCTTGACGAAGACCCGCTTCTTGCGCACCTCCACCTGGATGGTGCGCGCGCGCCCGCTGGCGTCGGCCTGCTTGATCTCGGTCGACGTCTTCTTCGTCAACGTGATCTTCGTGCGCCCCGCGACAGCTGCGGTGCCGTGCGAGGTGCGCAGGAAGTCGAGCAGACGTTCCTTGTCGGACTCGGTCAGGGCGTCGTCCGGCGACTGCTTGGTCACGCCGGCCGATTGCAGCTGCTCGAGCAGCGCCGTCGTCGGACGGTTCAGCTGCGCGGCAAACTGGGCGACAGTGGTCACGGCCATGGGTGCGGTTTCCTCGGGTATTCGGTGCGGTCTTGCGGCGGGTTCAGCTGGGTCATCAAGCGGTGAACCAATGCTCGCGAGCCTTCATGATCAGGGTCTTGGCGGCTTCGTCTTCGATGCCGGAGAGTTCGGTCAGCTCGTCCACCGCCAGATCGGCCAGGTCGTCGCGGGTGTGGATGCCACCCCCGGCCAGCTTGGCAATCAGTTCGGGCGTCAGGCCTTCCAGGTCGCGCAGGTCCTGCGAGACCTCTTCGACGTTCTCTTCCTTGGCGATTTCCATCGTCAGCAGCGCGTCCTTGGCCCGCGTGCGCAGCTCGTGCACGGTGTCCTCGTCGAAGCTCTCGATCTCCAGCATCTCGGTCAGCGGCACGTAGGCCACCTCTTCCAGGCTGGTGAAGCCTTCGGCGATCAGGATGTCGGCAACCTCGGCGTCGACGTCGAGCTTCTCGACGAAGAGCGCGCGCACCGATTCACTCTCGGTAGCCTGCTTGGCCTGCGATTCTTCAGCCGTCATGATGTTGATGCGCCAGCCGGTCAGCTCTGAGGCCAGCCGCACGTTCTGGCCGCCGCGGCCGATGGCGATGGCGAGGTTCTCCTCGTCCACCACCACGTCCATGGCGTGGCGCTCTTCGTCGACCACGATGCTCTGCACGTTGGCCGGCGCCAGCGCACCGATGACGAACTGCGCCGGGTCGTCGCTTCACAGCACGATGTCGACACGCTCGCCGGCCACTTCATTGGTCACCCCGTTGACGCGCGAACCGCGCACGCCGACGCAGGTGCCGATGGGGTCGACCCGGCGGTCATGGCTGACGACGGCGATCTTGGCGCGGCTGCCCGGGTCGCGGGCGCAGCTCTTGATCTCGAGCAGGCCTTGTTCGATCTCGGGCACTTCCTGCGCGAAGAGCTCGATCATGAAACCCGGTGCGCTGCGGCTGAGCATGATCTGCGGGCCGCGCTGCGTGGGGTCGATGCCCATCAGGAAGGCGCGCACACGATCGCCGCTGCGCAGGTTTTCCTTGGGGATCATCTCGCTGCGCTTCAGGCGCCCTTCGACGCGGCCGCTCTCGACGATGATGTCGCCCTTGTCCAGCCGCTTGACGGTGCCGACGAAGATCTTCTCGCCACGCGCCAGGAAGTCGTTCAACAGCTGCTCACGCTCGGCGTCGCGGATCTTCTGCAGGATCACCTGCTTGGCCGCCTGCGCGCCGATGCGGCCGATGGTCAGCGAGTCGATGGCTTCTTCGATGTAGTCGCCTTCCTCGATGTCGGGAATGCGGTCCAGCGCTTCTGACAGCAGTTCCTCGGCGTCGGGGTTCTGCAGCCCGGCGCTGTCGGGTACTACCAGCCAGCGGCGGAAGGTCTCGTAGTCACCGGTGTCGCGGTCCACCGCAACCCGGATGTCGACCTCGCCGCCATTGAGTTTCTTCGTGGCCGAGGCCAGCGCGGCTTCCACGGCGCCGAAGACGACGTCGCGTTCCACGGTCTTCTCGCGCGAGATGGCATCCACCAACATCAGCATTTCGCGGTTCATCGCTTCTCTAGCCTCCATCCTGCTGCGGCGCGGCATCGGGTGCTGCACCTGCCGAGCCGTCGTCCTTCGACTTGCGGCCCTTGAAATCAACCACGGGCACGAGGCGAGCCTCGCGCACTTCTTCAAACTTGAGGCCCAGCACCTGCAGGGCCTTGCCGTCCTTGAACTGCAGGCTCCAGGCAGCGCCATCGTCACTGCGGCTCAACACGCCCTGCCAGGTCTTGCGGCCCTGGAAAGGCGCCTTCAGCACCACGTGCACGGCCTGGCCGGCAAAGCGTTCGAAATCGGCTTCGGTCTTCAGCGGCCGGTCGAGGCCGGGCGACGAGACCTCCAGCCGCGCGTATTCGAGGTTTTCCACCTCCAACGCGTACTGCAGCTGGCGTGTGACCTGCTCGCAGTCGTCGACGGTGATGAACTCGCCGGCGATGCTGTAGTTGTGGCCCGGGATGCGGTCGATGAAGATGCGCAGCAGCCCACGCTGCGCGCGTTCGACGTCGACCAACTCGAAGCCCAGGCCCTGCACGGTGGCGACGATGGCCTCGCGCCAGCCCACGCGAACGCCCACAGGCACGTCGGCCGCAACACTGTCGTGCTGCAACGCCTTGCGCTGACCCTTGCCGTGAACTGTTCCGTGCGCGCCGCTCAAACCTTGCTCGTCCTGATCCGCTGTCCTGATCCGCTACTGCCCAGTGCCACCGGGCCAGCCGCCTGGACCTGCCTTCGGCGGGGCTCACGACGGAGCGGCCAAAGACGATCAAGCAAAAAAAATGGGCTGGAAGATTCAGCCCACGCAGCTTTACCCGGAAAGGCCGGATTATAGCTGTCCAGTTTGTCACGCCGCAACTCCGATGCTGCAGTGCAACGCAGGGCGCTGGGGTCGCATGCCAGAATCGCGCCGGTGTCGCACCGGACCGGTTCCTCGGAGACCTTCATGGGCTTTCTCGCTGGCAAGCGCTTCCTCGTCACCGGGGTGCTGTCCAACCGCTCCATCGCCTACGGCATCGCTCGTGCCTGCCACGCGCAGGGGGCTGAGCTGGCCTTCAGCTACGTGGGTGAACGCTTCAAGGAGCGCATCACCGACTTCGCGCGCGAGTTCGGCTCTGAACTGATCTTCGACTGTGACGTGGGCAGCGACGAACAGATCGCTGCCATGTTTCAGCAGCTGTCGCAGGGCTGGCCGCAGTTCGACGGCTTCGTGCACAGCATCGGCTTCGCGCCGCGCGAGGCCATTGCCGGTGACTTTCTCGATGGCCTGACGCGCGAGAACTTCCGCATCGCGCACGACATCTCGGCCTACAGCTTCCCGGCCATGGCCAAGGCCGCCCTGCCCTTCCTGCGGCCCGGTGCCGCGCTGCTGACGCTGAGCTACCTGGGCTCGCTGCGCGCCGTGCCCAACTACAACACCATGGGCCTGGCCAAGGCGAGCCTGGAAGCCAGCGTGCGCTACCTGGCGGCCAGCCTGGGCCCCAAGGGCATGCGCGTCAACGGCATCTCGGCCGGGCCCATCAAGACGCTGGCGGCCAGCGGCATCAAGGACTTCGGCAAGCTGCTGGGCCAGGTGGCGCAGATCGCGCCATTGCGCCGCAACGTCACCATCGACGATGTCGGCAACGTGGCGGCCTTCCTGCTGTCGGACCTGGCCGCCGGTGTCACCGCCGAGATCACCTACGTCGACGGCGGCTTCAGTCACGCCATGACGGCCGGCGCGGTGGAGTGAGGCCTCAGGCCTCCTTGATGCAGTCGACGTAGTAGCTGCGCGGCGTGCCCGCGCTGTCGTCTTCCACCAGGCCATGCACGTCGGTGTCGAAGCCCGGGAAGGCAGCGTTGAACTCGCGCGTGAATCGCAGGTAGTCGACGATCTTCTTGTTGAAGCGCTCGCCCGGAATCAGCAGCGGGATGCCGGGTGGATAAGGTGTCAGCAGCGACGTGGTGATGCGCCCTTCCAGCTCGTCGATGGCCACGCGCTCGGTCTTGCGGTGGGCAATATGGGCAAACGCATCACTGGGCTTCATGGCCGGCTTGATGTCCGACAGGTACATCTCGGTCGTCAGCCTGGCGATGTCGCCCTTGGCGTACATCTCGTGGATGGCCTGGCACAGGTCCTTCAGGCCCATGCGCTCGTACTTCGGGTGCGCAGCGCAGAACTCGGGCAGGATGCGCCACAGCGGCGCGTTGCGGTCGTAGTCGTCCTTGAACTGCTGCAGCGCAGTCAGCAACGTGTTCCAGCGGCCCTTGGTGATGCCGATGGTGAACATGATGAAGAACGAGTACAGGCCCGTCTTCTCCACCACCACGCCGTGCTCGGCCAGGAACTTGCTGACGATGGACGCCGGGATGCCGGTCTCGGAGAACTGGCCCGACATCCCGAGCCCCGGCGTGATGATGGTGCACTTGATGGGGTCCAGCAGGTTGAAGCCGGCAGCCAGGTCACCGAAGCCGTGCCAGGTTTCACCGGCCTTCAGCACCCATTCGTGGCTGTGGCCGATGCCCTCGGCGTTGAGCGCGTCAGGCCCCCAGACGGTGAACCACCAGTCCTGCTCGCCGAAGTCCTGCTCCACCTTGCGCATGGCGCGGCGGAAGTCCAGGCTTTCCAGGATGCTCTCTTCCACCAGCGCCGGCCCGCCGGGTGCTTCCATCATCGCCGCGGCCACGTCGCAGCTGGCGATGATGGCGTACTGCGGGCTGGTGCTGGTGTGCATCAGGTAGGCCTCGTTGAACAGGTGCCGGTCCAGCTTCCTGTCCTGCGCGTCCTGCACGAGCACCTGTGAAGCCTGGCTGATGCCGGCCAGCAGCTTGTGCGTGCTCTGCGTCGCGAAGACCAGTTGGTCCTTGGGCCGCGGGCGTTTCTTGCCCATGGCGTGGAAGCTGCCGTAGAAGGTGTGGAAGGCGGCGTGCGGCAGCCAGGCCTCGTCGAAGTGCAGCGTGTCGATGTAGCCGTCGAGCGCGTGTTTGATGGTCTCGGTGTTGTAGAGCACGCCGTCGTAGGTGCTCTGCGTCAGCGTCAGGATGCGCGGCTTGACGGTGGCGGCATCCACGCCCGCGAGCAACGGGTTGGCCGCGATCTTGCGGCGGATGGTCTCGGGCGAGAACTCGCTCTCGGGGATCGGGCCGATGATGCCGTAGTGGTTGCGCGTGGGCGTCAAGAACACCGGCACCGCGCCGGTCATGATGATGCTGTGCAGGATGCTCTTGTGGCAGTTGCGGTCCACCACCACCACGTCGCCCGGTGCCACGGTGTGGTGCCACACCATCTTGTTGCTGGTGCTGGTGCCGTTGGTGACGAAGAAGCAGTGGTCGGCGTTGAAGATACGCGCTGCATTCCTTTCGCTCTGCAGCACCGGGCCGGTGTGGTCGAGCAGCTGGCCGAGCTCCTCGACGGAATTGCAGACGTCGGCGCGCAGCATGTTCTCGCCGAAGAACTGATGGAACATCTGGCCCACCGGGCTCTTGAGGAAAGCCACGCCGCCTGAATGCCCCGGGCAGTGCCAGGAGTAGCTGCCGTCCTGCGCATAGTCCATCAACGCCTTGAAGAAGGGCGGCGCCAGGCCGTCGAGGTAGCTCTTGGCTTCACGAATGATGTGGCGGGCCACGAACTCGGGCGTGTCCTCGAACATGTGGATGAAGCCGTGCAGCTCACGCAGCACGTCGTTGGGGATGTGCTGGCTGGTGCGCGTCTCGCCGTAGATGTAGATCGGGATGTCCGCGTTCTTGAAGCGGATCTCCTCGATGAACTTGCGCAGGCTCAGCACCGCGGGGTCGAGCTCGGGGCCGGGCGTGAACTCGTTGTCGTCGATCGACAGAATGAAGGCACTGGCGCGGCTCTGCTGCTGCGCGAACTGGCTCAGGTCGCCGTAGCTGGTGGCGCCCAGCACCTCGAAGCCTTCCTTCTCGATGGCTGCGGCCAGCGCGCGGATGCCGAAGCCGGAGGTGTTCTCCGAGCGGTAGTCCTCGTCGATGATGACGATGGGGAAGTGGAAGCGGAGCATGGCGGCAACCTCGGGCGGTCAGCGAAAAGAGCGCGAAGTGTAGGGGCGCGGGGTGCTGCATGCATGACGCTGCGCGCACTGGCTACACTGCCCCAGGCAAGCCTGTGGACTGGAGGCAACTTCTGGATTGGAACGCACCCACCTGGTGGTGGCTGGTCGCCGGCGCGCTGGTGGCCGCTGAACTGGCCACCGGCACCTTCTACCTGCTGATGGTGGCGCTGGGCTGCGCGGCCGGCGCCGTGGCGGCGCATCTGGGCCTGGGCACGGCCACGCAGATCGTCGCTGCCGCCGTGTTGGGCGGCGGCGCCACCGTGGCCTGGCACCTGAAGCGTGACCGCGAGCCGAAGGCCGCCCCGCCGCAGAGCAACCGCGACGTCAACCTCGACATCGGCCAGTTCCTGCGCGTGGAGCAATGGTCGGGCGATGGCCGGGCGCGCGTGCACTATCGCGGCGCCTCATGGGCCGTGCGCTACAGCGGCCCGGGCACGCCGCAGCCGGGCGAACACGTCATCGTGGCGCTGGACGGCAATGAACTCCGCGTGGCACCCGCCGCGCACCCCTGAAGGCCCCCATGGAAATCGCGATCGTCATCGGCGTCATCGCCCTCATCTTCATCAGCCGCACGCTGAAGATCGTGCCCCAGCAGAACGCCTGGGTGGTGGAGCGCCTGGGCAAGTTCGACCGCACGCTGACGCCGGGCCTGAGCTTCGTGGTGCCCTTCGTCGACCGCGTGGCCTACAAACACTCGCTGAAGGAAGTGCCGCTGGACGTGCCCAGCCAGGTCTGCATCACCAAGGACAACACACAGTTGCAGGTCGACGGCATCCTGTACTTCCAGATTACCGACCCCATGCGTGCCAGCTACGGCAGCAGCGACTACATCATCGCCATCACGCAACTGGCGCAGACGACCTTGCGCAGTGTGGTCGGCAAGATGGAGCTGGACAAGACCTTCGAAGAGCGCGACCTGATCAATGCCGGCGTCGTCAACGCACTGGATGAAGCGGCGCTGAACTGGGGCGTGAAGGTGCTGCGCTACGAGATCAAGGACCTCACGCCGCCGGCCGCCATCCTGCACGCCATGCAGGCACAGATCACGGCCGAACGCGAGAAGCGGGCGCTGATCGCCGCCAGCGAAGGCCGCCGCCAGGAACAGATCAACATCGCCACCGGCGAGCGCGAGGCCTTCATCGCGCGCAGCGAAGGCGAAAAGCAGGCCGAGATCAACAAGGCCGCCGGCGAGGCCGCAGCCATCACCGCGGTGGCCGACGCCACGGCCGACGCCATCCGCAAGATCGCCGCGGCCATCCAGCAGCCCGGCGGCGAACAGGCCGTGCAGCTGAAGGTGGCCGAGAAGGCGGTGGACGCCTACGCCCAGCTGGCGCAGAAGAACAACACCATGATCGTGCCCGGCCACATGGGCGAGGTGGCCGGGCTCATCGGCACCGCGATGGCACTGATGAAGGGCGACCGGGCTCGCTGAGACCCGACACATGAACCGCGACCACGCGCTCAACGTGCTGGGCACCGCCCTGATGCCCTGCGGCTACGACCCGCTAACCGGCTGGTACCGCGACGGCTGCTGCCACACCGACGCGCACGACCAGGGCAGCCACGTCATCTGCGTCAAGGTGTCGGTGGAGTTCCTGAACTTCCAGATGGAACGTGGCAATGACCTCATCACGCCGCGCCCCGAAGCGCGCTTCCGCGGCCTGGCGCCCGGTGACCGCTGGTGCGTGTGCGCCCTGCGCTGGCGCGAAGCCTACGAGGCCGGCTGCGCGCCGCCGGTGGTGCTGGAATGCACGCACCAGAAGGCGCTGGAGTTCGTGCTCGTCGATTGGCTGCGCAAGCGCGCGGTCAGCAGCCCCGACGCGGGTTGACCTGCCCCCTCGCGGCGGGGTGCATGGCTGGAACATAACCCTTCAGGTGATTAGCGTCACATCTCCGGCGCTGCCGAGCGCTGGCACCTGTGCACGGCAGTCAGCGCTGAGCTTGTACTGCGCCTCCTGCGAGGCAGGGCATGGGCGCTGCGGCCTGACATCACATCTTGGGGGAAACCTGGATGTAGCGCTGGAAGGCCTCGGCGGCCGGCTTGCTGCTGGTGCTGGTGGGCTGGTCCGCGCAGGCGGCGGTGATCGAGTTCTCGCCGCGCGCGCAGACCCGTCTGCCGGGTCAAGAGGCCACGGTGGACATCGTCGTCAGCAACACCGGCGGTGAGCTGGTTGGCGCCTACAACTTCTTCGTTGACTTCGACACCAGCCTCCTGACCTTGGCCGACGTGGCTTTTGGCACCGGCCTGGGCGGGCTCGACGCCCTGACAGACGTCGTCATCAGCCCGGGCAGCGTCAACGTGATCGACCTGCAGCAAGGCAGCGTGCCAGAGCCGGCCACCGCCGGCTTGGTGGTGCTGGCCGCACTGGCCGCGCTGCCCCAGGGCGTTCTGCCCGAACTCTGCCCGCCAGGGCCACTGCTCCAGGAACAGTGGCATGAAGAACACACTCGTGCGCTGGTTGACGGGCCTGGTCACGGCCGTGGTGCTGGGCTCAGGGAGGGGCGTGCACGCGGCAGCGCCGGCCGACATCCGGTGGGTGGCCGACACCTCAGCCAGCATGGACGACGACATCGCCGAGGTGAAGGCCCGCATCCAGGAGTTCGACAACGCCATGATCAGCGCCGGCATCGACGCGCGCTATGCACTGCTGCGCTTCGGCGGCAACGACACGCGGATCCAGACCGTCACCACCTCGCCGACTTCAACCGCGTCGGTGGCCCCTTCCGCAGCCTGACGGCCAACGGCGGCGGCACCGAGCGCGTCAGCAACGCCGGCAAACAACGTCATCCTCGTCACCGACGAGGACGATGACAGCACGCCCGCCCAATTCACGGCGCTGAACAACACCCTGCAGGCGCGCAGGGGCCTGTTCAACTTCATCGGCGTACCGGGCTTCGGCAATCACAACGCGCACTGCGGCGCGCTGGCCGCCAGCTTCGGCGGCCGGGCCTTCCGCGTCACCGACTTCCGCGCCAACCCGCAGCCCTTCTTCACCAGCTTCATCGCTACCAAGCTGCAGGAGATCATCAACGCGCTGCCGTGCGACGTCGACCTCGATCGCGACGACATCAACCTGATCTACGCCGCGCGCAACCAGCCCGCCGACGGCCTGGCCGACCCGCGCGATGCCGACCGCAACGGCGTCATCAACGTGCTCGACGCTCGCCAGTGCACGCTCAAATGCACACGTGCCAACTGCCAGACCGGCACCCCCAACACCGCATCCGAGGCGCTGGCCGGCCCTGACCAGTCGGTCGAGGTGGGCAGCACCGTCATGCTGGACGGCAGCGCGTCGCTCGACCTCAACGGCCGGGCACTGGGCTCCCGCTGGCGCCTGGTGTCGGCGCCCATCGACAGCACGGCGGCGCTGTCGAACACAACAGCCGTGCGGCCGAGCTTCATCGCCGACCTGCTCGGCGCGCCGCGTGCGGGCCGACCACCCCAACGGCGCGCACACCGCCTATGGCTGCCAGGGCGGCCGACTGCGCACGCTCGCGCACTTCGACGCCGGCGGCGCCGTCATCGCCAGCTATGGGCTCGGGCTCACGCCCACCGGCTACCGCCGCTCCGTGACGCGGGCCGACGGCCGCGTCGACTGCGACTGCGACGCGCTGGGCAACCGGCTCGACGCTGGCACGCTGCTGCAAGATAACCGGCTCACGCAAGTGGGCGGCCAGGCCATCGCCCACCACGCCAACGGCAACCGGCTGTGCCGCGGCGCCGACAACTGCGCCTACGACGGCCGCGGACGCCGGCTGAGCAAGACGGTGGCCGGGCAGCTGCGCGAGTCCCTCTACGACGGCCAGCAGATCGTGGCCGAACACGACAGCCGCGGCCAGCCGCTGGTGAGCTACAGCCACCGGCTCGGGCTCGACGAGGTGCTGATGCAGCACCGTGGCGCCGACACCCGCTACCACCATAGCGGGCCGCAGTCGCAGCATCCCTGTGCCTACGCGCTGATCAGCCCGACAAACGACGCCGACGCCACCGGCAAGAGCGTCCGCGTCGAATAGGCCTTCCTGCTCAAGCCCCGCAAGTGGAACTCTGCCGGCGCGCTGATCGGCTTCATGCAGGGTTCCGTGACCCCGACCTTCTCCTTCCTGGGCGAGTTCTTCGGCGCCCTGAACGAAGCCAGGCCCAGGGCCGACGTCGACCCTTGCACCTTCGCGCCGTCGCATGTCTCGGGGCTGGACTACCAGATCGGCTCCGAGATCAAGATCAAGGGCATCCCGAAGCCGGTGAAACAGGCGCTGGGCGCGGCCGGCATCAAGACGAGCGAGAAGTTCGAAATCGAGATCATCCCTTCGCAGGGGAGCTTCAAGAACGGCACCAAGCAGGGCTTCGACGACCTGCGCCATATCCTGCACCTGCCGCAGTAGCCCGCGGTGCCGCAAAGGGCGGCGGCACCGCAGCCGGCCCGGTAGAATCGTGCCCGGCGCCAGGAAGGGTGGATGAGCGGTTTAAGTCGCATGCCTGGAAAGCATGTGTGGGTTAACACCCACCGCGGGTTCGAATCCCGCCCCTTCCGCCAGGAATCAAGGAAACACGGGCCTCATCGGCCCGTTTGCTTTTCTTGCCCAGGTCTTCACCGACGGTCCGGCTCGGTGCCTGCTGGTGTGGCGCTCGCACTACGCTTGCGTCATGCCCGGCACCATCGGCCCCGACGTAGACCAGGCGATGAGGCCCGACGATGGGCAGGCAGCAGCGAACGCCAACGCTGGTCAAGCGCCGCTGCTCGCGCTTCAACAGGCTTGGCAGGCGCACTGGTTGCCGCGCCACGCGACCACCGACAACCTGAAGGGCAGATCCTGATGATGGCTGGGGGTGGAAGTCCATACCGATGCCCTGCCTGTGCGGACGCCAAGCGGTGGCGACCGGGCTCCTGCATGCACTCGCTCCGACGCGCGCGCCGCGTACTCTTCAGGTTCTGCGCCGATGAGTTTTTGAAGCGCATCCGTTCGGGGCCCCTGATCCGCCACGCGCCGAGCCGCGCGCACACAGAGATCCCAACGAGCTTGGCAAGACCCGAGACGGGCACGAGGACCGGACTGCGGCGGGTCGGGCCCGGCTGGTTGCGCGCGCTGGATCGGTTCCGACCCGCGGGCCTCAAACCCGCGGTGCTGCCGACGCTGCCGGCGCTGGTGGTCGGCATATGAGAGCGTCACCACTCAACGCGCCTAGCGCCTTCAGTTGACGCAAGAGTCAATCACGACACGGGCGTTGTCGCGCTCGCTCTTCCTCCTGCAGCCGCAGCAGGCGCCGTTGCACCTTGCCGGTGGTCGTCATCGGCAAGGCGGCGATGAACTCGATCTCCTTCGGGTACTCGTAGGGCGCGAGTTGGCCGCGCACGTGCTGCTGCAGCGCCGCCACCAGCGCGGCATCCCCGAGATGCCCGGGTGCCAGCACGACGTAGGCCTTGACCAGCGCGCCGCGTTCGGCATCCGGTTTGGGCACCACGGCGGCATTGGCCACGGCCGGATGCTTGACGAGGCAGTTCTCGATCTCGCTGGGCCCGATGCGGTAGCCGGCGGCCTTGAAAACATCGTCGTTGCGGCCCTGGTACCAGAGATAGCCCTCGGCATCCATCACCGCGGTGTCGCCAGTGCGGCACCACGAGGATGCCGGGTCGCCCGTGAACTTGGCGCGGGTGGCGGTGTCGTTCTTCCAGTAGCCCAGGAAGAACACCGGGTCGGGGTGGCCGTGCACGTCCAGCCGGTGCAACGCCACGTCGCCGGGCGTGCCGCGCGGGCACTCCCTGCCTTCATCGTCGATCACCGCCACGCGGTGGCCCGGGTAGGGCCGGCCCATGCTGCCGGGGCGCGCCGGCCAGGCGGGGCGGCGGCGGCCGTCGGCACCGACGTAGCTGCCACAGTTGCCGACGATGTAGTTGATCTCGGTCTGGCCGAACATCTCGTTGACGGTCACGCGCAGCGCCTCCCTGCACCAGTGGAAGACGGCGTCGCCCACCGCCTCGCCGGCGCTCAACACGGCGCGCAACTTGAGCCGGTAGCGCGCGCGCGGCGCCGGCACGGCCGTCATCATGGCCGTCAGCGCGGTGGGGAAGAGGAAGCTGTGCGTCACGCCGTGGTGCTGCATCAGCTCGAAGGCCCGCTCGGGTGCAAAGCGGCCCTGGTAGGCCACGATGCGGCGGCCGAAGTAGAGCGTGGGCAGCAGTGCGTCCATCAGCCCGCCGGTCCAGGCCCAGTCGGCCGGGCTCCAGAACACACTCCGCGTGTTCTGGAACCCTTCGGGTGAGCCTTCGCCCCCCTTTCCCCGCTCCCCTTTCCTCAGGGAAAGAGGCCTGTACCGTTGGCTGTCTGAGAACCAGTTCTGGCTGCAGACGAAACCCGTCAGGTTGCCGAGGAGCGCGCGATGCGGAATCAGCGCACCCTTGGGCGGGCCTGTCGTGCCGCTGGTGTAGATGAGCACGGCGGGGTCGTCGGCGGCGGTGTCCACCGCCGCGAAGGCCGTATCGCCCAGGCCCAGTTCGGCGGCCCAGTCGGCATCGCCCTGCCCTGCCGCACCACCCACGGCCAGCACGGTGCGCAGCGCTGCGCAGTCGCCGCGCACGGCATGCACATTGTCGATGGCCGTCTCGTCGACGATGGCCAGCACAGCGCCGCTGTCCTGCAGCCGATAGGCCAGTGCTTCGGGGCCGAAGAGCATGGACAGCGGCATGGCCACCGCACCCAGCTGGTAGATGGCGATGTGCGCGATGGCTGTCTCGGGCCGCTGCGGCATCACCACCGCCACGCGGTCGCCGCGCTGCACGCCGCGACGCGCCAGGGCGTGGCTCAGGCGGTCGGCCTGGCGCTGCAGTTCGCGGTAGCTGAGTCGGCCCCGGCGGCCGTCCTCGTGTTCCCACGCGATGGCCACGCGCGCGCCGGACGGGCCGCGCGCCCAGCGCGTGCAGCAAACCTGGCCGATGTTGAAGCGCTGTGGCACCTGCCAGCGGAAGCCCTGGTGCAGCGCGGTATAGCGGTCAGTGCAGCGGTCGGCGGTGCGGTCGGCGGTGCGGTCCACGTGAGACATGCCTGCCACTGTATAGCCACGCACCGCGGTCAAGTTCTGATCTTGCCGGCCGAAAAAGTCTCAACGCTCAGGCTTTCAGTTCCTTGCCCGCCACCAAGACCATGTCTTTCGCCCAGCTCTCCACCGTCCAGCACCGCGTGCACCTGGGGGCGCCCCTGCCCTTCAATGTGCGCGATGCCAACCACACCCTGCTGCTGGCCCGTGGCCAGAAGGTGGAGTCGGGCGAGCAACTGCAGGCGCTGTTCCTGCGCGGCGCCCTGGTCGACCTGGCTGAACTGCAGAGCGCACGCGACGAGGTGATGAAGGCGCCGCGCTCGCAGTTGCCGCGGCTGTGGGCGCAGGGCCTGAACAAGGTCTCGCGCGCACTCTTCGGTGCGCCCGACGACAGCTTCAAGGGCGCACTGGATGAGGCCACCGCACCGGTGCAGACACTCATCGAGCGCGACCCCGACCTGGCCATCTTCCAGGTGCTGCGCCAGGGCGCCAACGACGACGTGGCCTACGGCGCCCAGCGTTCGCTGCAGACCGCCATCACCGGCATGCTCGTCGCCCAGCGTCTGGGCTGGGACATCGGGCAGTGCGAGCGCCTGTTCAAGGTGGCGCTGACCATGAACCTGTCGATGCTGGCGCTGCAGGGTCGGCTCGCGCGCCAGGCCACGCCGCCCACCATGGAACAGCGGCACGAATTGCAGACCCACCCCCTGCGCAGCTGGCGCATGCTGCAGCAGGCCGGCATCACCGACAGCGACTGGCTGCACGCGGTGCTGCGCCATCACGAAGAAGACGATGGCAGCGGCTACCCGGGCGGCCACACCGACGCCGGCGACCTGGCCACACTGGCACGCCGCGCCGATGTCTACACCAGCAAGCTGGCGGCCCGCAGCACGCGCGACGCCATGGCAGCCGACATGGCCGGCCGCCAGATGTTCATGCAGGACCCCGGCCACCCGATGACGGCGGCCCTGGTGCGCGAGTTCGGCATCTACCCGCCGGGCTGCTACGTCCGCCTGTCCGGTGGCGAACTGGCCATCGTGGTGGCGCGCGGGCCCAGCATCACCACGCCGGTGGTGGCTTGCCTGACCAACCAGCACGGTATGCTGCTGGCCAGCCCCACGCGGCGCCAGACCGACGGCAAGGCCCAGGCCGTGGTGGCCGTGGTGGGCGAGCGCCAGGTCGGCGCCCGTCATTCGCTGGACACCCTGGCGGCGCTGGTGGCCGCGGGCTGATCAGCGCTTCGCGTAGGCCTGCAGGGCCGCCCCGGCAAGGCGGCAGATGCGCCAGTCGGGCATCACCGTCGCACCCATCTTCTCGTAGAAATGAATGGCGTTCTGGTTCCAGTCCAGCACGCTCCACTCGAAGCGTCCGCAACCCCTTTCCACAGCCAGCGCGCCCAGGTGCTGCAGCAGCGCCTTGCCCAGGCCGCTGCCACGGTGTGCGGGCTGCACGTACAGGTCTTCCAGGTAGAGCCCGGGCCTGCCGAGAAAGGTGCTGAAGTTGGTGAAGAAGAGCGCGAAGGCGACGACGCTGCCATTCACCTCGCCCACCACCGCTTCGGCTGCCGGGCGCGCGCCGAAAAGATGCGGCTGCAGCGACTCGGGCGTCACCACGACCAGGTGCTCCAGCTTTTCGAACACGGCCAGTTCGCGGATCAGCCCGACGATGGCGGGCAGGTCGGCGGGCGTGGCGGGGCGCAGGGTGTGGGCGGCTTCATTCATGTCCGGATTGTCGCTGGCCTACAGTTGCGACATGGTCACTCCCTACGTCGCGCGCCGCGTCGCGCAGTCGTCCTTCGTTCCGTTGCGCGGCCTCAACTACCACGTGCTGCAGTGGGGCGACGGGTCCCTGGCGACGCCCGATCGACTGCCGCTGGTGATGCTGCATGGCTGGATGGACGTCGCTGCGTCCTTCCAGTTCGTGGTCGACGCGCTGGCCGAAGTCGACGGTTTCGAGCGCTGGGTCATCGCGCCCGACTGGCGCGGCTTCGGCCTCACCGACACGCCGCAGGCCGACACCTACTGGTTCCCCGACTACCTGGGCGATCTGGACGCGCTGCTCGACGCGCTGGTCCCGGAAGGCCCCATCGACCTGGCCGGCCACAGCATGGGCGGCAACGTGGTGATGAGCTACGCCGGCCTGCGGCCGCAGCGCATCCGCCGGCTCATCAACCTGGAAGGTTTCGGCCTGCCGCAGACGAAGCCGCAGCACGCACCCAGGCGTCTGCTGCAGTGGCTGGACGAACTGAAGACGCCGGCCTCGCTGCGCAGCTACGCCAACGTCGACGAGGTCGCTGAACGCCTGCTGAAGAACAACCCGCTGCTCGCGCCCGACAAGGCGGCGTGGCTGGCACCGCACTGGTCGCGACGGGCCGAAGACGGCCGCTGGCACATCCTGGGCCACCCGGCGCACAAGCGCGTGAACCCGGTGCTCTACCAGGCGAGCGAGGTGCTCGAGGCCTGGAAGTTGATCACCGCCCCGGTGCTGTGGGCCGAGGGCGACCAGACCGACGTGGCCAAGTGGTGGGGCCACCGCTACCCGCGCAGCGAGTTCGACGCGCGGCTGGCCGTGGTGCCGAACGTGCAGCGTGTGCGGCTCAGCCCCTGCGGCCACATGCTGCACCATGACCAGCCGCAGGCCCTGGCGCGGCATCTCGCGCCATTCCTCGCATGAGAGAATTGCAGGTTGTCACCCAGGTAGAACCACCCACATGGACGTCGAACACATCAACTCGATCGGCACGCTGCTCGCCGACCTGAGTGCCCGCACCGCGCAGCTCCGGGGGTATCTTTGACTACGACCGCAAAGCCCTGCGCCTGAACGAAGTCAACGCCGCGCTGGAAAACCCCGCGGTGTGGAACGAACCCAAGCGCGCCCAGGAACTGGGCCGCGAGAAGAAGACGCTGGAGACCGTGGTCGCCACCATCGACCACCTGCACGGCAACCTGTCGGACAACACCGAGCTCTTCGACATGAGCAAGGCCGACGGCGACCACGACGGCCTGCGGGCCATCGAAGCCGAGGCGCAGGCGCTGCAGAAGACGGTGGAGGACCTCGAGTTCCGCCGCATGTTCAGCAACCCGGCAGATCCGCTCAACTGCTTCGTCGACATCCAGGCCGGCGCCGGTGGCACCGAGGCCTGCGACTGGGCCGGCATGCTGCTGCGCCAGTATCTGAAGTACGCCGAGCGCAAGGGCTTCAAGGCGACGCTGGAAGACGAGACACCCGGCGAAGTGGCCGGCATCAAGAGCGCCACCATCAAAGTGGAAGGCGACTACGCCTTCGGCCACCTGCGCACCGAAACCGGTGTGCACCGCCTGGTGCGCAAGAGCCCTTTCGACAGCGCCGGCGGCCGCCACACGAGCTTTGCGTCGCTGTTCGTCTACCCGGAGGTCGACGACTCGATCGAGATCGAGATCAACCCGTCGGACGTGCGCACGGACACGTTTCGTGCTTCCGGCGCCGGCGGCCAGCACATCAACAAGACCGACTCGGCGGTGCGCCTGACGCACATTCCCACCGGCATCGTGGTGCAGTGCCAGGACGGCCGCAGCCAGCACAGCAACCGCGACGTGGCCTGGAAGCGGCTGCGTTCGCGTCTGTATGACCACGAGATGCGCAAGCGCATGGAAGAGCAGCAGAAGCTGGAGGACACCAAGACCGACGTCGGCTGGGGCCACCAGATCCGCAGTTATGTGCTGGACCAGAGCCGCATCAAGGACCTGCGCACGAACGTCGAGATCAGCAATACCCAGAAGGTGCTCGACGGCGACCTCGACGGCTTCATCGAAGCCAGCCTGAAACAGGGCCTGTAGAACGCCCTTAGAACGATCCGGGGGCCTGAGCCCTGCCCCCGCCCCGAACAAGACCGACCAGGAGACCACGCCCCATGCGTGAAGCCACCACCACCCTCGTGCGCCGCGACGCTTACGCCGCGCCGGCCTACTTCATCCGCACGGCCGAATTCAGCTTCGACCTGGACCCGGCCAAGACCATCGTCGCCAGCAAGCTGCGCATCGAGCGCAACCCGGCGGCGCCGCGCGGCGCCTTGCGCCTGAACGGCGAATCGCTCACGCTGCTGCGCGTGCAGGCCGACGGCCAGAGTGTCTCTTTCCGCCACGAAGGCGACGAGCTGGTGATCGACAACCCGCCCGAGGCCGACGCCTTCACGCTGGACATCCGCAACACCTGCTGCCCCGACAAGAACAGCGAACTCAGCGGTCTGTACACCAGCGGCGGCGGCTTCTTCACGCAGTGCGAGGCCGAGGGCTTCCGCCGCATCACCTACTTCCTGGACCGGCCTGACGTGATGGCGGTCTACACGGTGCTGATCCGCGCCGACAAGGCGAAGTACCCAGTGCTGCTGTCCAACGGCAACCTGGTCGAGCAAGGCGAACTCGACAACGGCCGCCATTACGCGAAGTGGCACGACCCCTTTCCGAAACCCAGCTACCTGTTTGCGTTGGTGGCCGGGCGCCTGGTGGCGCGCGAGCAGCGCATCCGCACGCGTGCGGGGCGTGACCATCTGCTGCAGGTCTACGTGCGCCCGGGCGACCTGGAGAAGACAGAACACGCCATGAACGCGCTGGTGGCCAGCGTGGTGTGGGACGAAGCGCGCTTCGGCCTGGCGCTCGACCTCGACCGCTTCATGGTGGTGGGCGTCGAGGACTACAACGGCGGCGCGATGGAGAACAAGGGCCTGAACCTGTTCAACACCAAGCTGCTGCTGGCCAACGCGGCCACCGCCACCGACGCCGACTTCGCGGCCATAGAGAGCGTGATCGCCCACGAGTACTTCCACAACTGGACAGGCAACCGCATCACCTGCCGCGACTGGTTCCAGCTCAGCCTGAAGGAGGGCCTGACCGTCTTCCGCGACCAGGAATTCAGCATGGACATGGCGGGCTCGCCGTCGGCCCGTGCTGTGAAGCGCATCGAAGACGTGATGCGCCTGCGCGCCCTGCAGTTCCCTGAAGACGCCGGCCCGATGGCACACCCGGTGCGGCCCGACAGCTACCTGGAGATCAACAATTTCTACACTGCCACGGTGTATGAAAAAGGCGCCGAGGTGGTGCGCATGATGCACACGCTGGTGGGCCGCGACGGCTTCGCGCGCGGCATGAAGTTGTACTTCGAACGCC
>JANNFE010000130.1:0-1612 GCA_031379415.1 Betaproteobacteria bacterium | reverse complement strand
TCGCCACCCAGGTTGAAGAGCTCGTGCTGGATGAGCACCAGCAGCTCGCGCACGTCGTCGGGCAGCGGCTCGGCCAGCAGCACGCCCAGGCCCGAGTTGAGTTCGTCGACATCGCCCATGGCCATGACGCGCAGGTGGCTCTTGGGCACGCGCGTGCCGTCGCCCAGGCCGGTGCTGCCATCGTCTCCGGTGCGGGTGGCGATCTGCGTCAGGCGGTTGCTCATGGCGGGTATGGCGGGTGTGGCGGCTGCGGGGCAACCATTGGAACACCGGCGGCGCGCTGCCGCAGCGCGGTGAGCAGGTCGCCCCACCACAGGCCCATCATGCGCAGGAAAGCCGGCACGGGCTGGCCGTGGCGCACTGGGTGGTCGGGCCGGATGGCGGCCCAGCCGCGGTGCAGCACGGTGACGTGGGTGCTGCGCCCGACCGGCTTGAACAACACCTCGACTTCGGTGTGTTCGTGCGGCGCGAAGTTGACGGCGCGCCACTGCAGCAGCAGGCGGTGCGGCGGCTCCCAGGCGAGGGTGCGGCCCATCTCCACCACGCGTTCGCCGTCAGGCGTGTCGAAGGACTCGAAGAGCCGGCCACCCACGCCGGGTTCGATGCAGACGATGCCCGCTTCGCCCCCCGCGTTGCGAAAGCGCCGGCCGCGGCGCCACCACAGGTTGACCTCCTGCGTGAAGAGGCGGAAGGCTTCTTCTGGCGCCACCGCCAGGCTGACGGTGGCGCGTGCTTCATCACCCGCGCTCATCGCCTGCGCCGCGGTGCGGCCGTGGCTTCGGCATGCGTCTTGAAGGCCTGAAGCTGCTCGCCCCAGAAGGCTTCCAGCTCGGCCAGCCAGTCCTGCAGCGGCGCCAGCGCCTGCGGCTGCAGGCGGTACAGGCGCACGCGGGCGTCGTGCTCGGGTTCGTCGTCGGCGATGAGGCCGCCCTGGCGCAGCACGCGCAGGTGGCGGCTGAGCGAGGCCGGATTCATGGCCAGTGCAGCTGCCAGCTCGCCCGCGCGCTGCGGGCCGCTGGCCAGCAGGCGCACGACAGCGCGGCGCGTGGGGTCGGTCAAGGCGGCCAGGGCGCGGCCGACGGCAGCGTCGCTGTCGGCCGAACGGGCGGCGGCCGACCTATCCACGGATGCGCTGGGTGAACCACCAGAGATGGCCTTCGGGGTCGATGGCGCCGTAGCTGCGGTCGGCCCAGTAGTCGTCGCCGTAATCGTGCAGTTCGGGCTCGGCCACGATCTTGGCACCGGCGGCGCGCGCGACTTCGCAGTGGGCGTCGACATCGTCGACGAAGACCATCAGGTTCTGCGTGTTGCAGCCGGCGTTCAAGGGGCTCAGGCGCGTGGTGTCGAAGCGCTGCGCTTCGCCACTCATTTCGCGGCCGACCATGATGAGGCCGTCGCCATAGGCGAGCTCGCTGTGCTCGATGCGGCCGTCGTCGCCTTCCACCTTCAGGCGCAGTTCGAAGCCGTAGGCTGCGCAGAGCCAGTCGATCATGCGCGACGCATCGCGGTAGTAGATGCCGGGCGCGATGCGCGGCCAGCCGGGCGGAGTGGGTTTCATGTGCGGTTTCCCGGGGTCGTGATGAATGCGTATCGTGCCAATATTTGACTCTAT
>JANNFE010000128.1:0-26405 GCA_031379415.1 Betaproteobacteria bacterium | reverse complement strand
GTGCTGGCTGGGCCTACGGCCTGCCGGAACTGGCGCCGGGCCAGCGCGACGCCATCCGCAACAGCAAGCGCATCGCCAACCCGGGCTGCCATGCCAGCGCGTTCGTGCTGCTGCTGCGGCCGCTGGTGGACGCCGGGCTGGTGCCGGTGACGCAGGTGGTTTCCGCCACCTCGATCACCGGGTACTCGGGTGGCGGCAAGAAGATGATCGAGCAGTATGAGGCTGTACCCGCTGAGCCTGCGCTCACTTCACCACGGCCTTACGCGCTCTCGCTGGCGCACAAGCACCTGCCCGAGATGGCTGCACACACAGGCTTGGCTGCGCCGCCCGTCTTCATGCCGATGGTGGGCAACTTCTACAAGGGGCTGGTGGTGTCGGTGCCGCTGTCGCTCAGCACATTGGGCACCACGGCCGAAGCTCTGCAGCACGCGCTGGAGCGGCACTACGCCGACGAGCGCTTCATCCGGGTCATGCCGCTGCGCGATGCCGCCACGCTGGAGCAGGGCTTCTTCGATGTGCAGGCCTGCAATGACACCAACCGTGTCGACATCTTCGTCTTTGCCAATCACACGCAAGCGCTGCTGATGGCGCGTCTGGACAACCTGGGCAAGGGCGCCAGCGGCGCGGCGGTGCAGGCCATGAACGTGCACATCGGCGTGGACGAGGGCCTGGGCCTGTAATCAGGTCTCGGCGGGCGGCTGCCGGTAGTGGTAACCGTAGGCATCGGCAAAGCCCAGGCGCTGGTAAACGCGGCGCGCGGCGTGGTTGTCGCACTCGGTCTGCAGATACGCCACGCGCGCGCCTTCGCTGGCTGCGATGGAAAGCATGCGCTCACACAACAGGGTAGCCAAACCACGGCCACGCGCTGATTCGTGGGTGAAGACGTCGTAGAGCCCGACCAATTCGGCTTCACGCGCGAACTGGCCACAGGCCAGCACACGGCCATCGCCCTCGCGGCAGAGCGCGTAGCCGCGGTAGGGCACGGGTGAGGTGGCCAGGCGCTGAGCGTGGGCTTGGCGCTGCTCGGATGGCGAGCCGCGCAAGGCCCCCACGGCTTCCGCGCAGGCCGCGCCATCCAGCTGGCGCCACACCATACCGGCGGGCAAGGCCCGTGGTGTGGGCACCACCCGCTGGCTGACCATCACCCAGGTGTCGCCCTGCCGGGCCCAGCCCAGCGCTTCGAGCTGCGCATCCAGATCAGCCGGCAGCGTGAAGCGCGTGATGCGCACCACCATCGGCAGGCCCGCTTCCTGGAAGACCTCGGCGGCCAGCGCTAGCTTCTGCGCCAGCGGCAGGCGCCCGGCTGCCACCGCGTTGATGCAGCGTGCGCGCCGCGCCTTACCGGGCGAGGTGCGCAGGATCCAGCCGTCCAACCAAAGCTGCTGGGGCGGGGCGCTGGCGTTGAGGCTGGCGTCCTCGATGCGCGACAGCAGCAGCTCATCCTCAACCAAGGCGCTTCACCATCTCCTTGGCGAATTCGACGAAGGCGGTGGCGCCCTTCGACGCCGGATCGAAGGTCACGCCCGGCTGGCCGTAGCTGGGCGCTTCGGCCAGGCGCACGTTGCGTGGGATCACGGTGTCGAAGACCTTGTCGCCGAAGTGCGCCTTGAGCTGCTCGCTCACCTGCTGCTGCAGCGTGATGCGCGGGTCGAACATCACGCGCAGCAGGCCGATGATCTGCAAGTCGGGGTTGAGGTTGGCATGCACCTGCTTGATGGTGTTGACCAGGTCCGACAGGCCTTCCAGCGCGAAGTACTCGCACTGCATGGGCACCACCACGCCATGCGCCGCGCACAGCCCGTTGAGCGTGAGCAGACTCAGCGAAGGCGGGCAGTCGATGAGCACGAAGTCGTAGTCCGCGGCCACCGCCACCAGTGCGGCCTTCAGCCGCTTCTCGCGCCGATCCAGTTCTACCAGCTCGACCTCGGCACCGGCCAGTTCGCGGTTGGCACCGAGCACCTGATACCCGCCCTTGGGGCTGGGCTGGCTGGCTTCAGCAACGGTTGCAGTGTCCAGCAGCACGTCATAGACGCTGAGCTTCAGCGCGCGCTTGTCGATGCCCGAGCCCATGGTGGCGTTGCCCTGCGGGTCGAGGTCGACCACCAGCACGCGCCGGCCCACCTGGGCCAGACCGGCGGCCAGATTGACGGTGGTCGTCGTCTTGCCGACGCCACCCTTCTGGTTGGCCACGCAGAAGATGCGCACGGCACTCACTGCGTCGACAGCCGGATGCCGAAGCCGATGAGGAAGACCCCGGCCAGCTTCTCCAGCCCACGCACCAGCCGCTGGTGCGCACGCACCTGCGCGCTGACGGCATTGGCAAAGAGACACAGCAGCAAGCAGTACACCGCGGTGATGACGGCGATGGTGGCAGCCATGGCGGCAAAGGTGACCGCGCCGCGGTGCTGCACCGGGTCGATGAACAGCGGGAAGAAGGCCATGTAGAAGACGATGGCCTTGGGGTTCAGCAGCGTGATCATGAAGGCCTGGCGGGCGTAGTGGTGCGGCTCGATGCGGACGGGCGAAGCCGCGCCGGGCTTGGCGAAGACGAGCTTCAGGCCGATCCACGCGAGGTAGGCGCCGCCCGCGTATTGCACCAGCTTGAAGGCCACCGGGTAGGCGGCCAGCAGCGCCGCCACACCGGCCACAGCCAGCCACAGAAGGACCTGGTCTCCGGCAATCACCCCCAATGTCGCAGCCGCGCCACCACGAAAGCCGCCCTTGCCGGTGGAGGTGAGCAGCGCGAAGGTCCCAGGGCCGGGCAGGGCGAGGAAGAGCAGGATGGCAGCGCAGAAGGCGCCGAAGTCGGTGATGCCGAGCATGGCAGGGTCTTTCTTCTCGTCGACCGCCCCGCGTCAGCGCGGGGGCGGAGCGGGCAAGGTGTGCGTGTGGGCTTGCCAGCGGGTGAGGTCGAAGCCCAACTGGACGAGGCGGGAGCGTATCTCAGTTTCATCGGCCGGCAGCAGCTGCGGCGTGCGTGAGAGCACCCAGAGGTATTCACGTTTCGATTCGCCGACGACGGCGTAGCGGCCGTCGTCGGCCAGCTTCAACACCCAGTAGTTGCCCCAGATCGGAAGCCAGCGCAGCAAGGCGGGCAGGAAGCTCACTTCGAGTTGGGCGGGCTCCAGCTTCTGGCCGCGCAGTACCGAGCCGGCCGGGCGCGCCAGACCGGTGACGGCTTCCATCTGGCCATCTGCGCGGCGGCAGCGGTTCACCACCTCGACCTGGCCACCTGGCAGCTGGCGGTAGGTGGCCGAGGTATCGGCCACGCACTGCTTCTGGAATCGGTTGGGAAACCAAGCCACCTGGTACCAGGTGCCCATGTAGGCAGGCACGTCCAGGCTGGGCAGCGCAGTCACCGGCTCGGGCTGAGCCCAGGTCGGAAGGTGCAGCGTGAGCAAGGCGGCGAACAGGAGGTGTCGAGTCATCAAGGTATCCGTCGTTTGTCGGAAGGGCGCATCCAGACCAGGCAGCGTTCGGCATCCAGTCCGGGCACGCAGAGAGGTTCCACGTGAAACATCGTCACGCTCGCAGGCAGCGCCGCGATCTCGGCGTCAGGGCGCTTGCCCTTCATGGCCATCCACAGTCCTGCTGGCACCAGCTGGGTTTGGGTGAGCGAGGTGAAGTCGGCCAGGGAGGCAAAGGCTCGGGAAGTGACCAGGTCGAAGGCCGGCAAGCGCAAGGCTTCGACCCGCGCGTGCTGGGCGTGCAAATTCGCCAAGCCCAGGCTGCCCGCTACCTGTCGGACGAAAGCTGCCTTCTTGCCGACGGTGTCCACGCAGGTTACGTCCAGCGCCGGCAGCATCACGGCGAGCACCACGCCCGGCAGGCCAGCGCCGCTACCCACGTCGAGTACCCGGCCTTGCTTCAGCCGGTGGTGAAGTGGCTTCACGACTGCCAGACAGTCCGCCAGATGCTGCGTGAGCATGGCATCCCGCTCACGAACGGCCGTCAGGTTGTAGGTGGCGTTCCAGCGCTGAAGCAGGTCCAGGTAGGTGAGCAGGGCAAGCGTCTGCGCTGCGCTTGGCGTCAGTTCCAGGGCAGCGCAAATGGCGTCGAGGTGATCGGCCACCCGTTCAGACCGCCCGCTCGGGGATCACATCCCTGCCAAAACCCTTGGAACGGCCCTTCTTCAGGTGCACGAGCAGCAGGGAGATCGCCGCCGGCGTTACGCCGGAGATGCGCGACGCCTGCCCCAGCGTCGCGGGGCGATGCTGGGCCAGCTTCTGCCGCACCTCGAAAGAGAGGGCGGAGACCTGCGCGTAGTCCAGCTCCGCGGGCAACTTGAGCGTTTCCAGCGCCGATGCGCGTTCCACTTCCTCGTTCTGCTTGTCGATGTAGCCGGCGTACTTGATGCCGATCTCGGCCTGTTCGATGACAGCGTCAGCTTCCCGCTTGCCCCACTCAGCACGCAGCGTTTCACGTGAAACACCATGATCGGCCAGCGCGGCGACGGCGTTGACGGCATCGAAGTCCACGCCAGGCCGGCGCAGCAGTTCGGCGAGGCTGTATTCGTGCTCCAGCGCCTTGCCGAGCAGGCGCTCGGCATCGGCTGCCGGCACCGTGGCCGGCCGTACCCAGGTCGAGCGCAGCCGCTCCTGCTCGCGCACCAGCCGCTCGCGCTTGCGCTCGAACGCAGCCCAGCGCACGTCATCCACCAGGCCCAGCCGGCGGCCGGCCTCGGTCAAACGCAGGTCCGCGTTGTCTTCGCGCAGTTGCAGGCGGTACTCGGCGCGGCTGGTGAACATGCGGTAAGGCTCGGTCACGCCCTTGGTCACCAAATCGTCTACCAGCACACCCAGATAGGCCTGGTCGCGCCGCGGCAGCCAAGGCCCGTCGAAGCGAGGATGGCCCAGCACCTGCAGCGCCGCGTTGGCACCGGCGTACAGACCTTGCGCCGCCGCCTCTTCATAGCCGGTCGTGCCGTTGATCTGGCCGGCGAAGAACAGACCTCGGATCGCCTTGGTCTCGAAGCTCGGCTGCAGCTCGCGCGGGTCGAAATAGTCGTACTCGATGGCATAGCCGGGCCGCAGGATGTGCGCGCGCTCCAGCCCCAGCATGCTTTGCACGGCAGCGATCTGCACGTCGAAGGGCAAGGACGTGGAAATGCCGTTCGGATAGAACTCGTGCGTCGTCAGCCCTTCCGGCTCGAGGAAGACTTGATGCGACGCCTTGTCGGCAAAGCGGTTGACCTTGTCCTCGATGCTCGGGCAGTAGCGCGGACCCACGCCTTCGATGACGCCGGTGAACATCGGGCTGCGGTCGAAGCCGCCACGGATGATGTGATGGGTGCGCTCGTTCGTGTGTGTGATCCAGCAGGGCACCTGCTGCGGGTGCTGCCCGGCGGTGCCGAGGAAGCTGAACACCGGCACCGGGTCCAGGTCCCCCGGTTGCTCTTCGAGTTTGCTGAAGTCGATGCTGCGGCCGTCGATGCGCGGCGGCGTGCCGGTCTTCAGCCGGCCCTGCGGCAGCTTCAGCTCTTTCAAGCGCGCCGACAGGCTCAGCGCCGGTGGGTCGCCGGCGCGGCCGGCAGCATAGTTCTGCAAGCCAACGTGTATGCGTCCGTCGAGGAAGGTTCCCGCCGTCAGCACCACGGCACGGCCGCGGAAGCGCACGCCGGCCTGCGTGATGGCGCCGACCACCCGATCACCCTCGAGCATCAGGTCGTCTACCGCCTGCTGGAACAGCCACAAGTTGGGCTGGTTCTCCAGCCGCTGGCGGATGGCGGCGCGGTACAAGACGCGGTCGGCCTGCGCGCGCGTGGCCCGCACGGCAGGGCCCTTGCTGCCGTTCAGGATGCGGAACTGGATGCCCGCCTCATCGGTGGCCGCGGCCATGGCGCCGCCCAGCGCGTCGATCTCCTTGACCAGATGCCCCTTGCCGATGCCACCGATGCTCGGGTTGCAGCTCATCTGCCCCAACGTTTCGATGTTATGCGTGAGCAGCAGCGTGGCACAGCCCATGCGCGCCGCGGCCAGCGCCGCTTCGCTGCCGGCGTGCCCGCCACCGATGACGATGACGTCGAATTCCTGAGGATGCAGCATGGCCTGATTTTAGGCGCCAAGGCCCCGCTGGCAGGGTCTCGGAGTGGATAGCATGCGCGGCATGCACTGCCGCGCGCGTTGCGGCGCCTGCTGCACGGCGCCGTCCATCACCTCGCCCATACCCGGCATGCCGCAGGGCAAAGCGGCAGCCGTGCGCTGCGTGCAGCTGGACGAGGACGAACGCTGCCGCCTCTTCGGCCGCCCCGAGCGGCCGGCTTTCTGCGCCTCGCTGTCGCCTTCAGCGGACATGTGCGGCAACAGCCGCACCGAAGCACTGGCTTGGCTGCACCGGCTGGAACAACAGACCAAGCCGGGCTGATGCAGGCCCCGCGCCTACCTACTGCATCGGTGCCACGCTCTGCACGCTGCGCAGGTCCTGCGCCACACGCCCTTCGTGCAGCGCGATGACGCGCGCCGCCGAGGCGATGGTCTCGGGCCGGTGCGCCACGATCACCCGCGTCAGCGCCAGCTGCCGCACCGCGTGGTTGACGCTGCGCTCGCGTTCCACGTCCAGCGAACTGGTGGCCTCGTCCAGGAACAGGATCTGCGGCCGCTTGTACAGCGCGCGCGCCAGCAGGATGCGTTGCTTCTGCCCACCCGACAGCGCCGCGCCCATGTCGCCAATGAGCGTGTGGTAGCCCATGGGCATGGCCATGATCTCGTCGTGCACGGCCGCCACGCGCGCACACTGCTCGGCCCAGGCCAGGTCAGGTGACGCGCTGAAGAAACTGATGTTGTCGGCGATGGAACCCGAGAACAGCGGCTCGTCCTGCATCACCACGCCCACGTGGTCACGCCAGGCGCGCAGGCCCAGGCGCGGCAGCGGCACACCGCCCACCAGCACTTCCCCGGAAGTGGGCGCATACACACCCAGCATCAGCTTGAGCAGCGTCGTCTTGCCGCAGCCCGAAGGCCCGACGATGGCCACCGACTCGCCGGGCTCGATCTTCAGGTTCACGCCGCGCAGCACCTCGGGCTCGCCGTCGGCGTAGGCGAAGTGCAGGTCGCGCAGCTCCAGGCCGGCGGCCAGTTCGCGCGCGGAGCCGGGCACGTCCGCTTCTGGCGGCGTCAGCACGATGTCGGCCAGCCGCTCGCCCTGCAGCTGCAGCATCTTCAGTTCCACCGCCTTGTCGACCAGCCCGCTGACGCGCGCGGCGAAGGTTTCCTTGTAGGCGAAGAAGGCAAACAGCATGCCCACCGACAGCTTGTTGTCGATGACCAGCAAGGCGCCCACCCAGATCACGGCCACGCGTTCCAGACCGAAAAGCAGGCGGTGCAACACACTCGACAGCAGCTCCAGCTTGCGCACCGTGAGCTGCGCGTTCATGGCCTCCACCACCAGGCTGGCAAAGCGCGACTGGCGGTCGCCCTGGGCGTTGAAGAGCTTGATGGCCTGCACGCCGCGCAGTGATTCGAGGAAGTGACTCGACTGCCGCGCCTCGAAGACCAGCGCTTCTTCCGTGGCCAGTACCAGCGGCCGGTAGAAGGCCCAGCGCATGAGGCCGTAGCCCACCACGGCGGCCAGCGCGATGGCCGACAGCACCGGGCTGTAGAGCCACATCATCACCAGCGTCAGCAGCACCAGCAAGCCGTCGAGCACGGCTTCGATGAAGGCCGTGGTCAGCGTCTTCTGGATCTGCTGCACCGCGCCGAAACGCGACCAGATGTCGCCGGCATGCCGCTTCTCGAACCAGGCCACCGGCAGGCGCAGCAGATGCGCAAAGACGTTCACCAGCCATTGCAGGTTCAGCGTGGCCGACAGTGCGAGCACGGCCCAGGACCGCGCAGCCGCCGTAGTGGCCTGGATCAGCACCAGCAAGCCGAAGCCGACGCCCAGGGTCAGCACCAGGTCGCGGTCGGCGCCAACCACCGCACCGTCGATCACCCACTGCATGAAGAAGGGGCTGAGCAGGACGAACAGCTCCAGCGCCAGGGCCAGCACGAAGATCTGCCCCAGCGAACGCCGCAAGCCACGCACCGGCCCCAGCAGCTCGCGCAGGCGCACGCGGCGGCGCTGCCGTGCGGGCACGAAGCCGGGCGCGGGTTGCAGTTCGAGCAGCACGCCGGTGAAGTGCCGCGACAGCTCAGACAAGCGCACGCGCAGCGCGCCGCGCGCCGGGTCATGGATCTCGGCCTCGTCGCCGCGCAGCTTCACGAGCACGACGAAGTGGTTCATGTCCCAATGCAGGATGCAGGGCAAAGGCACCTGCGCCAGCTCGTCGGGCTCGGCGCGCAGGGCGCGTGAGTTGAACTGCATCGCATCCGCCATCCGCACCATCTCGGCCAGCGTCACGCCCTTCAGTGACAGCGAAAAGCGCTGGCGCAGCGTGGGCAGATCGGTGTCCAGGCCATGTGCACCCGCCACCATGGCCAGGCAGGCCAGGCCGCACTCCGCGGCTTCGGCTTGCAAGACCACGGGCACCCCGCTGTGGCCGGGGCCCAGCCGCAAACCGTGCAGCACGCCCAGGCTCACAGCCGGCCCCGCAGCCCGATCAGCGGCTCGAACAGCCACTCGATGAGCCGCCTGCGTTCGAGCAGCACGTCGGCCTGCAGCCGCATGCCCGCGGCCAGCGGCGCCGCTACCGGCGCACCATCCAGCGCCACAGTGATGCGGAACAGCGGCTCGGCGCCGGGGCCCGAGGCGGGCAGGGCCAGCGCCGCCAGGTCGCTGGCGCCCAGCGGTGTGCGCGACACCTGCAGCACATGCGCCGGCTGCTGCCCGAACCTCTGGTAGGGGAAGGCCTCGAAGCGCAGGCGCACCGCCTGGCCAGGCTGCACGAAGCCCACTGCGCTGGACGGCGCGTACAGCTGCGCCTGCAGCGTGGCCCCTTCGGGCACCAGCGTGGCCAGCGCGGATGCCGGCGACACACTCTGGCCGGGCTCGGCCAGCACCGTGCTCACGGTGCCCGGCTGCGGCGCACGCACCACCAGCCGCTGCTCGGCGTTCTGCTCGGCTGCGTCGCGGTTGGCTTGCGCCAGGTCGCGTTCCAGGCCTCCGACGCGGGCACCGGCGATCAAAGGCAATGCCCGCGCCTCGCCTTCGAGCTCGGCGCGTTCACGCTGCAATGCCGCGGCTTGGCGAGCCAGACCTTGTGCCACTGCGCGCAGCCCCAGCACCTCCTCGGTTTTGGTCTGCACCTGCGCCTGTGAAATGAACTGCTCGGCCTGCAAGGCCTGCAGCCGCGCCAGCGATTGTTCGGCCATCGCCAGACGTTGGCGCTGCAGGCCGGCTTCCAGCTCCACTTGCGCGGCTTCGCCGTCCAATGCGGACAGGCGGCGCTCCAGCGCCAGGCGCTGCGCGCCGGCCAGGCGTTGCTGGTCGCGGGCCGCGTCGCTCAGGCTGCGCCGCCGTTCGTCGAGGCTGCGGCGCACTTCCGCCTGGGCTTCGCCGGCGAGCAACGGGCGGTCGAGCGCGAGCACGAAAAGCACGTCGCCAGCCTTCACCGTTTGGCCCTCGGCCACGCGGCGTTCGACCACGATCCCAGCAGCGGAGGGCACGAGGCGGATCAAACCCCGGTCTGGCACCAGCACGCCGCTGGCGGTGGCCTTGCGCGTGTACTCGCCAACCAGCAGGAACGCGCACACCGCCACTGCTGTGCACACCACGCCCGCCGTGATCCGGGCCAAGCTGGGCGGCTGCACCAACTGGACACCACCCAGCCAATGCTGACGCTGGGCATCAACCGCCTCAGGCCGGAACAGCGGACGTGAAGCGGTCATAAAAATGCGGGCCGGCCATGCCGACCCGCAAGCACCTGGAGGCCGGAGGGACGAACCTGGAGGCGCGAATCGTTGAAGGTCAGCTTCGCAGGCCGCCGACCGCCGGCAGGGTGGTTTCTGTGCCCTTTATCAAGCCACCGACAGCAGGCAGCCCGCCGGCCACCTTCTTGAGGTCGTCGGCAGACAGCAGCACCGGAGCGCCGACTGGCTGTTGGGTGACTTGTGACTTCAGGACGCGGCGGAACACTTGCTGCAGACGCTTCATTGGGCAACTCCATCGAGGCATGGTGTGCGGAATCGCACGCTTCAATGCTATTTGAGCAGCCAGCCGCCACAGGAGGTACTGTCAGGTCTTACAGGTTCGAAGGTATGGGTCGCCGGTGCCATGGCACCTGTCAGTAGATGAGGCCGAGTTTCAACGCCTTCAGCACCGCCTGATGTTTGTTCACGCAGTTGAGCTTGTGCATGGCATTGTTGATGTGCAGCACCGCGGTGCGCTCGCTGATGCCCAGCACCGCCCCGACCTCCCAGGCCGTCTTGCCATCCATCGTCCAGCGCAGGGCCTCCAGTTCGCGTGGCGTCAGGGCGGGGCGTTCGGGCTGGTCTTCGGGCTGCACCAGGATGCGCATGGCCGAGTCCTGCGCATGCACCGCGAAGAGCTGCAGGTCAGCCACCAGGCGCTGCAATTCGTCGGGGTCCGCCGGCAGGGCCTGGTCGCGATCGACACCCAGAAAGAAGTGCTTGCCTTCGGGCAGGTGCAGCGCCATGGCGATGCCGGTGCGGTAGCCGAAACGGGCCTGGTGCTCCCACTGCTCGGCCGCACCGTTCTTCACGTAGGTGGCCTGGTCCCAGACGATGGGTACGGTCTCGCTGCGGCAGTGCTTGAGCACGGGGTCGCGGCGCCCGACCGAAGGGTCGAGGTAGGTGTCGCTGAAGGCCTTGGGGGTGTTGTCGACGACGGTGACATCACTGCGGCCCAGGCCGCGTTGCACGAGGGTCACCGCCGACACCGTTTCAAAGCCGAGCCGCTGCGTGAAGCGCACGACTTCATCGCGGAACTCTTCACGGTTGCGGGCCTGCAGCACCGCCGCGTATCCACCCGGGAGCATCGCTCTCCTCGTTCACCGCAAGCCTGTGGACAAAGCACGCCCTGACAAGGTTTACAGCTTTCCGTCGCGCATCGGGTCGCCAAGAATGCTTCCATGCAGCATTCAGCACCCCTGCCCTCAGCATCTGTACTTCCCCTGGCCACCGCATGGTCACTGCGCGCATGGCCGCCACTATTGTGGCAGGCCCGCGAGCCGGCTCATGTGCGGTTTCACCACCTCGGCACACGAATCACGCTGTCCGGTGAAGCGCCGCTGGCCGGCCAGACGGTCTGGGCAGCCCGCGCCGCCGAAGGCGAAGCCGGCATGGCGTGGGACTGGGTGCAGATCGCCCGCGGCGTGGTGGCGATTGCCGACCCGATGTCGGTGGTAACCAACGTGCGCCTCATCGGCGACGAAGGCGAGGTGCTCACCGCGATGGAAGCCGCGCGTTTCCTCAACGAGCTGGTGCGCGCACTGCCCTGGCAGCAGGAAGTGCAGCGTGCACTGCGTGAGCGCTTGAACTGAGCTTGTTCACTTCAGCGCCGCACTGCGCAGCGTGCGTGTGACGAAGGCGATCGACACCAGCGCCAGCATCACGCACACGGCCACCGAGGGCAGCACGTCCCACAGCGCCAGCGGCTCGCCCTTGAGCACGCGGCCCATCAGCGTGGTCTGCGCCAGGGCGGGCATCCACAGGTGCCAGGGCGAGCTGCCCTCCTGGTTGAAGATCACCACCATCGGCAGCAGCGACGCGGCGAGCATCACCACCGTCGAATTGGCCTGCGCCTCCTTGAAGGTCTTGCAGCGGATGGCAATCGCCATCAGCAGCGCCGACAATCCGCCGGCCAGCGGCAGCAGCAGCGCGATGAAAGCCAGGGCCTCGCCGATGCCGAAGCGGAACATGGCCGACACCGCCTCGCTGCGCAGCAGCCACTGGCCGGGCAGGAAGCTCAGGCAGGACAGCACGGCGATCAGCATCGCCACGCTGGCCACCGCGCCCCACTTGCCGAGCACCAGCGCGGCACGCGAGGCCGGGTTCATGAGCAGCGGCTCCAAGGAGCCGCGTTCGCGCTCGCCGGCCGTGGTGTCCAGCGCCGCGTTCAGCGCGCCGTAAAGCACCGCCATCAGCACGAAGTAGGGCACCAGCGTGCCCAGCTGCGCGGCCCGCGCCCCGGGGTCGGCGAGATCGCGCTCTTCCACGCGCACCGCTTCCAGCGCCGCCACGGCCACGCCACGCATGGCCAGGCGCAGGGTCGCCTGCTCCTGGTTGAAGCCGCGCAGCAAGCGCAGCACGGCACCGCTGCCGGCGTTGGCGCGCTGGTCCGACGCGCTGCTCACCAGTTCGACGATGGGCGCCTCGCCGCGTGCCAACTCGGCCTCGAAGGCCGCTGGCAGCACCAGCACGGGGTCGCCGAGCTTGCTGTCCTTGAGCTGACGCTCCCAGTCGGCCGGTGGGGTGCGCACCGTGTAGGTCTGGCGTTCGAGAAAGTTGCGCAGCGTCGGCGCGTGCTCGATGCCCTGAACGAGAACGATGCGCGCCTCGGCCCGCTTCTCGATGTTGCCCACCAGCGCCGACACGGCAATCAGCACCAGCGGCCCCATCAGCACCGAGCTCAGCAGCACCACCAGCAGCGTGCGGCGGTCGCGCAGCGCGTCCTTCAGCTCCTTGAGGTAGACGACCCAGGCCGCACCATTCATGCCGCGCTCCCTTGCGGCCCGAAAGCCAGTGTCACGAAGGTCTCCTCGAAGTCGCTCTGGCCGCTGGCCTGCGACAGTTCGGCCAGCGTGCCGCAGGCCACCGTGCGGCCGTGCGCCACCACCACCACGTGGTCGCACAGGCGCTCCACCTCCTGCATGATGTGCGTCGAAAACACGATGCACTTGCCCTCGTGGTCGCGCAGCCGGCGCAGCGTCTGACGCAGCGCGCGCGTGGCCAGCACGTCCAGGCCATTTGTCGGTTCGTCGAGCACGATGTTGGGCGGGTCGTGCACCAGCGCGCGGGCCAGCGCGGTCTTCATGCGCTCACCCTGGCTGAAGCCCTCGGTGCGACGGTCGAGCAGCGGCGACATGTCGAGCATGTGGGCCAGCGTGTCGGCGCGCGCAGCGGCGGCGGCGTCCGCCATGCCTTGCAGACGGCCGTAGTAGACGATGTTCTCGCGCGCCGTCAGCCGCGGGTAAAGACCACGCGCGTCGCTGAGCACGCCCATGCGCGCGAGTGCGCGCGACGTGTCGGTGGCGACCTCGATACCGTCCACCCGCACCTGTCCGGCATCGGGCTCGATGAGCCCGGCCGCGATGCGCAGCGTCGTTGTCTTGCCGGCGCCGTTAGGGCCCAGCAGGCCGGTGATGCAGCCATCGGCAGCAGTGAAGTCCACGCCAGCCACCGCCTGCACCACGCGCGCCTGCTTGCCGCGGCCCTGCGTGAAGGCCTTGTGCAAGGCTTGCACCTCAATCACTTCGCGGCCTCCGTGGCTATGGCAGCGAAGGCCGGCGGGCGCGGCACCTGGCGCGCGCAGTCGGCGTCGACCTTCAGCGCCGCGTCGTCGCTGTCGGCGTCGATGAAGCGGAACAGCACGTCGCGCATGCAGCCCAGCGCCATCACGCCATGACCGGCCTGCGGCACGACGACATGGCGGGCCTTCGCGCCCAAGGCCTTTGCGACGCGCTCGCCGTGACGCGGCGGCGTCACCGGGTCGGCGCCGCCAGACAGCACCAGCGTCGCCGCCGCCGCTGCCGGCACGCCGTAGAAAGCCGGTGGCACGCTGCCCGGCGGCCAGCCGGCACAGACCTGGCGGTAGAGCGATGCCAAGGTGTCGCTGAAATCGGCGCCCGGTGGGTCGGCCGCCTGCGCCAGGCGCGGCAGGTCTTCGCTGCAGACCACCGAGAAGTGCATGCCCTCGGCCAGCCGCATGCCGCGCGGCCCGCCGGTGGCGCTGGCCAGCCCGGCCAGCGGCTCGTAGCGGCCCTGCGTCGCCTCGGCAATGGCCAAGGGCAGTGCCGCCGCGAGCGCCGGCACATACAGCGGCGCACGCACCAGACCGAGCAACCAGGGCCGCGTGACTTCGATGCGCTCGGGCCTGCCGGTGAACGGATGCATCACCGTGGCCATGCGCGGCAGGCCGGCGAGCAGCGCCTGCCAGTCGGCACGCAGCGTGGGGTGACGCTGGCGACACGCGGGCTCGGCCGCGCAGGCCGCGAACACGGCATCCAGCGCGGCCTGGTTGTCGGTGGAGAAGGAGGCCATCAGCACCATGTCGGGTGGCGCCACGCCGTCGATGACGGCCCGGCGCACGGCCTGCGGAAATTGCCGCATGTACTCCAGCGCCGCGCGTGTGCCGTAGGAGCCGCCCATCACGTTCACCTGCTTGGCGCCCAGCGCCACACGCACGGCCTCGACGTCCTGCATCGCCACCCAGGTGCCGTAGTGGCGCAGGTCGCCATGCGGCAGCTTCTGCAGCTTCGCCTGGCACATCTGCAGGCGGCGCACCGCACGCGCGGTGTCGGTGGCTTCGGCCAGCGCTGCCGTGGGTGCGGGCTCGTCGCACAGCAGCGGCGCGCTGCGGCCGGTGCCGCGCTGGTCCACCAGCACCACGTCGCGGCGGTTCAGCAGGCGCGACAGCATGCGGCTCACCGGGCCGGCGAGCTCCATCGCGCTCTGGCCGGGCCCGCCAGCGAAGAACAGCACCGGGTCGGGTTTGCGGTTGCGCGCCAGCGCGGGCAGCACCGCATAGTGGATGGCGATTTGCGTGCCCTGCGGCTGCGCGGGGTCGAGCGGGCGCTGCAGGCTGCCACACCAGACGCTGGTTTCCACGCCCTGCAGACGGCAGGGCTGCAGGCCGGGTCGTGCGTCGGCGGCGTCGGCTGGCAGGGCGATGGCCGTGGCCACCAGCAACGGCAGCAGGAGCAAGGTCTTCTTCATGCCGCGGATTCTGCGGGGCGCCCTGTTGCCTTGACAGCCGCGTTGGGCGAATGGCAGCCCGGCGCGTTGAGTGACGCCAGGCAGCGGATGGTCAGCCCAGCAGCCGCTTCAATTCGCCGCTGGTGATCAGCTGCTGCAGATCGGCGGCGCCGCCCACCAGCGTGCCCTTGACGAAGACCATCGGGAAGGTCGGCCAGCCGCTCCACATCTTCAGCGCGTTGCGGCGGCGCCATTCGCTCAGGTAGCTGCCGTGGTCGATGTCGTGATGGGCCACGCCGGCGGCGTCCAGCGCCCGGCGCGCCTGCTTCACGAAGGGGTTCTGGCGCATGCCCAGTACCACCACCGGGTGGCGGGACACGGCCTGCTGTGCGGCCAGTACCGTGTCGGCATGGTGCCCGGCCACGCGCTCGCGCACGGCCGCGTGGATGTGGCTTTCGTCGAGCAGCAGGCGCGGCATGGGGGCAGCGCTCAGCCGGCCTTCTTGGCCGGCTTCAGCAGGCCCTGGCAGGCGGCGCGCTGGCCTTCGGCGGTGTCCACCTTGGCGCAGATGCCGTCCAGCCGGCCCTGCAGCCGCCGCAGCGGCGCAGCCTGCTTGCCGTCGGCGTTCCAGGCCACGAGCTTGGTGCCGGCACGTTGCAGTCTGCGCACGCTGCGGCCTTCGAAGGCGCCGGTGTCCTTGGCCGCTTCGGCCAGCAGCTGCGACGCGGTTTTCTCGATGCGCGCGGTGTCCTTGGGGGCCAGATCGACGAGGGCACTGAGGTAGTCGGTGCCCCACTGCAATCGCGTGGCCGGGCCTTCACTCTTCTCGTAGGCCCGGCCGTACCACTGCAGCGCCTCTTCCTTGCGGCCGAGCTTCTTGGCGTTGCCGCCGAGCTGGCTCATCAAGTAGTAAGGCGAGTGACTCTTCGCCAGGTTGGCCTTCAGCAAGGCCTCGCTGTCGGCCCACAGCCCGGCTTTGGCGAGCAGGCCGCCGGCGCTGGTGATGACGGCCTGGCGTTCGTAGCCGTCGGTGATCTCGCGGTCGGCGCTGGCGGCGAAGTCACGCACGTCCTTCAGCAGCGGCTCGGCCAGCTTCACCTCCACGGCGTCCTTGGGCAGGTCCAGGCGCGCCAGCAGCACGCGCGCGTACAGCGCATCTACGCGGTTGCCGCGCGAGAGTGTCGTGTCGGCCACCAGGCGCCGCAGCGCGGTGTCGAAGGCCGCCACCAGCGGCGCGCGGCCGGCGCTGCCGTCGGCTTCGAGCGTGCGCACGATGTCGGTAGCGCCGTAGCTCAGCGCGTCCATGTGCTCGCGCGCCAGCGAAGGGTCGGCCAGCACGCGGCGCACGCGCTCACGCAACGCGGCGTCGGGCTTCACGCCCTGGCCGTCGTCGCTGGCGGCCAGCGCCTTCAGCCACAGGCGGGTGGTGGTTTCGTTGTCGGCTGCCGGGCTGGCCGCGGCCAGGCGCGTCAGCAAAGCCGGCAGTTCGGCCTTGGGCACGAGCTGAGTCTCGTCGGTCTCCCAGGAATAGAAGGCCAGCAGGCGCCATTCACCAGGCGCCAGGGTCTTGCCTGCCAGCGCATCAGCCAGGACCGCCTTCACCGGCCGGCCGCCGGTCAGCCCCAACTGCAGCACGGCCAGGGCCTGCGGCGCGTCCACTTCACCCGGCAGGCGGGTGATCTCCTGGCCTTCGGGCGTGAACAGCACCGTGGTCGGATAGCCGGCCACCTTGAACCGGCGGCCCAGCTTCTGCGCGCCGGGCCGGTCACCGTCGACATGCACGGCGACGAAGTTCTTCGACAGCGCGGCAAACTCCTGCCGGTTGAAGAGGGTGGCCTTGAGCTGGTTGCACGGCGGGCACCAGGTGGCGCCCCAGTACAGCAGCACCGGCTTCTTCTCGGCCTTGGCCTGGGCGAAGGCGCGGTCGATGTCGGCATCGGCGGCGGCGGCCTGCCAGGCGACGTTTGCGGACGGCATGCCGGCCGCAAACGGCGGTGTGGCGGCCAGTTGCAGCAGGGCCGCGGTGAGGGCGGCGGCAACGAGGGTCTTCATGCTGAAACGCTCCAGAGGCGATGGCCGACCAGCGGAAGGTCGTGATTGTGCGCCGGGCCCCGATCCGGCCGCCACGAAGGGTTGCCCGGGGCCGGGGCCGGCCACCGGGCGCGGTTTCGCGGGGTCGTTCACGCAAATACCGCACGCCGAGCCGTCGGTACCATCGGCCACGGGACGCGGGTCGATAAAACCTCACTAACATGACCAGCGATGCAAATCTGCGCCCGCTACGCCGTTCAACTCGGTGGCTTCGCCTTGGCGGCCTGCATGGCCGCGACAGCGCCCTGTTCGTTCGCCGCCGACTCCAAGGCTTCGCAGTATTACGAAGACGCCTTGCAGCGTTTCGAGAAGAAGGATTACCCAGCGGCCATCATCCAGCTGAAGAACGCACTGAAGATCGACAACCAACAGCTCGCTGTCCAGTTGCTGCTGGGCAAGGCCTTGTTTGCCAACGGCGAAGTCGCAGCGTCGGAAGTCGCCTTCAACGAAGCCATCCGGCTCGGCGCAAACCGGGCCGAAGTCGTGATTCCGATGGCGCGGGCCGTCATCGCGCAAGGCAAGCCGCGCGAATTGATCGAGGGCACGCGCTTTGCCACTGCCGGCCTGCCAACGGCCGCCCACGCTCAGTTGCTGCTGTTGCGCGCCGGTGCGGCGGCTGACCTGGGCGACACGCGGGGCGCGCTGAAGGCCATCGAGGACGCCCGAGCGCTGGACCCCAAACAGTCCGATTCGTACACGGCCGAGATACCGATCCGCATTCGGATGAACCAGCTTCGCGAGGCGCTGATAGCCGCTGATCGGGCTGTGGCCCTGGCGCCCGACCAGGCCGATGGCCACTACCTGCGCGGTACGGTGCTGCATGTCCAGGGCGACCGCGCTGGCGCGCGGGCCGAGTACGACCGCACCTTGACGCTGCAACCCACCCATACCGAAGCCTTGGTGTCGCGCGCCGGCCTGTCCATCGACACCGGCAAGCTGGCCGAAGCCTCGCGGGACGTGACCGAGTTGCTGCGCTCGTCAAAGCGCGAGCCGCGTGGCCAGTTTCTGCGCGCCGTCATTGCCGAGAAGCAGGGCGACAAGGCCGCAGCCAAGGCCGCACTCAATGAAGTGACAGCGTTGCTGGACCCTGTGCCTGTGGACTTCTTCCGCTACAGACCCCAGATCCTGATGCTAGGCGGCCAGGCGCACTATGGCCTGGGTCAGAAAGAGAAGGCCAAGCCCTACCTGGAAGCCGTGCAGCGGCTGCAGCCGAACAGCCCGGCATCCAAGCTGCTGGCGCTGATCTACCTGAACGAGAACAACCTCGACCGTGGCATCGAGTCGCTGGATGCTTATCTTCGCGCCCAGCCGAACGACGTGCAGGCCTTGCAGCTGCTGGCCTCTGCGCACATGTCCCAGGGCCGCTACGTCCGGGCCGCACAGCTGATGCAGGATGCCCTGCGCAGCACCGATCAGCCGCAGCTGCGCGCGCTGCTGGGGTTGAGCCTGGTCAGCGCCGGCAAGACATCCGACGCGGTAAAGGAGCTGGAAGCCACCCTGCGCAAGGATCCGGGCCAGGCCCAAGCCGCGACCGCGTTGGCCACGATCTACACGCAGACCGGTCGTGCCAAGGACGCGCTGCGGGTGTCTGAGGCCCTGTTGAAGTTGCAGCCCGGCAACCCTGGCGTACTCAACCTAGTAGGGCTGGTGCGTTCGAGCGCCGGCGACGCCGTCGGCGCTCGCGCGGTCTTCGAGCAGGCGGCCAAGCTGGATGCGAAGTTCGCGGCGCCGATGGTCAACTTGGCGCGCATGGACCGCATGGACAAGGCCTTCGACAAGGCCGTGGCAAGGCTCAACGTGGTGTTAGCGATCGACGACAAGAACGCCGATGCACTCGGCGAGCTGGGCCAGATCTACGCCACCCTGGGCCGTGCGGCGGAGGCCCAGCGCTGGTTCGAGAAAGCCGCTGACCACAGCACCGCACAAAACCTGGATCCAGCCCTGGCGCTGGTGCAATTCCACCTGCAGACCCAGCACCCTGAATTGGCTCGTGAAGCGGCCAAGCGGCTGAGCAGCAAGGCGCCTGACGACCCGCGCGTGCTGGTGATGCTGGCACGCGTCAGCCTGGCCAACGGCGACGTGACGAGCGCACGCTCCAGCCTTTCGCGCGCCGCCAGCCAGGCGAGCAACGACGCGACGCAACTGGTGCAGATCGCCGTCCTGCAACTTCAGGCCGATCACCTGGCAGGCGCGGCCTACACCATGGACAAGGCGCTGTCCGAGCGCCCCGACTCCCTGCCCGCTCAAGCTCTCATGGCCGAGATCGAACTGCGCCAGGGAGAGCCCGCCAAGGCGGAGAAGCGGGCCCGTCAGATCACCGCCAAGTACCCGAAGATGGGCATTGGATACGCGCTTCTGGGCGACGTGGCGCGGGCTCGCAAGGACGGACCAGCAACGCTGGACAGCTACCGCCGCGCGCATCAGTTCGAACAATCCTCGGAGAGCCTGATCCGCCTGTACAGCGTAATGGCCGCCACCGACACGCGCGGCGCCAACCAGTTGGCGGACCAGTGGGTTCGCACCCACCCCAACGACATCGGCGCCCACCGTGCATTGGCCGATGGCTATGCCCGCGAAGGCAACTACGCCGCAGCCCGCAGCGCCTACGAGGCACTGCTGAAGGTGGTGCCGGACGACGCCAACGCGCTCAACAACCTGTCTCATGTGCTCATCCTGGCCGGCGACAGCGCGGCAGCACTGAAGACGGCGCAGGCCGCGCTGCAGAAGGAGCCGGGGCGGGCAAACATCATCGGCACGGCCGGCTGGGCCGCGTTCAAGGCTGGCCAACCTGACCGCGGCCTGCAGCTGCTGCGAGACGCGCGCCTGCGCGACCCCAACAATGCGGACACGCGCTACTTCCTAGCCGCGGTGCTGGCCAGCACCGGCCGCAAGACCGAAGCGCGCGAAGAGTTGGAGGCGGCGCTGCGCGGTGGCCGCAATTTCGCCAGCGTCAAACTGGCCGAGGAACTGCTCGGAACCCTCAAATGAGGGACCGCCATCGCCGTCGGGAAGGCTTACACTTTGAATCATCAACGGCGCGGATCACAATCCAAGTCTTTGATTCATAAATGAAAATTGCTATTGGCTCAATGATTGCGAATAGATTGACATCCGCCCCTAGAACCGAACTGCGAAAGACCTCCACCATGCGCCTGATGCCCAAATCGCTCACCGCCCTCGCCGTCACTGCCGCGGCGATATTCTCCAGCCCGGTGTTGGCCCAGTCGACGTGGACCTTCGCTACCTTCGCCGAGAACGCGGCGAACGCAGGCACTGTTGGCAACAGCTGGGCATCGACGAGCGGCACCACCAAGCTGACCGTGAGCGCCTACTCCACCACCGGCGCGAGCAGTGCAATCCAGGCGGCCAACCTCGCGAATTACGGGAGCGGCAGTGGCTTTGGCGTTCGCAACTCGGCAGAAATCGCTGCAGCGGGTGGTGTCGTCGGCAACGTCACGTCGCCCCAGCATTCGATGGACAACTACACACACACCGACTTTCTGGCGCTGAACTTCACGAATACCAGCACGGCTGCAGCGGTGAGCGTGGTGATGACGCAGTTGGCCACCGGTTGGCACAACACCAGCACCACGACGGGCTTGTCCTGCGGTGGCTCCCAACTGAATTGCGTGGATTCAGACATCTCGCTGCTGCGCTGGACCGGTGCGGGCGGCCCCACGATCACGGGCGGCAGCATTGCGAGCCTGCTCACTGCCGGCTGGTCTCTCGTCAACAACTACGCCGATATGGTGGACGACGCCAACCGCAACACGGGTGCCACGAATGCACAGAGTTCCAGCTGGTGGCTGATCAGTGCGTACAACAGCGCCTGGGGTACCGGCACGAACACCACGAACCTGTCCAACGGCGACGACTTCGTCAAGGTGCTGTCCTCAATTACTGCTACGCCGAGCATCGGCACGCCTGAGCCCGGCTCGCTGGCGTTGGCTGGCTTGGCGCTGTTCGGAGTGTTCGCCGCGCGGCGCAAGACGCTCAGCAAGTAATTGGCAGACCGCCCCGTTCATCGGGGTATGAGAAAGGTCGCTTCAGGCGGCCTTTTTTCGTTTCTGGGTGGCGAGTTCCTGAGCTGGCAATTTCCTCGGTAGCGAGGCGACGAATGGTCCAGCCGGTCTGTGAGTGTGCTGCTGGACCGGGTCGCTGATGAAACGGGCATCGGCGCATCGTGGGCGGCAAGGCGCTAACGTCGCGCCACTGCTGATGGACGCTGTCCGTCTGAGTGCCCGTCTAAGGTGTGCAAGAAGCCAGCGAGGCTCCAGCCGACCTCGTCGCGTCGACCCTGGCGATTCACGTTTTGAGTGCAAGTCGCAACGCCTCGGCCTCACGGCCTGGCACCTGACCACCGGTTCACGCGCCAACGCCGGTCCGCACCTGGCGAACAGGCAAACAACCGGTCAGAGAATTCGATCTAGCGCAGCACCTGCACCGAAGCCGGCGTCTGCCCTTGGCGCGCCGTGTAGCGCAACTTGATCGCGGCCGAGTTGTTGAGCGGCGTGACCTCGGCCAGAAGGTGGTCGGGATTGACGTGCACTTCCAGAACGTAGTCGCCCGACTTCAGGCCATCGACCTCGACATACTGGCCGTCCAGGTAGGCGCCATAGGTGTCGGCCCAGCCTGGCGACACGCCCTGGTTGGTATTGCACGCCACGAAGGTTGGCGTCGGGTTTGCGCTCGCAGCGTAGATGTCAGTGTCCATCATGCAGTAGCCCATCTTGCGCCCGACGATCAGCGACTTGTTCTTTCTCAGCTGCGTCAGAACGGCGGCGTTGACCCCCACCGATACGGGCTGACTGAGATCGCGGGAGGCCACCCAGGTGTCGTAGCCGGTCGGCGTCCAGAGCCGGAAATCAGAGTACTTCTGGAAGTGCAGGTGCCCGTGACAGGACGATTGCTCGAACAACGCAGGGCAAGACTGCGGGTTGCCGATGACGAGCGCACCCGAGCCCACGTTGGGCGTGCTGGCCGCGAAGCGCAGCAGCGTGTGCCAACCAGGGCCCGAAACGAAGCCTTCGTGCACCGAGCATGACGAGGGCGCGTACTTCTCCTCGCCGACCGACAGGTACTGCGCCAGCTTCAGCGGGTTGACGATCAGGTCGGGCAGCGCGCCGCCTGTGTTGGTCCCACAAGGGCCCGTGTCGGCCAAGGCCGCCAACGGTGGCAGGACGAAGGCTGCTGCCGCCAGCAGGGCGCGCAGTTGAAGGATCAGGGCGGGATGCATCGGGGGGGGGGCTCCGTGTGCGTACGCCACAGCACCGCCGACGGCAGCCGGTGGCTGTGACGAGCGCTGTGGGTCAGGACGGCGCAACGCGGCGCCTGCCCCGCGAGGTGGGTTGGCGCCGGCTCAGGGCACGACCTTGTTGCCGAAGATCAGCGTGCGGTCGCTTGTCCCCATCTTCACCACCACCGTGCGCGACACTGGCGACAGGCTCCTGTTGTCGAGGATGTTGGCCGTGACATTGAAGGTATAGGCAGGGTCCAGCGTGGCTTCCTCGACCACCGTGTAGTTGCCCGGCTGCAGCGCGCAGATCCTCAACAGGGGCGACTTTCCGTCGGGTGTGCCGGTCCACTGCCGGCCTTGCACCTCAATGCCCATGGCGTCGTACACACGCACCGGCCAGATCAACTCGGGCTCGCTGGAGTCCCGACGACCGTTGCCGTTGAAGTCCTCGAACTTGCTGATCGTGAGGCACACCGACCTGCGTGCCTTGACCTTGAAGTTGTCAGTCTTCGACGCCGCCGGGATGAAGCCGTGGAAATAGCCCGGGTTGTAGCCGTTGTCCACCACGTCGGGGTTACCGGCGAAATCGGCCACGGGGGTGACCCAGACCTTGTACTCGCCGCCGTTGTTGGGCGTATCGAGAAACGGGCAGAGCTCGACCGTCACAGCGCCATGGTCGACGTCCAACCCGGTGTCATGGTCGCCCGGCGCGGCCGGCGCCACGCGCGAGGTGATCAGGCCGCCAACGACAGTGAATTGGCGGTAGCGCTGCGCGTCGGTGCTGAGCAGCACCTTGCCGCTGGGGTCGGTCACCTGGTAAAAATAGTTGCCATCGGGCAAGCCGGCGGCACCTGCGGGCGCATTGATCCCCGGACCGCCGTCGAGATAGACACCGAGGCCGTCGCACTTGGCGCTAAAAATGTTGGCGTTGGTCTGCGAGCCATCCGACAGCGTGGTGAAGATGGCGCCCGGCAGCGGTGGCGCCGCATGGCCGACTGCGCTGGCAGCGAGGAGGGCGAGGCTGACACCAACCCGGCCCAACAAGGTCGAAATGACACGCATGAATATCCTCCTCATGTCGCCAGATGGCATAGAAAGTGAGCATGCGTATGGCCCACCCGGCAATGGGCAGGGCTTACCCTGCAACTCCCGTGCTTGAGGGGGCTCGCGGCCCCACGCCGAACGCCTTGCCTAGGACCAAGTCGTTTCGCGAAGCTGCGCGGCCCAGCGCCATGCATCTTCGACGATGGCCACCAGCTCGCCCTGCACCCCCAGAGTCTGTGCCAGGGCATCGGCACGCTCCGCGTGCCTGTCGTCCAGGGCGCCCAGCAGGTGCAGACGGTCGGCCCAGGCACACCGCCTGTGCAGCAGGGCCTCGCAGACAAGGTGCGACAAGCGCAAGGGCGCCAGCGCTGCGGCCAGCGGGGCCTGCAGCAGCTGTTCGATCAAGGACAGCAGTCCCACCGTGAAGTGCGTGCCCGGGTTGGCATCGCCGCGGACGCGCGAGGCGTCCTCCCCCAGAGCCCGCGAAGCCTGTCGCGCCGCAGACGCAGACATCAATTGCCCCGACAACCACCGGTACAGCACGGCCCGGCCGAGCAGGAACACCGCCTCGTCCACGATTTCCACCGCGCGGCTCGAGCCGATGGCCGGGCTGTTGGCGTAGCGCAGCAGGCGATCGGTCAGCGCCGCGTCACCGCGCAGGGTCGTGGCCGCATCGCGGGGCAAGGTGCCCGGATCGTCGACCAACAGCATCACGCCGGAGCCTGCGACGGGCGTTTCGGCACTTTCCTCCAGGCGCCGCTGCGCGCCGGGCGGCAGCAGCAACTCGAAACCACCCGCCTGGCCGCTTTTGCCCACCAACCGCCGCCGCAAGCCAAAACCCCTGGGGCAAGTCAGGCAGCGGCGCGCGGGCTGGCAGCTGCGCCCGGCGCGCGGCGCACGGGCGCCGCGCTGAAGCACAAGGCCTGCCTCAACCAGGCAAACATCGACAGCCGGACAGCGACAACAGGCGCATGCCGCTCATCACGGCGAGCTCATGCGCCGGCACTCGAAGGATCTCCCAACCAACCCGGCCCATCTTCGTCGCCCAGGCCCTCGGGCTGCGCCCGGGCGAGTGCCATCCACACGGCAAAGGGCAGGCGCATGGCCCGCCGCGGCGCTGCGCGCGCCACTTCCAGGCCATCGTCGTCAGCCAGCATCACACCAAAGTTGCGAGGCACCTCGTCGGCTTGGGCAATGCCGGTGCGCAGCACGTACCAGCACTGGCTGGCCATCGCCAGGTAGGCGGCACCCTTGGTGCTGCGGCGCAGGTCGGCCAGCAGGTCGGCGCGGCTGACCTTGACCTCGTGCACGATGGGCTCGACATAGTCTTCCACCGTGGTGTGGCGGATGGAGAAGACGTCGGGCATGGCCATGGCCCAGGTGGTGGCGCCGTCGTCGCCGGCCAGCGGCACGCGCAGGCTGAGGCCGCGCCAGACCAGCCGCCCGGCACGCTGCATGTCGCGCGCCACGCGACACACCAGCTCCTCGTGTGCATGAAAGGCGGCCTGGTTGCGCTGGCGCGTGGCGGCCAGCAGCTGGATGCCGGCGTCGGTGACGCGCAGCGTCTCGCGCCCTTCGCCGTCCCAATGTCGCTGCAGCAGGCCGGCGGCCAGCAGGTCGAGCTCCAGCGCATCGTGGCAGGGCCAGCCGGCCGATCGCCACATCTCGCGCAGCCGGCGCCGATGCGCCGCGGCCAGCTCGGCCGGGGCCACGGCCCGCCCTACTCGATCACCTGCACGCCCTTCCAGAACGCGATGCGGCCCTTGATTTCCGCCGCGGCTTCCTTGGGGTCGGGGTAGTACCAGACGGCGTCGGGGTTGGCGTCGCCGTTGACGAACAGCGTGTGGTAACTCGCCTGCCCCTTCCAGCTGCACATGGTCTTGGTGTTGCTGGGCAGCAGGAAGTCGGGCTTGATCGCATTGGCGGGAAAGTAGTGGTTACCTTCCACGACCACGGTGTCATCGCTCTCTGCAATCACGGTGCCTTTCCAGATGGCTTTCATCGCTGACCTCTCCTGGCGTTGCAAATTTGCGCGGCAGATTACCACCCGGATTTGCTGAACGCAGCCTGCAAGCGCGCGCAATCCGCGGCGCCGGCCGCGCCGCTACATTGCCCGCATGGACACCATCACCGTTGCCACCCCCCGCCCTGTCGAACGCCTGGTCCAGGGTCAGGCTACCAGCGACGGTGCCGGCGTGCGCTTGACGCGCCTGCTGACGCAGGACCTGCAGCGCCGCCTCGACCCCTTCCTGATGCTCGACCTCTTCGGCACCGACAACCCGGGCGACTACATCGGCGGCTTCCCCGACCACCCGCACCGCGGCTTCGAGACCATCACCTACATGCTGCAGGGCCGCATGCGCCACCGCGACAGCGCTGGCAACGTCGGCCTGCTGGTGCCCGGCAGCGTGCAATGGATGACCGCCGGCCGCGGCGTCATCCACAGCGAGATGCCCGAGCAGGAAGAAGGCGCGATGGAAGGCTTCCAGCTGTGGCTGAACCTGCCCGGCCGCGACAAGCTGCGCGAGCCCTGGTACCGCGACATCGCCACCACCGAGATCCCCGAATGGCGGGGCCATGGCGTGGTCGCGCGGGTCATCGCCGGCCGCAGCCACGGCGTGGCGGGCGCGGTGCAGCGCGACGCCACCGAGCCGCTCTACCTGGACCTGCACCTGGCGCCGCACGCCACTTTCGAGCAGCCGCTGGCCGACACGCACAACGCCTTCATCGTCAGCTACCGTGGCGAGCTGGCCGTGGCGGAAACCGTGGTGCGGCCGCGCCGCATGGCCATCCTGGCCAACCCCGCCGGCAGCGACGGCGTGGTGCTGAAGGCGGGCCCGGAAGGCGCGCGCGCCATTCTGGTGGCCGGCCTACCGCTGAAGGAGCCCATCGCGCAATACGGGCCCTTCGTCATGAACACGCAGCAGGAAATCTTCCAGGCGGTGGAAGACTTCCGCGCCGGGCGTCTGGCCTAAAGGGCTTCAGCGATCCTGGCGGAAGAAGCCGCTGGTGCTGCCCGCCGGGCCGAGTACGAACACCGAGTACACGCCACCGGCCGTGAACACGCGGTCGGCCGCGCTGTACAACGTGCCAGCCCCGACGCCTGCCACGGCGATGGCGGCGGTGGTGACGGGCAGCTGCGCGGCATACGCCGACGCCTTGCCCGCGGCCACGGTCTCGGGCAGCGGCGTGCCGTCCACGGTCATCGTCAGCGGGCCATTCACGCCCGACACACCGTTGACCAGCCGCAACTTGGCCTTGGTGGCGTCGACGGGCGGCGCATT
>JANNFE010000075.1:0-6024 GCA_031379415.1 Betaproteobacteria bacterium | reverse complement strand
GCATAGCCGCGGCCCATGATCTCGACGTCGAGCTGGCCCTGGCGCAGGTACTGCGCGTTGACCTCGGTGATCTCGAGTTCACCGCGGGCGCTGGGCTTGATGTTCGCGGCGATGTCGCACACCTGCTCGTCGTAGAAGTACAGGCCGGTCACGGCGTAGTTGCTCTTCGGCGCCCTGGGCTTTTCCTCGATGCTGATGGCGCGCTTGGCGGCGTCGAACTCGACCACGCCATAACGTTCCGGGTCGTTGACGTGGTAGGCGAACACGGTGGCGCCGCTCGTGCGGACGTCGGCGCGCGCCAGCAGATTGGCGAAGTCGTGGCCGTAGAAGATGTTGTCGCCCAGCACCAGCGCACTGGGTCCGCCGCTGACGAAGGACTTGCCCAGGATGAAGGCCTGCGCCAGGCCGTCGGGGCTGGGCTGCACGCAGTAGCTGAGGTTCATGCCCCAGCGGCTGCCGTCGCCCAGCAGCGACTGGAAGCGCGGCGTGTCCTGCGGCGTGCTGATGAGCAGCACGTCGCGCATGCCGGCCAGCATCAGCGTGCTGAGCGGGTAGTAGACCATCGGCTTGTCGTAGACCGGCAGCAGCTGCTTGCTCATGGCCAGCGTGGCCGGGTGCAGTCGGGTGCCGGAGCCGCCGGCCAGGATGATGCCTTTGCGTTGCATGGTGGGCCTCCTCAGCGCGCCAGGAATTCGGTCAGCATGCGTTCGACACCGGGCTGCCAGTGCGGCAACTGCAGATCGAAGGCCTGCTGCAGTTTGGTGGTGCACAGGCGCGAGTTCAGCGGCCGCGTCGCCGGTGTGGGGAAGGCCGTGGTGGGCACGGCGCGCACGGCCTCAGGCGCCACCTTGATGGACTGCCCCTGGGCCCGCGCCCATTCGATGACGAAGCGCGCGTAGTCGTGCCAGGTGGTCACGCCGCCGGCCACGCAGTGGTAGGTGCCACCCAGCGTCGGCTGCTCGCGCACGCGGCGCAGCACATGGGCGGTGACGTCGGCCAGCAGCTCCGCGCCAGTCGGCGCGCCGAACTGGTCGGCGATGACCTTCAGCTCCTCGCGTTCGGCCGCCAGGCGCAGCATGGTCTTGGCGAAGTTGCCGCCGCGCGCCGCGTAGACCCAGCTGGTACGCAGGATGAGGTGACTGCAGCCGCTGGCGCGGATGAGTTCCTCGCCTTCGAGCTTGGTGCGACCATAGGTGCTGAGCGGCCCGGTGGGTGCGTCTTCGCCGCGCGGCTGCTCGCCGCTGCCGTCGAAGACATAGTCGGTGCTGTAGTGCACCAGCAGCGCGCCGATGGCCGCCGCTTCGCGTGCCACCACACCGGGTGCCGTGGCGTTGAGCGTGCGCGCGAACTCGGGTTCGCTCTCGGCCTTGTCCACCGCGGTGTGCGCGGCCGAGTTCACGATGACATCGGGCCGCACGGCGCGGATCAGCGCCGGCAGCAATTCGGGCTGCGAGAAGTCGGCCTTCAGCGCATCCGGTGTGTCGAAGTCGCAGGCCGTCAGTTCACCCAGCGGCGCCAGCGCGCGCTGCAGTTCCCAGCCGACCTGGCCGTTCTTGCCCAGCAGAAGAATCTTCATGTCGACCCCCAGGTCGCTGCGCGCCCGCCCCCCGGGGGGGTGAGCCTGCTTGGGGCTGCCCGGCGCCGGCTCATCGCGCGGCGTAGTTGGTGGCGACCCAGTCGCGGTAGCCGCCGCTCTGCACATTGGCCACCCAGTCGGCGTGGTCCAGGTACCAGCGCACGGTCTTGCGGATGCCGGTGTCGAAGGTCTCGGCCGGGCGCCAGCCCAGTTCGCGTTCGATCTTGCGTGCGTCGATGGCGTAGCGGCGGTCGTGGCCCGGGCGGTCTTTCACATGCGTGATGAGGCGCGTGTAGGGCCCCTCGGCACTGGGCCGCAACTCGTCGAGCAGCGCGCAGACGGTGTGCACGATCGAGTGGTTGGTCTTCTCGTTCCAGCCGCCGATGTTGTAGACCTCGCCGACGCGGCCGCCCGCCAGCACGGCGCGGATGGCGCTGCAGTGGTCGCCGACATAGAGCCAGTCGCGCACCTGCTGGCCGTCGCCGTAGATGGGCAGCGGCTTGCCGGCCAGGGCGTTGACGATCATCAGCGGGATCAGCTTCTCGGGGAAGTGGAAGGGCCCGTAGTTATTGCTGCAGTTGGTGGTGAGCACCGGCAGGCCGTAGGTGTGGTGCCAGGCGCGCACGAGGTGGTCGCTGGCGGCCTTGCTGGCGCTGTAGGGGCTGTTGGGTTCGTAGGGGTGGGTCTCGGTGAAGGCCGGCGCCTCGGGCGCCAGGCTGCCATAGACCTCATCCGTGCTGACGTGGTGGAGGCGGAAGGCCGCCTTGGCGTCACCCGCGAGCGCCGACCAGTGCGCGCGCGTGGCTTCCAGCAGCGTGAACGTGCCTTCGACGTTGGTCTTCATGAAGGCGCCGGGGCCGTGGATGCTGCGGTCGACGTGGCTTTCGGCTGCGAAGTGCAGCACCGCGCGCGGGCGGTGTTCGGCGAACAGGCGGTCGAGCAGAGCGCGGTCGCCGATGTCGCCATGCACGAAGACATGGCGCGGATCACCTTGCAGGGCGGCCAGGTTCTGCAGGTTGCCAGCGTAGGTGAGCGCGTCGAGATTGACCACGCCTTCCTGCGACTGCGCGAGCCAGTCGAGCACGAAGTTGCTGCCGATGAAGCCGGCGCCGCCGGTGACGAGGATCGTCATATCGTGGGTCCCCTCATTTCCGACCGTAGGTGTCTTCGAAGCGGACGATGTCGTCTTCGCCCAGGTAGCTGCCAGACTGCACTTCGATGATCTCCAGCGGCACCTTGCCCGGGTTGGCCAGGCGATGCTTCTGGCCGAGCGGAATGTAGGTGCTCTGGTTCTCGGTGAGCATGATGAGCTTGTCGCCGTTGGTCACCTCGGCCGTGCCGCTGACCACGATCCAGTGCTCGGCGCGGTGGTGGTGCATCTGCAGGCTCAGGCTGGCGCCGGGCTTGACCATGATGCGCTTGACCTGATGCCGCGGCCCGCTGTCGACGCTGTCGTACCAGCCCCAGGGGCGGTGCACCTTGCGGTGCAGGGCGTGCTCGCCGCGCTGTTCGCGGCCGAGCTGGTTGACGATGTTCTTCACGTCCTGGCTCTTCTCGCGGCTGGCCACCAGGATGGCGTCGGGCGTCTCCACCACCACCACGTCTTCCAGGCCGACCACGCTGACCAGCCGGCTGGTGGCGTGCACCAGCGTGTTGCGGCTGTCGCTGATGATGGCGTCGCCGGTGCTGGCGTTGCCGGCGGCGTCTTTCGGCGCCACCTGCCACACGGCTTCCCAGGCGCCGAGGTCGTTCCAGCCGGCGGCCAGCGGCTGCATGCGGATGTCGAGCACGCCGGGGCACTTTTCCATCACCGCGTAGTCGACCGAATCGCTGGGCACGAGGGCGAACTCGGTCTTGCCGGGGCGCACGAATTTGGCATCACCGTTTTGATCGATGGTGCGCGCGGCCCAGGCCGCGCGGCAGGCGCTGGCGATGTCGGGGCGGAAGCGCTCAAGCGCGGCCATCCAGACCGAGGCCTTCAGCACGAACATGCCGGCGTTCCAGTAGTAGGCGCCGCTGGCCACGTATTTCTGGGCCGTGGCGAGATCGGGCTTCTCGACGAACTGGGCCACGCGTTCGCCGTCGGCGCGGATGTAGCCGTAGCCGACTTCCGGCCGGTCAGGGGTGATGCCCAGCACGACGATGGCGCCCTGCGCCGCCATGCCGACAGCCGCGCGCAGCGCGCGCGTGAAGGCGGCGCCGTCGGCCACGGTCTGGTCGGCCGAGGTCACCACCAGCACCGGGTCGCCGCCGTCCTGCAAAGCGGCCAGCGCGGCCAGGGTCAGGGCCGGCGCGGTGTTGCGCCCCATTGGCTCCAGCAGCACGGCCGAAGGCTCGGCCTGCAGCTCGCGCAGCTGGTCCAGCACCAGGAAGCGGTGCTCCTCGTTGCCCACCACCATGGGCGCTTGCACCTGCAGCGCGCTGTCGGACAGGCCCTGCAGCCGCACCACCGCCTGCTGGAACAGGCTGGTCTCACCCGACAGCACGAGGAACTGTTTCGGAAAGCCCGAGCGCGACAGCGGCCACAGCCGCGTGCCCGAACCGCCGGCCATGATGACGGGTTGGACCTGGATCTCGGTCATGGGTGATATCCCCCTGGGTTGTTCGATTGCCAGCGCCAGCTGTCTTCGCACATGCGCGCCAGGCCGTGCCGTGTACGCCAGCCCAGAAGCGCCTGCGCGCGCTGCACGTCGGCATACACGGCGGCCACGTCGCCGGCACGGCGCGGCGCCACGGCGTACGGAATGTCGCGCCCGCTTGCCGCTGCATAGGCGGCCACCACCTCCAGCACGCTGTGCCCCTGGCCGGTGCCCAGGTTCACGGTGAAGGAGCCGGCATGTTCGAACAGGCGGTTCAAGGCCGCGACATGGCCTTCGGCGAGGTCGTTGACGTGGATGTAGTCGCGCACGCCGGTGCCGTCGGGCGTGGGGTAGTCGTCGCCATAGACGGCCAGGCGCTCGCGCCGGCCCACGGCCACCTGCGCCACGTAGGGCATCAGGTTGTTGGGCACGCCGCGCGGGTCTTCGCCGATGCGGCCGCTCTCGTGCGCGCCCACGGGGTTGAAGTAGCGCAGGCAGGCGGTCTGCCAGGCTGGATCGGCGACGCCCAGGTCGCGCAGGATCTGCTCGCCCATCAGTTTGGTCTGGGCATAGGGGTTGGTGGCCGACAGCAGGGCGTCTTCGGCGATGGGCAGGCGCTCGGGCTGGCCATAGACCGTGGCGCTGCTGCTGAACACGAAGCGCTTGACGGCGTGGCGCTGCATGGCCTGGCAGATGGTGAGCAGGCCGCCCAGGTTGTTGGCGTAGTAGGCCAGCGGCAGCGCCGTCGATTCGCCCACCGCCTTGCAGGCCGCGAAGTGCACCGTGGCGGCAATGCGGTGCCTCTGGAACAGCGCGTCCATGGCCGCGGCGTCGCCGACATGGGCGCGCTCGAACACCGGCTCGACGCCGGCCAGTTCGCGCAGGCGCGTCAGCACCTCGGGCGAGCTGTTGGAAAAGTCGTCGACGCCGACCACGCCGTAGCCCGCGCGTTGCAACGCCAGCCAGGTGTGCGAGCCGATGTAGCCCGTGGCACCGGTGAGCAGAATGGTCGGCTTCATTGCAGCGTGGCCTGGACGAAGCAGGTGAGGCTGGTGGACTTCAGGTTGGAGGTCAGATCGCCGCGGCCGTTGCGGCGTTCATTGCCGAGGTCACAGCCGAGCAGCGCAAAGCGCCGCGGCGCCCAGCGCGCGCCCAGCCCCAGCACGGTGGTGCGGTCGGTGCCGGTGGCGTCGTCGGGGATCTGCGGGTCGTTGATGGTGCGCACCAGGTCGCGGCTGGAATAGCTCAAGCTGGCCGTGAACGCGACCTTGGCCGACCAGTCGTGCACGGCGCGCACGCCGAAGCTGCTGGTGACGCGGCTGTAGTCCGCCGTCGTTGGCTGGTTGAAGAAGAGGGTGCGCGTGAGGTAGGAGTCCTGCCCCGTGTCACGGCTGTAGCTGGTGTTCAGGCGCAGCTTGCCGGTGGCCTGCCAGCCCCAGCTCAGCGCGCCGGTGACGCCGGAGAAGTCGCGCTGCTGGTTCAGGTCGTAGGTGGTCTTGCCGTCGCTCAGGCGCAGGTCGATGGTGCTCGCGCCGGTGGGCTTGAGGACCATGGTCAGCACCACGTCCTGGCGCTTGAAGCGGTCAGCCGCGTACTCGCCTTGGGCGTTGGTGGTGAACTTGGGGTAGCGGCCCCGCGTGGCGCCCAGCGCCAGGCCGAAGCTGGATGCCGAGCTCGGCTGCCAGCGCAGCCCCAGTTCGGCGTTGTCCTGCATGAACTCGCGCGACTTCACGCCGGGGTCTTCCAGCGAGTTGCTCACCTGGCGGTGGCCGCCAGCCAGTTCCAGGCTGTACTGCGTGACCAGGCCCACTCTGATGCTGGCGTTCACGGCCTCGGTGCTTTCCAGGTTGGTGGCACGTTCGGTCGTGA
>JANNFE010000064.1:0-3777 GCA_031379415.1 Betaproteobacteria bacterium | reverse complement strand
CACCTGCCAGGGCTGCGTGTTGGTGCCCGAAGGCGCACGCGCGGCCACGGCAGGTGCACGTGCTGACAGGGGCGGCGAAGACGGCGCTGTCGGCCGACATCCGCGCCGCCTACGACGACCCGGCGGTGCGTGCGACGCACGTCGAGCCCTATGCCTACTACCCGACGGAATGGCGCAGCCCCTACATCGACCGCCGGCGCAAGGTGGGCTGGGACCTCTACACGCTGCTGGGCATCGGCAAGGCCGACAAGGCGCGCATGCACGAGCAGCATGGCCGCAACTACGCCTTCTTCGACGCGCCGGTGGGCCTGATCTTCACCATCGACAAGATCATGCAGCAGGGCAGCTGGTTGGACTACGGCATGTTCCTGCAGAACATCATGGTCGCCGCACGCGCCCGCGGGCTGCACACCTGCCCGCAGGCCGCCTTCACGCAGTTCCACCGCATCATCGCTCGCCACCTGGCACTGAGCGACGAACAGACGGTGGTCTGCGGCATGTCGCTGGGCCACGCCGACCCCGAAGCGGTGGCCAACCGGCTGCACACCGAGCGCGAACCGGTGAGCGGCTTTGCCCGCTTCCTGTCGTGACGGCACGGCTGCTCCTGCTGGCGGCTGCGCTGCTGCCGGGCAGGGCCTTCGCCGCTGAACTGGACGGCAGCCGCTTCAGCGTCTGGTGGAGCCTGCCCTTCGCGGGCATTCTGCTGTCCATCGCGCTGATGCCGCTGCTCATGCCGCAGCTCTGGCACCACCACTTCGGCAAGATCACCGCCGGCTGGTCGCTGGCCTTCCTGCTGCCCTTTGCGGCCGTGTTCGGCCCGGCTGTGGCGGGCGGTGCGGTGGTGCACACGCTGCTGGCCGAATACATCCCCTTCACCGCGCTGCTGGTGGCGCTGTTCACCGCGGCCGGCGGCATCTACGTGCGCGGCAACCTGCACGGCAGCCCGGTGGTCAACGTGGCGCTGATGGCGGTGGGCTCGGTGCTGGCCAGCATCATGGGCACGACGGGGGCTTCGATGCTGCTCATCCGCCCGCTCATCCGCGCCAACGACAACCGCAAGCACGTGGCGCACGTGGTGGTGTTCTTCATCTTCACCGTCAGCAATGCCGGCGGCTCGCTCACACCGCTGGGCGACCCGCCGCTGTTCCTGGGTTTCCTGAAGGGCGTGGACTTCTTCTGGACCGCGAAGCACATCTTCCCCGAGACGCTGTTCCTGCTGGGCGCGCTGCTGGCCGTCTTCTACGTCATCGACAGCTGGTACTACCGCCGAGAAGGCGTGCTGCGCGTCGACCCCACGCCCGACACCCCGAAGCTGGGCCTGGACGGTGCCATCAACTTCCTGCCGCTGGCCGCGGTGGTGGCGTTGGTGCTGATCAGCGGCACCTGGAAGCCCGGCATCGCGTACACGGTCTTCGGCACCGTGGTGGAACTCCAGCAGATCGTGCGCGACGTGGCGCTGGTGGGTGTGACCTTGCTGTCGCTGGCCATCACGCCGCAAGGCGTGCGCGAAGCCAACCAGTTCTCGTGGGCGCCGATGCAGGAGGTGGCCAAGCTCTTCGCCGGCATCTTCCTGACCATGGTGCCGGTGCTGGCCATGCTGAAGGCTGGCGAGCAGGGTGCCTTTGCCGCCGTGGCGCGTGCCGTCACGGCGCCCGACGGCCAGCCGCTGCCCTGGGCCTACTTCTGGTTCAGCGGCGCACTCAGCTCCTTCCTGGACAACGCGCCCACCTACCTGGTGTTCTTCAACCTCGCCGGCGGCGACCCGCAGGTGCTGATGACGACGCTGGCACCGACGTTGGCAGCCATCTCCGCCGGCAGCGTGTTCATGGGCGCCAACACCTACATCGGCAACGCACCCAACTTCATGGTCAAGGCCATCGCCGAGGACCGTGGCGTGAGGATGCCCAGCTTCTTTGGCTACATGCTGTGGAGCGGCGCTGTGCTGATCCCGCTGCTCATCCTCATGACCTTGATCTGGTTCCGCTGAAAAGGCCACCCACCATGTCCCGTCCTGCCGTTCTGATCGCCCGCGCCATCGATGTGCGCACCATTGCCCGCCTGCGCAAGCACTTCGAGGTACAGACCAACGACGACGACGCCGAATGGAGCGGCCCCGAGCTGGCGCGCCAGCTGCGCGGCAAGTCCGGCGTGCTGGCCACGGCCGGCGAACGCTTCGACGCCAGCGTGCTCGACGCCAACCCGCAGCTGCGTGCGGTGTGCCTGATGACGGTGGGCTACAACAACCTGGACGTGCCGGCGCTCACGGCGCGCGGCATCTTCGCCAGCAACGCGCCGGGTGTGCTGACCGAGACCACGGCCGACCTCGGCTTCGCGCTGATGATGGCCGCGGCGCGCCGCCTGGCCGAAGGCGAACGTTTCCTGCGCGCCGGCCGCTGGGCGAAGTGGAGTTACGACATGCTGGTGGGCAGCGACGTGCATGGCGCCACGCTCGGCATCCTGGGCATGGGGCGCATCGGCCAGGCCATCGCGCGGCGCGGCGCCTTGGGCTTCGGCATGCCCGTGATCTACCACAACCGCAGCCGCCTGCCCGAGGCCGACGAAGCACCCTTGGGCGCGCGCTGGGTCGACAAGGCCACGCTGTTCCGCGAGGCCGACCACCTCATCCTGGTCGTGCCTTATTCACCGTCAAGTCACCATGCGGTGGGCGCCGCCGAGCTGGCGCTGATGAAGCCCACCGCCACGCTCACCAACGTCGCGCGTGGCGGCATCGTCGACGACGCGGCCCTGGCGCTGGCGTTGCAGCAGGGGCGGCCTGCCGCCGCAGCGCTGGATGTCTTCGAGGGCGAACCTGCGGTGCACCCCGGTCTGCTGGAGGTGCCCAACGTTGTGCTGACGCCGCACATCGGCAGCGCCACGGTGGTGACGCGCCGCGCCATGTCGGACCTGGCCGCCGACAACCTGATCGCCGCGCTCACCGGCGGCACACCGCCAACCCCGTTGAACCCGGACGTGCTGCCCCTTCGGCCCTGAGGCCCGCCTGACACAATCAGCCGCATGCCCGAATGGATGACACCCGCGCTGCTGGCGCTGGTACTGGCCTTGCTGCTGTGGCTGGTGCTGCGGCCGCGTGAACCCGGCCCGCAGCGCGACATCGAACGCCTGGAACGCGAGCTGCGCGACGAACTCGGCCGCCAGGGCCAGGCCACGCGCGGCGACCTCGGCACCTTCCAGCAGATGCTGCTGGCGCAGAGCGGCGACGTGGCACGCACGCAGAACGAGCAGATCGACAGCTTCCGCGGCCAGCTCGCGGCCACGCAACAACAGCAGGAAGCGGCGCTGCGGCGCTTTGGCGAGACGCTGGCCGAGCAGCTGCGTTTGCTGTCCGAAGCCAACGAGCGCCGCCTGACCGAGGTGCGCACGGCGGTGGAGAGCCGGCTCACGTCGCTGCAAGAAGGCAACGAGAAGAAGCTCGACCAGATGCGCGCCACCGTCGACGAGAAGCTGCACGCCACGCTGGAGCAGCGCCTGGGCGAAAGCTTCAAGCAGGTGGCCGACCGCCTGGAGCAGGTGCACAAGGGCCTGGGCGAGATGCAGACGCTGGCGCGCGACGTGGGTTCGCTCAACCGCGTGCTGACCAACGTGAAGACGCGCGGCATCTTCGGCGAGATGCAGCTGGCCGGCCTGCTGGAGCAGGTCTTCACGCCCGAGCAGTACGCCACCAACGTCGCGACGATTCCCGGCAGTTCCGAGCGCGTGGAGTTCGCCATCCGCCTGCCCGGGCAGCGTGACGACGGCGTGCCGCTGTGGCTGCCCATC
>JANNFE010000017.1:0-6030 GCA_031379415.1 Betaproteobacteria bacterium | reverse complement strand
CGGCGTCGATGTCGCCACGGCCGTGGCCTTCCGCAGTGCCGTCACGGCACTGGTGGTGGGTGGCCTGCTGTGGACCTACCGCGTGCCCTTGCGACTGCAGCCCCGCCACCGCCGCGCGCTGCCGGCCATGGGCCTGCTCATTGGCGTGCAGAGCCTGTGCCTGTATTCCGCCGTGGCGCGCCTGCCCGTGGCGCTGGCGCTGCTGGCCTTCAACACCTACCCGCTGTGGACGGCGCTGTGGGCACGCGTGGTCTACCGGCACCGCGCCGAGCCGCGCGTGCTGCGCGCCATGCCGGTGATGCTGGTCGGCCTGGCGCTGGCGCTCGATGTCTTCGGCGCTGCCTCGGGCCTGGGCGCTGCCGGGCAATGGGGCCGTATCGGCGCCGGTGTGGCCTTTGCGCTCGCCGCGGCGGCCACCTTCGGGCTGGCGCTGGTGCTCACGCAGCACGAGGCGGGTGATCTGGACGGCCGCGTGCGCACCTTCAGCACCATGGCCATCGTCGGTGTCATCGCGCTGGTGGTGGTGGGCACGCAAGGTGGCTTCCAGCTGCCGACGGCCACGGCGGGCTGGGTGGGCCTGGCGGCGCTGACCTTGCTCTACGGCACCGCCTTCACCATCATGTTCACCGTGCTGCCCAGGCTGGGCGTGGTGGGCAACTCGGCCATCATGAACGTGGAGCCGGTGTTCGCGCTGGTGCTGGCCTGGGCGCTGCTGGGCCAGGCCATCGCACCGATCCAGGTGCTGGGTGCGCTGGTGGTGGTGGCCACGGTGATGTGGCTGGGCATGCGCCGCTGACAGGCTAGCGCGCCGCGTTCTCCGCGATGCCATCGGCCAGCCGCGGCATCAACGGCGCGGGCAGGTCGTGCCCCATGCCCGGGATGAAGTCACCCACCGCGCCGCGGATGCGCTGCACCAGGTCACGCCCGGCGGCCACCGGAACCAGCGGGTCGGCCTCGCCATGAATGATGCGCGTGGGTGCGCTGATTTGCGCCAGCAGCGGCGTGCGGTCGCCGTCGGCCGCCACGGCGATGATCTGGCGCGCCGTACCGGCCGGGCGAAAGGCGCGCCGCGCATTGGCTTCCAGGCGCTGGCGCAGGCTTTCGGGGTCGGGCGGAAAAGCCGGGCTGCCGATGACCGCCAGCACCTTTTGCAGGTGCGTGGCCACCGCCGCCGGGTCACGCCCCGCCGGGCGCGTCAGCAAGGCGCGGCGCACGCGCAGCGAAGGCTGCGGCAGACGGCGCGAACCGCTCGTCGTCATCACCAGGTTCAGGCTCTTCACGCGCTGCGGATGTTTCGCCGCCAGGTGCTGCGCCACCATGCCACCCAGGGATGCGCCGCAGATGTGCGCCTTGGCGATGCCCAGCGCGTCGAGCACGCCGACCGCGTCTTCGGCCATGTCGGCGATGCCGTAGGCCGTGGGCACCGGCAGGTGCAGCGCATAGCGCAGTGCTGCCGCCGCCACGTTGGGCATGCCCAGGTGGTCGTAGCCCTGGCTCAGGCCGGCGTCGCGGTTGTCCATGCGCAGCACGCGGAAGCCGCGGCTCACCAGGCCTTGCACCAGTTCGTCAGGCCAGGCCGTGAGCTGCATGCCCAGGCCCATGATCAGCAGCAGCGGCTCGCCGCCGGGCAGGCCCTGGTCGTCGACTTCGATGCCGATGCCGTTGGCGACGATCTGCATCAGAGCGACATCCCGGCCTGCAGCGGCGTGTGCTGCGTGATCCGGTAGAACCACTTGCGCGCGCCCTTCACGTCGAAGGGGCGCCAGGCCTGCGGGTCCTGGCTCAGCCGGTCGGCAATGGCATAGAGCGCCAGCGGGTTCTTGCCCATGCCGATGTGGCTGGCGTGGACCTCGATGTTCTCGGTGTGCGGCGCGGCGGCGTTGAGGCTGCACTGCCAGGCCACGACGCCGTCGGTCTTGCTGTAGATCGACGTCGTGGGGCATGGCGGTGCGCCGCGGATCTGCTCGATGAGTGCCGGGTCGTGCGTGTTCTGTCCGCTGACCATCTCGTAGAAGCGCCAGGCGTTGGTGGCGCGCGGGTGGCCGTTGAAGGGCGTGCCCAGGGTGATGACGCAGCGCGCGTGATCGGGCTGCTCCTTGGCGAGCTCGCGCGCGTACAGGCCACCCAGGCTCCAGCCGATGAGGCTGACGCGTTCATGGTGGCGGCCCGCCACCTCGTGCAGCTGGGCGCGGCAGCGGTCGAGCACGCCATGGCGCGGGCCGAAGTTGAAGCCCTGCTTCCAGGCATAAGGCGTGTAGCCGCGGTCGCGCAGGAAGTTGCGCAGCGGCAGCGTGGTGAAGTCTGAAGCGCCCAGGCCGGGGAAGACGATGACCGGGTGCCCGTCACCCACCGGCAGCTTGGCCAGCCAGGGCGCGGCGGCCAGCATGGCCGCGTATTCCCAGGGTGCGCGGGCTTCCATCATCACCAGCCAGGGGCTGGGTGCGGTCACCCGTTCTTGCGCGTCCAGCGGGGCAAAGGGGTCGGGAGCCGGCCGGTCGTGCGGTGCCGGCTGGCCGGCCCTGCGCCGGCGCGTCGGGTGCGTCATGCGGGCATTGTCATGCCGTGCGGCGGCGCTTGCCTGAGGCGCCGGCCCTGGACTTGCCCGTCACTTTCCCAGTCACCTGCGAGACAGCGGCCTCCACCGCACCGCCCATGATGTTCCTGGCGGCTTTGCTCATGGCGCCGGTCACGGCACCCGTCATCGCACCCGCCAGACCGCCCGCGCGCTTGGTGGCCTTGCTCACCAGGCCCTCGGGCGCCGGCTCGTCGGGGTCGTTGTCGCCAGGGCGCGGCAGCGCGCGCAGGTCGTCGAAGGCGATGCTGATGGCGTCGGCCAGTTCGCGCACGTCGGGCATGGCCGCGGCGTCGGCCATCAGGCCGAAGTCGAGCGACTTGTCGTAGCTCTGCACGGTGATGTTGAGGGCCATGCCGTGCACGACGATGGACGTGGGGTAGTTGGTCAGCATGCGCGCGCCGGCCATGTACAGCGGCAGCGGCGGCCCGGGCACGTTGCTGATGATCACATTGGCCACCTGCGGAATGCGGTCGGCGATCTTCGCCTTGCCATACAGCGCCGTGGCGGCCTCGATCAGCCAGGGCACGCCCAGGGAAGGAAAGTCGGTGGGCAGCACGCTCTTCAAGTTGCCCATGGTCGACTTCATGGCCGCCGTGGCTGCCTTCACATGGGCCAGGCGCTTCTTCGGGTCGGCGATGTTCGTGCCCAGGTTGATGAAGCTCATCGAGGCCTGGTTGTCGGCCGAGGTGTCGCCCTTCTCGCGCAGCGTGATCGGCACCGCCGCGATCAGGCTCTTGCGCGGCAGGCTGCGCTTCTTCGCGAAGTAGCGGCGCAGGGCCGTGCTGCACACCATCAGCACCATGTCGTTGATGGTGGCCTCATGGGCGCGGCCGATCTCCTTCAGTTCGGGCAGCGGCAGCGTCACGCTGGCAAAGGCGCGGCCGGCCGTGATGGACAGGTTCAGCGGCGTGCGCGGCGCCAGCGTCAGGTTGCTCGGGCGCTCTTTGCCGGTGAGCAGCCTCGACGCCGACACGGCCGCACCCGCCGCGTTCTTCAGCGTGCCCACGGTGGCCGGCAGGTTGCGCACGATCTCGGCCACCTTCTGCGCCTGGTTGCCGAGCACGCCGCGCAGCATCTCGGTCATCTCCAGGCGAAAGGTCCTGGGCCGCTTGCTGGGCTGGACCTCGATGGCGCGCGGCGCGGGCGTGACGTCGAGCAGCGCGTTGGCCAGCGCCACGGCGGCCTGGCCATCGACCGCAGCGTGGTGCAGTTGGGTGTAGAGCGCCACGCGCTTCAGGCCATTCGCACCCGGCGCCAGGCCTTCGAAGACATGCATCTTCCACAGCGGCTTCTTGCGGTCGAGCAGCACGGGGTGCAGGCGCGAGACCGCGGCTTCGAGATCTGGGATGCCCGCAGCCTTCGGCAGCTTGATCTCGACGATGTGCGCCTTCAGGTCGGGTTCGGCATCCACCCAGGCCGGGTTGGCCAGGTTCAGCGGCATCCACCACAGCCTGCGGCGCAACACGCCGGCCACCGGCATGCGGTTCTGAATGTGCTGGCGCAGCGCGGTGACGAACTTGCCCTTGTAGCCGGCGGGCAGCTCGAAGACATGCAGCGCACCCACGTGCATGGGCATCTCGGCGGTTTCGAGATAGAGGAAGGTGGCGTCCAGGCCGGACAGTTGTTTCATGCGGGCTCCTGCGCAGCTGCCGGATACACGGGCCGCGCCCGAGGGATGCTAGGCCGCAGCGCCCGGCGCGCGGCCCCGTGCTCACCCTGAGGCCAGCGCGCCTCGCCGCCGCAGGCCCAGCAGTTCATTGCCCACCAACGCCGCCAGCACGAGCCCACCGCCGCCCAGCACCGCGGCCGACGGCGCCTCGCCCGCGCCCAGCCAGGCCCACAGCACGCCGAACACCACCTCCAGCAGCCCCAGCAGCGAAATCTCGGGCCCCGGCAGCACACGCGCCACCTGCACCGCGATCAGGCAGGGTATGGCCAGCTGCACCACGCCCAGCAAGGCCAGCAGCGAGATGTCGTGTGGCGAGGCCGCCAGGGGCCAGGCCAGGGGCAAGGTCACGGCCGCCGAGAGCAGCGCGCCGATGAGCACCGCGCTCAACATGTCGGGCGGGCTTTCCTGGCTCTTCAGGTGTTGCAGCAGCGTCCAGTTGATGGCCGCGGCCACCGGCACAGCCAGCGCCACACCCATGCCCAGCAGGTGGCGCGGGTCACCCGCGCTGACCTCGTGCCCGTACATCCACGCGATGCCCACGCCGGCCAGCGCGATGGCGCCCCAGGTGCCCATCGCCAGGCGATGGCCCAGCACGGCGCGCGCCAGCAGCGCGGTGAGCAGCGGTCCGATGGCCATCGTCACCAGCACGTTGGCCACCGTGGTGAGCGTGAGCGCAATCATGAAAGCCGTGTACATCACGGCCCAGCACACAGCCGACAGCCACAACGCGCGCCCGCCCTGGCGCAGCGTTGCCCACAACGGGCCAGCGCCCTTCAGCCAGGTGAGCAAGACCACCAGCGCCAGCGCGTTGAAGGCGCTGCGCCAGAAGGTGATCTCGAAGCCGCGTGCGCTGTCCAGCCAGCGCGACACCACGCCGGCGATGCTCCACATCAGCGCCGCAGCCACCATCGCCCACACCGCGTGGCGGTGCGTCATGCGCATGAGCAGCGGGGCCTCAGGAGCTGGCCGGGCGGCCCTGGCGTTTGCGTTCGTGTTCGGTAAGGAACCGCTTGCGCACGCGGATGCTCTTGGGCGTGATCTCGACCAGCTCGTCGTCGGCGATGAACTCCACCGCGTATTCGAGCGTCAGGTCGATGGGCGGTGTGATCTTGATCGCGTCTTCCTTGCCGCTGACGCGGAAGTTGGTCAGCTGCTTCTGGCGCGTGGCGTTGACCACGAGGTCGTTGTCGCGCGAGTGGATGCCGACGATCAGGCCTTCGTAGACCGGGTCACCAGGCTTCACGAACATCCTGCCGCGGTCGTCGAGCTTGCCCAGGGCGTAGGTGAAGATCTCGCCCGCGTCCATGCTGATCAGCACGCCGTTCTTGCGGCCGGCGATCTCGCCCTTGTAGGACTCGTAGCCGTCGAAGATGTTGCTGATGAGGCCGGTGCCGCGCGTGAGGTTCATGAACTCGTTGGAAAAGCCGATGAGGCCGCGCGCCGGAATGCGGTACTCCAGGCGCACGCGGCCGCGACCGTCGGTTTCCATGTTCGCCAGTTCGGCCTTGCGCTCGCCCAGGGCCTGCATCACGCCACCCTGGTGCTGGTCTTCGATGTCGACGGTGACCATCTCGATGGGTTCGTGGCGCTCGCCGTTCACCTCATGAAACACCACGCGCGGCTTGCCCACGGCGAGCTCGTAGCCTTCACGGCGCATGTTCTCCAGCAGGATGGTGAGGTGCAGTTCACCGCGGCCACTCACTTCGAAGATGCCGTCTTCGGCCGATTCCTTGACGCGCAGCGCCACGTTGCTCTGCAGTTCCTTCTGCAGCCGGTCCCACAGCTG
>JANNFE010000008.1:0-14837 GCA_031379415.1 Betaproteobacteria bacterium | reverse complement strand
GCGGTGGCCCTCGCCGCGTGAGGCGTGGTACGCGCGGATGACCAGCAGCCCGGCGTATTCACCCTGGCTGCCCGCGTTGGGTTGCAGACTGACCCCGGCATAACCCGTGGCCTGGCTGAGCCAGGCGCAGAGCTGGTCGTTAAGCGCCCAGGTGCCGGCCAGCTGCTCGCGCGGCGCAAACGGGTGCACCTGCGCGAACTCCGGCCAAGTGATGGGGATCATCTCGCTGGTGGCGTTGAGCTTCATGGTGCAACTGCCCAGCGGGATCATGCTGCGGTCGAGCGCGAGGTCCTTGTCCGACAGGCTGCGGATGTAGCGCAGCATCTCGGTTTCGCTGTGGTGGGTGTTGAACACCGGGTGCGTGAGGAAAGGGCTGCTGCGGCGCAGCGCCTCGGGGATCATCGGCTCGATGCCGCGTTCGAAAGCTGCCATGGCGGGCACGGGCTGACCCGCCTTGGCGAAGAGTTGCCACAGCGCGCTGATGTCGTCGCGCGTGGTGGTTTCGTCCAGCGCGATGCCCAGCATCGTGTCGCCCCACTCGCGGAAGCGGCGCAGGTTCATGCCGGCAGCCACGGCGCGTGCGGCGATCTGTGCCGTGGCCGCGCCGGTGTCGATGACGATGGCGTCGAAGGCCGTCTGGCTGCGCACCGCCACACCCATCTCGCGCAAGCCGGTTGCCAGGATGGCGGTGTAGCTGGCCACGCGCTGCGCAATGCGCTTCAGCCCCGCGGGCCCGTGGTAGACCGCGTACATGCTGGCGATGACGGCCAGCAGCACCTGCGCCGTGCAGATGTTGGAGGTGGCCTTCTCGCGGCGGATGTGCTGTTCACGCGTCTGCAGCGCCAGCCGGTAGGCCGGGTGGCCGTGGCTGTCCACGCTCACGCCCACCAGGCGGCCGGGCAGGGCGCGCTTGTACTCGTCGCGGCAGGCCAGGTAGGCAGCGTGCGGGCCGCCGCCGCCCATCGGCACGCCGAAGCGCTGCGTGTTGCCGAGCGCGATGTCGGCGCCCAGCTCGCCGGGCGGCGTGATCAGCGTCAGCGCCAGCAGGTCGGCGGCGACGATGAAGGCCGCCTGGTGGGCGTGGATGCGCGCGGCGTCTTCGCGCACGTCGTGGATGCTGCCGTCGGTGGTGGGCATCTGCACCAGCACGGCGAAGTAGTCGCCGCCGGCAATCAGGCGGTCCCACTCCTCGGCCGAATTGGCCAGCACCACCTTCAGGCCCAGAGGTTCGGCGCGCGTCTGGATGACCTCGATGGTCTGCGGATGGCAGTCGCCAGCCACCACGAAGGTGTCGGACTTCGACTTCACGCTGCGCTTGGCCAGCGTCATGGCCTCGGCCGCGGCCGTTGCCTCGTCGAGCATCGACGCGTTGGCGATGGCCATGCCGGTGAGATCGCAGACCATGGTCTGGAAGTTCACCAGCGCTTCCATGCGGCCCTGGCTGATCTCGGCCTGGTAGGGCGTGTAGGCGGTGTACCAGGCCGGGTTCTCCAGGATGTTGCGCAGGATGACGCCCGGCGTGTGCGTGCCGTGGTAACCCATGCCGATGAAGCTCTTCAGCACCTGGTTCTTCGACGCCAGCGCCTTCAACTCCGCCAGCGCAGCGGCTTCGGTCAGCGGCGCGGGCAGCGCCATGGGCTTGCTGCGCGCGATGCTGCGCGGCACGATGGCCTCGATCAGCGCACGGCGCGTGAAGTTGGGAATTTCGGCGCCGATCACCGACAACATGTGCCGCTCATCGTCCAGGTAAGGCCCGATGTGGCGGGCGGCGAATTCGGTGCTGTTTTCCAGCTCGCCCAGTGGCTTCAGCGCAGACATCAACATGGCAGGGGTCCGGTCAAATAGGGTCAGAAAGTCAAAGGGTCTTGAGCAGCGCGTCGTAGCCCGGCGGGTCCATCAGCTGGTCGAACTCTTCCATCTTGGTGATGTGCACCTTGAAGAACCAGCCGTTGCCCAGCGGGTCGGTGTTGGCCAGCGAGGGGTCGTCCTTCAGCGCCTGGTTCACTTCCACCACCTCGCCGGTGACGGGCATGTAGAGGTCGGCCGCGGCCTTCACCGATTCGACGACGCCGGCCACTTCCCCCTTGTTGTAGACGCGTCCCACCTCGGGCAGGTCGACGAAGACCACGTCACCTAAAGCGTCCTGCGCGTGGTGCGTGATGCCGACGACGGCGGCCTCGTGGTCCTCGATGTTGATCCACTCGTGGTCGGGGGTGTACATGGTGGTCATGCGGGGCTCCTGTGCTTAGCGCTGTGATTGGAGAGGCGGCGCCTTCAGCGCCGGTAGCGATGGGGGGTGAAAGGCATGGGCGAAACACGCATCGGCAGGCGCTTGCCGCGAACTTCGGCGTAGACCTCGTGCTGTGGCAGCGCGTGGTTCAGCGGCAGGTAGGCCATGGCGATGGGCTGGTTGACGGTGGGTGCCAGCGTGCCGCTGGTCACGATGCCGAGCTTGTGGCCCTGGGCGTCGAAGAGCACGGTGCCTTCGCGCACCGGCACGCGCTCCAGGCCGACGAGGCCGACGCGTTTGCTCGGCGCACCGCCGGCCAGGTGGCCTTCGATGGCCGCCGCGCCGGGGTAGCCGCCGGCACGCGCGCCGCCAGGGCGCCGCACCTTCTGGATGGCCCAGGTGAGGCCGGCTTCCACCGGGCTGGTGGTCTCGCCGATGTCGTGGCCGTACAGGCACAGGCCGGCTTCCAGCCGCAGCGTGTCGCGCGCACCCAGGCCGGCAGGCTGGACCTCGGGCTGGGCCAGCAAGGCCTCTGCCAGCGTGATGGCCTGCGCGGCGGGCACCGAGATCTCGAAGCCGTCTTCGCCGGTGTAACCCGAGCGCGAGACGAAGCAGGCCGTGCCCATCAGGTCGAACACGCCCACCTGCATGAAGCTCATCGCCGCGACACCGGCATTCAGCCGCGCCAGCGCATTCACCGCCTGCGGCCCCTGCAGCGCCAGCAGCGCACGTTCTGGCGCCGCAACCACGGTGCAGCGGTGCCCGATGTGGGTCTGCATGTGGCGCACGTCGGCGTCCTTGCAGCCGGCGTTGACCACCAGGAACAGGTCACCAAACGTGGCCGTGGCATCCGCCGTCGGGCGCGCCACCATCAGGTCGTCGAGCAGGCCCCCGCTGGCATTGGTGAAGAAGGCGTAGCGCTGCTTGCCGGCGGCGAGGTCGATGACATCGACGGGCACCAGGGTCTCCAGTGCCGCCGCCGCATCGGCGCCGAAGAGCTTGACCTGGCCCATGTGCGACACGTCGAAGAGCGCCGCCGCTTCGCGGCACTGCTTGTGCTCGGCCATCACGCCGCTCGTGTACTGCACCGGCATGGCGTAGCCGGCGAAGGGCACCATGCGCGCGCCCAGGCGCAGGTGCAGGGCGTGCAAGGGGCTCTGGAGCAATGCGGGGTCAGCCATGGCGGAGTCTTTCGAGGGCGACGATGCAAACACCGCGAGCGGTGTGCCGGGCCCTCGCTGTCCGCTCTACCTGAGAGATTCGGCGCGCCCTCGTCCTTGGCAGGATCGGCGCGCCTTGCCCCTTCGGTGGGCCGCCTGCCAGCAGCGGCCTCTCTCCAGTGAGGTGGGTAAGTCAGTCCTTTTGCCTGAGCGTTCGAACGCACGTTTGACCGTGCCTCTGCGCCTTCGGCGGCCCTCGCGAAAGGGCTCTCTCCTGACGGGCGGCAGTGTAGCAGCGGCCTCAGACCGCCCGCGCGAGCGGCAGGTTCAGCAGCAGGTTGTGCGGCTTCAGGCGCAGGATCTGGCTGGCATCCGCGGCCAGGCCCAGGTAGACGGGCCGGCCCGCGACATCGGCGCGCATTTCGGCCGCATCCTCGAAGTCCAGGCGGAACAGGCTCACCAGCTGCGCCAGGCGTTCCGGCTCGACGGCGCGGCCCTCGTAGAGCTCGTCCAGCAACGCACTGGCCTGCGCGTCCAGGCCGATGTGCCAGCGCCACTGCGGGTCGTCGATGCGCTGCATCGGCTGGATGCGCACGCTCACGCCCAGCATGTGCGCCACCCAGCGCTGGAGCACGGCACACAGCGCTTTCAGCCCCGAGTTCGCCGCTGTCAGATGGAATTCGAGGCCATGGCCGAGCGCCTGCCTGATGTCGTGCGTGAGGTCGAGCAGAAAGGCGTGGCGGCCGGCCGGGCGCGCGGCTTCGGCCCAGTAGGCATCGACCGTGGCCGGCTGCAGCACCTGCATGCGCGTCGTCTTCACCGGCTGCTGGGCCTGCGCCAGCAGGCGGCCGATATCGCCGAAGCCATGCGTTTCGCGCTGCAGGTCCAGCGTCTCGCGGTCGCCCGCGAGCAGCCGGCCTTCGTGCGTGGCCAGCCGTTGCGGGCGGAACAGCAGTTCGGCGGCGCGCGCCTCGTAGGCATCGTCGCCACCTTCCAGCAAACCGCGCACGACAGCCTGCACGACGAGGTCGATGAACAGCGGCGGCACCGTGATGCGCCCGCCGCGCCACAGCACCAGCAACCACGCTTCCAGCGTGCCGGCGGCGCGCAGCGCGTCGCGCAAGGCGATGAAGTGGCCGTAGTTGTCGCGCGCGTCGGCGTCGGCCAGGGCCTGCAGTTGGCGCGCGGACACGGGCCGCAGCGGGTCCTGGGCCAGGGCTTCGTGCAGCTTGATTTCGGCGCGGCAGGACTCGGGCAGCAGCGCCAGTTCAGGGCGGGCCAGCCAGGCCGACAGCCAGGCCGGTGTCGGCACCAGCCAGCCCTGGGCGTTGCGCTCAAGCAGGGCGTAGCCGCAGGCGGGCCAGAGGTCGAAGGTCACGGGGTGGGTGCAGCGTCTGGAACATCGACCATGGTAGGCCGTGTTCAGCGCGGCAGCAGCCGCGCCTGCGCCGGCTCCAGGCCCAGGCGCATGGCCGCGCCTGCCGGAAGGCGGCCCAGCCCGACGCGGTGCGGCTGGTCCACCACCAGGCTGTGCGGTCCCACCTGCACGCGGTAGCGCGTGAACTCGCCCAGGAATTCGCTGGCCTCCACCGTGCCGGTCATCCAGAGATCCTGCGGCCCGGGCGCAGCGGCGCGCGCATCGACACGCAGCGAATGCGGTCGGAAGCTGATGGTCAAGGCATCGCCGGCTGGCGCGGCGTCTGCCGGGAAGCGGAACTCGCCCACGCCGTCGACGTCGAGCACCAGCGTGCCGCCATCGCGCCCGCGCACGCGGGCCGGCAGCAGGTTCATGGTGCCGACGAAGCCGGCCACGAAGGTGTTGGCCGGAAAGTCGTAAAGAGCCGTTGGCGTGCCCACCTGCTGCACCACGCCCTGGTCCAGCACGGCCATGCGGTCGGCCGTGCTCATGGCTTCTTCCTGGTCATGCGTGACGAAGATCGTCGTCAGGCCCAGCCGGCGCTGCAGCGCCAGCAGTTCCTGGCGCATCTGCACACGCAGCGTCTTGTCCAGGTTGGACAGCGGCTCGTCCAGCAGCAGCACCTGCGGCTCGATGACGATGGTGCGCGCCAGCGCCACGCGTTGCTGCTGGCCGCCGCTGAGCTGGCTGGGCCGCCGCGGCCCGTAGGCCGACAGGCCCACCAGTTCGAGCGCTGCGCCCACCCTGGCCTTCAGCGTGGCCTTGTCGACCTTGCGTTCGACGAGCCCGAAGGCCACGTTGTCCCACACCGTCAGGTGCGGCCACAGCGCGTAGTTCTGGAACACCATGCCGACGTGGCGTTGCCACGGTGGCAGGTGGCCGATGTCCTGGCCGTCCACCAGCACCTGGCCGTGCTGCTGGCGGTTGAAGCCGGCGATGAGCCGCAGCAGCGTGCTCTTGCCCGAGCCGGAAGGGCCCAGCAGTGCGAAGAACTCGCCGGCCTCGATGTTGAGGCTCACGTCCTTCAGCACCTCGGTCTTGCCGTAAGCCAGCCGCACGTTGCGGCATGTCACGCTGACCTTCTTCATGCGCTTCCCTTTGCGGCCTGGTTTGCGGCCTGGTTTGCGGACTGAAGGCGGCTGTCACTGCGTTCAGCGACGACGTGCGACAGCCAGGTGCCCAGCGCCACCACCGCAATGGCCAGCACGCCCAAAGCGGCGCCCGGGCCGCGGCCGGCCACGCTTTGCATGTAGAGGTAGATGCCATAGCTCATGGGTGCCATGGAGTCGGCCGAGACCAGCAGGATGGTCGCCGACAGTTCCACCGCCGCGGTGATGAAGCTGGTGACGAAGCCGGCCAGGATGCCGCCGGCCATCAGCGGCACCACCACGCGGCGGACGGTGCGCAACGGCGTCGCGCCCAGGCTTTCGGCCGCTTCTTCCAGGCTCACGTGCACCTGCTGCAGCGCCGCCACGCAGCTGCGCAGCGCATAGGGCAGGCGGCGCACGGCGTAGGCCAGCATGATCATGACCCAGGTGCTCGTCAGCAGCACTTCGGTGCCCGGCAGCGTGACACCCTTGAACAAGCGCAGGTAGCCGATGGCCAGCACGATGCCCGGCACGGCCAGCGACGCCGTGGCGATCCAGTCCAGCCACTGCCGCGCCGGCAGCTGGGTGCGCAGGATCAGGTAGGCGATGGTCACACCCAAGCCCACGTCCAGCGTCGCGGCCAGGCCGCAGTAGAGCAGCGTGTTGCGCACCATGCCGCTGCTGTCCTGGAACACCGTGGCGTAGTGGGCGAGGGTATAGGCGTCGGGCAGCGGCGCGAAGCTCCACACCCGCGCGAAGCTGAGCAGCAGCACGCCGATGTGCGGCGACAGCGTCAGCAGCAGGATGAAGCTGATCCACGCAGTGGCCAGCCAGGAGCCACGGCGCGACAGCCGCCGCCGCTGCAGGCTGCCGCCACCCTTCTGCAGCGTGCTGTAGTCGCGGCCCTTCAGCGCGCGTGCACTCAGCGCCATGGCGGCAATCGAGAAGCCGATCATGATGACGCTGATGACGTAGCCGAGCGGGTCTTCCAGCCCCACCTGCGTGATGCGCAGGTAGGCCTGCGGCGCCAGCAGGTTGGTCTGGCCCATCACCAGCGGCGTGCCCAGGTCGTCGAAGACCTTCACGAACACCAGCGAGGCGCCGGCCACGAAGCCGGGTGCTGCCAGCGGGAAGATGACGCGCCTGAACAGCCGCCAGCCGGTGCAGCCCAGGTTCATGGCCGCTTCTTCCATGGCGCCGTCGATGTTGCGCAGCGCCACCGTCAGGTTCATCAGGATGAAGGGGAAGTAGTGGATGGACTCGACGAAGATGACGCCGTTCAGGCCGTCCATGATGGGCAGGGTGAAGCCGAGGTGCTGTTGCAGCAGCAGGTTGACGCTGCCGCTGCGGCCGAAGATGAGTTGCAGCGCCACCGCACCCACGAAGGGCGGCATGATGAGCGGCAGCACGCCCAGGGTCTGGATGAGGATGGCGCCGCGGAATTCGAAGCGCACCGTGAAGTAGGCCAGTGGCACCGCGATCAGCGCCGCGAACACGGCCGACATCACGGCCACGTAGAGGCTGTTGAAAAACGCCTCGCGCATCAACCCCTGGCCGAAGAAAGCGCTGAAGTGGCCGAGCGTGAAGCTGCCGTCGCCGTCCAGGAAGGCCGTGATGAAGACCCGCGCCACCGGCAGCACGAAGAACAGCAGCAGGAAGGCCAGCACCAGCGCACCGGCCAGCCAGGCACCACCGTGGCCACGCCCGCGCAGGCTCGGCGGCGCGGCCGCGCCCGCAGCAAGACTCATCGCGCAGCGCTCAGCGGGCTTGCTGCGCCAGCGCCTGTTCAGCGAGGGTCTTCGCCTTCGCGTAGTGGTCTTTGGCGGCACTGTTCCAGCGGTCTTCCAGGCCTGTCAGCTGCTTGTTGACCTCGGCGTCCTTTTTGTTCGCGGTGAAGAGCTTGAGGAAGTCCTTGTTGCCGGCCAGCGTGACGCCCACCACCGGCGCGAAGGCCAGGTCACGCGCCTGCTTCACCAGCGCCGTGGCGGCGGCGTTGGGCTTCTTCGCCAGCGCGGCCTCGGCCTCGTGGATGGCCTTGGTGGCCGCTTGCAGTTCCTTCAGGCGGAAGGTGATGGTCTGGTCGAACATCGCCGACACCACGTTGTAGCGCGTCTCAGAAAGATCGCTGTCGAACTGCACCTTGGCACGCTTGGCGATTTCGAAGGCATTCGGGTAGCCGGCGGGCGCCTTCAGCTGGTCCAGCGGCAGGATGGGCAGTCGCGAGATCTTCGGGTCCATCAGCAGCTGCTGGCCTTCGGTGCTGAGCGTGTAGCGAATGAACTGTTTCGCCTCGGCCGCGTTCTTGCTGCCGGCCACCAGCGCGATGTTGGCCGGCACCACCGCCGTCACATCGGGATAGACGAAGTCCACCGGGAAGCCGCTGTACTTGCCGGCCAGGCCGAAGAAGTCGATCACGAGGCCGATGCCGAACTGGCCGTTGTTCACGCCGTCGGGCACGCCGAAGCTGCGCTCGGTGATGGCCGCGCTGTTGCCGGCAATCTGCAGCAGCTGCGACCAGCCCCTGTCCCAGCCTTCGCCCTGCAGCATCGTTTCCACCGTCAGGTGCGTGGTGCCCGAACGCGAAGGCGAGCTCATCGCGACATGGCCGAAATACACGGGCTTGATGAGGTCGGCCCACTGCTTCGGCGGCGGCAGCTTGTTGGCCGCCATGTAGCGCGTGTTCCACATCAGCCCGTAGCCGGCCAGCGCCTGGCCGAGGTACATGCCTTGCGGGTCGTTGATGGGGTAGGCGCCCACCTTGGCCGGCGCGGCCTTGTTGGCCAGCTCGGCCACGTTGTCCAGCAGCTTCTGGCCGGCCAGCACCTCGAAGGCGTCGGGCGCGCTGGCCCAGAAGATCTCGGGCCGCTGGCCCACCGGCAGCTCGCGCACGTAGGCGATGCCCTGCACCGTGTTCTTGTTCAGGATCTCCAGCTTGATGCCGGGGTGGGCCTTTTCGAAGGCGCTCTTGTAGGCCTGCGTCAGTTCCTTCGGAAACGAGGTGACGACGGTGACGGTGCCGGCCTGTACCGCGCCGGCAAAGAGCAGGCCGGCAGCCAGGGCCAGGAAGGTTCTGCGCATGAAGAGTCTCCGCGAGGGGGCATCGAATGCGGCGCACGATAGCGGCGCAGGGTGGGGCTGCCTATCGGGGATGGCCCCGGCGCCGAGCCGCTACGATGGCCGCATGGCCGACGACATCGCCTCCCTGCGCCGCATCCTCAAGGGCAACCACACCATTGCCATCGTCGGGCTTTCAGCGGAATGGCACCGGCCGAGTTTCTTCGTCGCCAAGTATGTGCAGCAGCACGGCTATCGCATCGTGCCGGTCAACCCGCGCTACGACAGCATCCTGGGCGAGCACTGTTATGCAAGGCTGGAGGACATTCCGTTTCCCGTCGACATGGTCGACGTCTTCCGCAAGCCGGCCGACCTGCCGCCCATTGCCGCCAGCGCCGTGGCCATCGGTGCCAAATGCCTGTGGCAGCAGCTGGGCGTGATGAACGCCGAGGCCGATGCCATCGCGCGCGCCGCCGGGCTGGACAGTGTGATGGACCGCTGCGTGAAGATCGAACACGCGCGCCTCTTCGGCGGGCTGAACTGGGTGGGCGTGAACACGCGCGTGATCAGCGCGCGGCGGCCGGTCTGAAAGGCTGAGCGCCGCGCCTGGCATGGGGCCGGCGCCGCGCGCAAGGTAGTTTTCACACCGCGGCCGTGGCCTGCGCACGCGACAGGGCCGCGGGCTGTTCCGACACTCCGGACCCAGCGCAGCGGCTTGCAGGCCCGTGCGACACCTTGCCCGGAGCCCCAACCCTTCGATGTTCGCCACCAGCCCGCCTTGCGTTCACCCCTCGGAACCCGCTGCCGTGGCAACGCCGACAGCGCGCGTGGCCGCGCGGCCCTTGCGCGTGGTCTACCTCGGCGCTGGCGGCGACCATCACGGTGTGGCGGCGGCGCTCATGGCGCTGGTGCACGGCGTCTACGGCCCCGGTGTGGCACAGACGCGCACGGACCTGTTCGGTGGCGGCCGCTGGCCCATGCCGGCCTGGGTCGCGCGCCTGCTGCACGCTGCCACCGACCGGCCCTGGATGGTGGCCGCCTGCGCCGTGCTGCTGCGCCCGCTGGCCTTGCGTGGGTTGCGCGGCCAGTTGCCGAGCGAGCCCGACCTGCTGGTGGCCGTGCATGCCAGCGCCGCGCAGTGCCTGCAGGCGCTGGCGGCCAGCCTTGCCCGGCCGCCGCGCACGGCCATCGTGGTGACCGACTACGCAGCCCATGCCGCCTGGTTCGGTAGGGCCGACCACGTCGTCGTGTCCAGCCCGGGCGCCGCGGTGCGCGCGCTGGAACTGGGCGTACCGGCCGCGGCGCTCACGCTCAACACCTTGCTGCCCTGCCGCCGGCCTGCGGCGGGCTGGGTCCGCGGCCCGGCCGCGCCGCGGCTGCGCGTCGTCGCCGTGGCCCGGGGCCGCAGCGGCCTGCGCCTGGTTCAGTTGCTGCGCCAGCTCGACACGCGCCCGGCGGCCAGCCGCCTGAGCGTGGATGTGCTGTGCGGCCCTGGGCTGGCCTTGCGCCGCAGTGTTCAAGCCTTGGGTGGTGAACTGCGCCGACTGGAAGTTCGCGCCCTGGATGAAGGGTCCGACCTGCCGGGCCAGTTCGCCGCGGCCGACCTGGCGCTGCTGCAGGCCAGCCCGCAGACCCTGAGCGAGGCCCTGGCCGCCGGCACGCCGGTGCTGACCTTCGACTGGCGCATGCACGAAGACGCCAGCGCGCGCCTGCTGTCGCAGCTGGGCTGCGGCCTGGCCAGCCGCGAGCCGGCCGAGCTGCTGCTGGCGCTCGAAGCCGTGGCGACCGACGGCCACACGCTCGCGCGCTGGGCGGCCGCGGCGCGCTCGGCGGCAGCCCAGGCGCCGGACGAGGTCTTCGTGCAGCGCCTCTTCGCACGGCTGGCGCTTTCGCTGCGGCAGCGGGCCGGTGGCGGCGCCTGAAGCCGCGGGGCAGGCACAGGGCCGCGGGGCACTATGCTGCGCGCCATGCCCGACCACGTCTTCCAGCCCGAGACCCTGGCCATCCACGCCGGCCAGATCCCCGACGCCGCCACCGGCGCCCGCGCGCTGCCGATCTACCAGACGACCAGCTTCGTCTTCGACAGCGCCGACCACGCCGCCAGCCTCTTCAACCTGCAGACCTTCGGCAACGTCTACTCGCGCCTGTCCAACCCCACCGTGGCGGCGCTGGAAGAGCGCGTGGCAGCGCTGGAGAACGGCCGCGCCGCGGTGGCCAGTGCCAGCGGCATGGCGGCCGAGGCCATGGCGCTGATGACGTTGCTGCAGGCCGGCGACCATGTCGTGGCCGCGGGTGCGCTGTATGGCGGCAGCGTCACCATGCTGGCGGTCAACCTGAAGAAGTTCGGCATCGAAACGAGCTTCGTCGATGCCAACCGGCCCGAAGCCTTTGCCGCCGCCATGCGCTCAAACACGCGCGCGGTGTTTGCGGAAACACTCGGCAACCCCAGCCTGGTGGTGCTGGACATCGCGGCCATCGCTGAAGTGGCGCACGCGCACGGCGTGCCGCTCATCGTCGACAACACCGTGCCCAGCCCCTTCCTGTGCAACCCGCTGGCGCATGGCGCCGACATCGTGGTGCACAGCGCCACCAAGTACCTGGCCGGCCACGGCACCACGCTGGGCGGCGTCATCGTCGAAAGTGGCCGCTTCCCCTGGGACAACGGCAAGTTCCCCGGCATGACCGAGCCTTCGCCGGGGTATCACGGCGTGAGGTTCTACGAGACCTTCGGCAACTTCGGCTACACCATGCGCTGCCGCATGGAGACGCTGCGCGTGTTCGGCGCTGCGTTGTCGCCGATGAGTGCCTGGCAGATCCTGCAGGGCGTGGAAACGCTGCCGCTGCGCATGGAGCGCCACTGCAGCAACGCGCTGAACGTGGCCGAGTTCCTGCGCTCACATCCGGCGGTGAGCTGGGTGAACTACCCCGGCCTGGCCGACCACCCGCAGCACGCGCTGCTGATGCGCCAGATGCGCGGTGCCAGCGGCCTGCTGGCGTTTGGCTTGAAGGGCGGCGTGGCGGCGGGCGTGAAGTTCATCGAGAGCGCGCAGTTCATGAGCCACCTCGTCAACATCGGCGACACGCGCACGCTCATCAGCCACCCGGCCAGCACCACGCACCGGCAGCTGGACGAGGCGCAGCAACTCGCCGCCGGCGTGCCGCCCGACATGGTGCGCATCTCGGTGGGGCTGGAGCACATCGACGACATCCTGTGGGACATTGACCAGGCGCTGGCCGCGGTCCGGGCCTGAAGGCGACGAGCCGGTGAGCATGGACCTGCCCGCCGGCCCTGCCGTGCAGTCCTTACACCTGGGCTCGCTGCGCATGCAGGTGGCCACCCAGGGCCAGGGCCCGCTGGTGCTGCTGTGCCACGGCTTCCCCGAGCTGTGGTGCTCATGGCGCGCGCAGATGGCCGCACTGGCCTCGGCGGGCTTTCGTGCCGCCGCGCCCGACATGCGCGGCTATGGCGGCACCGACGCGCCGGCCAACCCGGCGCAGTACACGATGCTGCACCAGGTGGGCGACCTGGTGGGCCTGGTGCAGGCCCTGGGCGAGACGCAAGCCGTGGTGGTGGGCCACGACTGGGGCGCCCCCGCCGCCTGGGCCGCGGCACTGCTGCGGCCCGACCTGTTCCGCGCCGTCGCCGGCCTGAGCGTGCCCTACTCGCCGCCCGCAGCGGTGGACCTGTTCACTGCGCTTGAGCAGCAGGACATCCACAACTTCTACATGCAGTACTTCCAGGCGCCCGGCGTGGCCGAGGCCGAACTGCAGGCCGACGTGGCCGCCACGCTGCGCCGCCTGACCTACAGCCTGTCGGGCGACGGTACCGGTGGTGTGGCAGGCCTGCTGGAACCGGGCACCGGCTTCCTGCACCACACCGAAGACCCGGCCGCGTTGCCGGCCTGGGTGCATGCACACGACCTGGCCTACGCCGTCGCCGAGTTCCAGCGCACCGGCTTCCGCGGCGGGTTGAACTGGTACCGCGCCGTGCGCGCGAGCTGGGAGCTGATGGCACCCTGGCGCGGCCTGCCGGTCCGCCAGCCCTCGCTGTTCATCGGCGGCAGCCGCGACGACGTGCTGCAATGGCCGGCCTCGCGCGCCGCCATGGCCCGCTTCCACCGCACGCTGCCCGGCCTGCGCGGCAGCCACCTGCTGCAAGGCGCCGGCCACTGGGTGCAGCGCGAACGGCCGGACGAGGTGAACCACCTGCTCATCGATTTCCTGCGCGGCCTGCCGCCCCCGACTTCCTGAAACCCTGCGATGACCCCCATGCCTGCCTACATCCACGCCGACGTGAACGTCACCGACACCGCCACCTACGAGGCTTACCGTCAGCAGGTGCCGGCGATCATTGCGGCGCACGGCGGCCGCTACCTGGTGCGCGGCGGTGCGGTGGAGGTGCTGGAAGGGCAGCGTTCGCCGCAGCGCCAGGTGATCCTGGAGTTCCCCGACATGGCGCACCTGAAGGCCTTCTATCAATCGCCCGAGTATCAAAGGCTCATCCCCATCCGCCAGGCCGCGTCCACCGGCAGCCTGATCGCCGTGGAAGGCATGCCGCCGACGTAAGGCGTGCGCCATGGTGGCGCGTAACATGGCCGGACACTCCCGCGCCAGGCCACCATGAGCATCTACGACCAGCACCTGGACCGTCAGGCCGCCAACCACGTGGCGCTGTCGCCCGTGAGCTTCGTCGAGCGCAGTGCCGAGGTCTTCGGCGACCTACCGGCCGTGGTGCACGGTGCGCGGCGCCTGAACTGGGCCCAGGTGCGCGAGCGTTCGGCGCGGCTGGCGGCGGCCTTGCGCAGCTTCGGCGTCGGCCGCGGCAGCACGGTCAGCGTGATGCTGCCCAACACACCCGAGATGGTGGAAGCGCACTACGCCGTGCCGGCGCTGAACGCCGTGCTCAACACCCTGAATACACGGCTGGACGCGCCGCTGCTGGCCTGGCAGATGAACCACTGCGAAGCCGCGGTGCTCATCACCGACCGCGAGTTCGCCAGCCTGATGGCGCCCGCCCTGGCCATCCTGAAGGAAGACTTCGGTCGCGAGCCGGTGGTGGTGACGGTGGCCGACAGCGAATACACCGGCCCCGGCGCGATGCTGGGCGCGCACGAGTACGAAGCGCTGCTCGCCGCGCACGCCCCGCTGGCGCGCCTGGACGGCCCGGCCGACGAATGGGACGCCATCGCCGTGAGCTACACCAGCGGCACCACCGGTGACCCCAAGGGCGTGGTCACCCACCACCGCGGCGCCTACCTCAATGCGGTGTGCAACGCCAGCACCTGGACCATGCCGCACTTCCCGCGCTACCTGTGGACACTGCCGATGTTCCACTGCAACGGCTGGTGCTTCCCGTGGACCGTGGCCATGCTCGGCGGCACGCATGTCTGCCTGCGCAGGGTGGAGGCCCAGGCCATCCTCGACGCCATGCGCGAACACGGCGTCGACCACTACTGCGCCGCGCCCATCGTGCACAGCCTGATCATCAATGCGCCGGCCGAACTGCGCGCCGGCCTGACCCAGAAAGTGCGTGGCATGGTGGCCGGCGCCGCGCCGCCGGCGGCGATGATCGAAGGCATGGCGAAGATCGGTTTCGACATCACCCATGTCTACGGCCTGACCGAGGTCTACGGGCCGGCCAGCGTGGCCGTGAAGCGCGACAGCTGGGCCGCGCAGAGCCTGTCGGAGCAGACGCGACTGAACGGCCGCCAGGGCGTGCGCTACATGCTGCAGGAGGGCATGACCGTGCTCGACCCCGAAACACTCGCCGAGACACCCGCCGACGGACTGACCATGGGCGAGATCATGTTCCGCGGCAACATCGTGATGAAGGGCTACCTCAAGAACCCGGCGGCCACCGCCAAGGCCTTCGAAGGCGGCTGGTTCCA
>JANNFE010000004.1:0-11124 GCA_031379415.1 Betaproteobacteria bacterium | reverse complement strand
CCCGACTTCGAGCACGACCCCGACCAGCCGACCAACGCACAGATGGAAGCGGCCGCGCGCGCCGCCGGCCTGGAATACCGCTTCCTGCCGGTGGACGGCGGCTACCAATCGCCGGAAGAAATCGCCGCCTTTGCCGCGCTGCTGCGCGAACTGCCGCGGCCGCTGCTGGCCTTCTGCCGCTCGGGCGCGCGCTCCACGCGCCTGTTCATGGCCGCCGCAGCGCTGTAGCGGCAATCGGCACCGCCGGGGTTTTCCCCAGGCAGGCCCGGAACTCAGGCGTTTTTCAGCCAACGCTCCCTATAGTCCTTTGCAGTTCCGGGCCGCTCGGCCGCAAGGAGTGTTGCGATGCGCACAGCCATGAATCACTTCCGTCAGGGGCGGCCGCGATGAAGGCGTTGCTGCCCCTGGCCCACGGCATCGACAAGCTCAACGACGCCTTCGGTGGCGTTGCCAAGTGGGCGGTGCTGCTGTCGTGCTTCATCAGTGCCAGCAATGCGCTGGTGCGTTACGGCTTCAGCATCGGCAGCAATGCCTGGCTTGAGATCCAGTGGTACATGTTCGCTGCCGCGGTGATGTTCGGCGCCTCGCAGGTACTGCGCGTCAACGAGCATGTGCGCGTGGACCTGGCCTACGCGCGCTACAGCACGCAGGGCAAGGTCTACGTCGACCTCTTCGGGCTGGTCGTCTTCCTGATGCCCGTGATGCTGGTGATGATCTATTACTCGTGGCCGCTGTTCCTGGACAAGTGGCACAGCGGTGAGATGTCGCAGAGCGCTGGCGGCCTGATCCGCTGGCCGGTGGCGCTGACCATGCCGCTCGGCTTTGGTCTGTTGCTGCTGCAGGGCCTGTCCGAGTTCATCAAGCGCGTGGCCTGGCTGCGCCATGAATACGAGATGGACACGCACTACGAGAGGCCGCTGCAATGAGCCCGCAGGCTTTGCCGAGGGCGAATGCCCCCTTGGGGGGACCGACACTGGCCACAAAGTGGCCACTGCGTGGCCAGGGTCGTAGGGGACGCCCATGAGCATGGAGAGCTTCGCCCCGCTGATGTTCGTGGGGCTCATCATCATCATGCTCATCGGCTTCCCGGTGGCGTTCTCGCTCGCCGCGCTGGGCCTGGGTTGTGGTGCCTTCGCCGTGTCGCAGGGCTGGTTCCCGGCCTCGTTCATGGGCAATCTCCCGCTGAACGTGCTGGGCATCCTGTCCAACGACCTTCTGCTGGCCATCCCCTTCTTCACGCTGATGGGCACGATCCTTGAGAAGTGCGGCCTGGCCGAGGACATGCTCGACTCGATGGGCCAGCTCTTCGGCCCCGTGCGTGGCGGCCTGGGTTATTCGGTGATCATCGTCGGCTTCATCCTCGGCGCCATCACCGGCACGGTGGCCGGCCAGGTCATCGCCATGGCCATGATCTCGCTGCCGGTGATGATGCGCTGGGGCTACAACATGCGCTATGCCACGGGCGTGCTGGCGGCCTCGGGCACCATCACGCAGCTGGTGCCGCCTTCGCTGGTGCTGGTGGTGCTGGCCGACCAACTCGGCAAGCCGGTGGGCGACATGTACAAGGGCGCCTGGGGCCCTTCGCTGCTGCAGATCGCGCTGTTCGCGCTCTACACCTTCCTGCTCAGCCGCTTCAAGCCCGAGCACGTGCCCGGCGTGCCCCGGGAAGCGCGCACGCTGCAAGGCTGGGCGCTGTGGCGCAAGTGCCTGCGCGGCATCATCCCGTCGGCCGTGCTCATCTTCCTGGTGCTGGGCAGCATGGGCGGCCTGCCCGGCGTCACCACCGCGGTGTGCACGCCGACCGAGGCCGGTGCCATGGGCGCCGTGGGTGCCTTCGTGCTGGCCGCCATGCATCGCCGCCTGACCTGGCCGCTGGTCAAGGAAGCGATGACCGGCACCATGCGCATCACGGCGATGGTGGTCTTCATCCTCATCGGCTCGCGCGTGTTTTCACTCGTCTTCCAGGGTGTCGAAGGCGGCAAATGGATCGAACACATGCTGTCCGGCCTGCCTGGCGGCCAGCTCGGCTTTCTCATCGCCGTCAACATCTTCATCTTCTTCCTGGCCTTCTTTCTCGACTTCTTCGAGATCGCCTTCATCATCATTCCCTTCCTGGCACCGGTGGCCGACAAGCTGGGTATCGACCTCGTCTGGTTCGGCGTGATGATCTGCGTGAACATGCAGACGAGCTTCATGCACCCGCCCTTCGGCTTTGCCCTCTTCTACCTGCGCGGTATCTCCGACACGCTGTACAAGAACGGCTCGCTGCCGCGCAAGGTGGAGTCCAAGGACATCTACCTGGGCGCCATCCCGTGGGTGGTGATGCAACTGGTGCTGGTGGCCATCGTCATCTTCTTTCCGCAGACGGTGACGGTGTTCCTCGACAAGCCCGTGGCGGTGGACGCCGAGTCGGCAACACAGATCCTGCAAGGCATGGGTGCGGAAGCTGATGCGCAGGCTGCCGCGGCCTCGGCGGCTTCGGCCCCCGCCGGCAGCGAGCCGGCGGCCTCGGCGCCGGATGAGGACGACCCGATGAAAGCGCTCGAAGAGTCGATGAAGCGCGAGGCCGACGGCAAGAAGTAGCCGGCTACTGCCTTGCTCTAGCCGTGCAGCGCGATGGCGGCCTGGAACAAGGCGCGCAGCGTGGCGGGTTCGATGTTCCGCGCAATGAACACGATGCGCGACTGGGTGTCGTCGCTGGGCCAGCGGTCCAGCGGCACCGGTGGGTGGAAGACGTGGCCAACGCCCTGCACCACCACGGGCTTGCCTTCAACGTTGACGATACCCTTCACGCGCAGCAGATCCTTGCCGCGCAGGCCGATCAGCAGCTCCATGGCGGCCGAGAATGCCGCCCAGCCGAAGGGCTGCTCGAAGCGCAGCGACAGCGTCTTCACGGCCGGGTCGTGGCGCGCCGGCAGGCGCTGGCCGAGGTAGGCGGCGTCACCCATACCGTCACCGGCCGGCGCGGGCAGTTCGCCCAGGAAGCGCAGCGTGCCGAGATCAGCGCGCGCACTGGCCAGACCGATGCCAACGAGCTCGCGCGGGTGCAGTTCGCCCATCGTGCAGGGCCTGATCTCGGCCTGCGCATTGATCGTGCGCAGGGCGGCGCGCAACCGCTGCAGCGTGTCCTCATCACCCAGGTCGGTCTTGGTGACGAAGATGCGGTCGGCATGCGCAATCTGGCGCTCGGCCTCGGGCGATTGCGCCAGCTGCGTCAGCGCGTTCACCGCATCCACCAGCGTGACCACCCCGTCCAGCCGGTAGTGCGCGCCGAGCATGCTGTCGCTGGCCAGCGTCTGGATCACCGGCGCGGGGTCGGCCAGGCCCGTGGTCTCGATGATGACGCGGTCGAAGTCGGGGATCTGGCCGGCACGGCGCTCGCCGAAGAGTTCGCGCAGCGTCTCCTGCAGGTCGGTGCGCACGCTGCAGCACAGGCAGCCGTTGGCCAGCAGGCTGACGTTCTCCGACGACATCTTCACAAGATCGTTGTCGATGCCGACCTCGCCGATCTCGTTGATGACCACGGCCACCCGGTCCATGTCGGGGTGGCGCAGCAGCCGGCTGATGAGCGTGGTCTTGCCCGCACCCAGGAAGCCGGTGACCAGGGTCACCGGGATCTTGCCGGCCAGCGGGTCGCGCTCATGGGCCACGGTCAGGGGCCACGGTCAGACATTCATGTCGAGGATGTAGAGCCCGCCGGTGAAGCGGTCGACGGTGTAGACGCGCCGCTGCTCGTCGACATACACGTCGTTGAGCTGCACCGCGCCGCGCGGCGCAAGGGCCGGCGTGGCCGGCACGTAGTAGGCCACCTCTTCCACCTGGTAGGGGTTGGTGGTGTCGTAGACGCGCACGCCGGCATTGAAGAAGGTGCCGATGAACAGCATGTCGGAGCGGAAGGAGCACGGCACCGGCAGGTTCTCGTGCAGGTTGTGCGCGCCGAAGCGCCCGCCGCGCTTGGCGAAGGTGGCATGCGGCGGCGCCGGAAAGGTGCCGATGGGCACTGGGTTGGCGTCGGAGCGTGCGTCCACCACCCACACCAGCTTGGGCCAGTCGGCGCCCTCGTCCTTCACGCATTCGTCGGAGACGATCCACAGCCCACGTTCGAACAGCGGCAGCACCGTGTGCGTGAAGCCGTTGAAGGGCGGCGAATGGTTCCACTGCGAGGCGACGCGGATGTTCGCCGGGTCGGCGATGTCCAGCACGATGGCGCCGCCGTCGATGTAGCCGATGTAGGCGCGGTCCGGCCGCTCGGGGAAGACGTTGGTGTTGTGGGCGCGGAAGCCGGTGTCGAAGATGCCGGGCAGGCGCGCGGGAGGCGGCGCCGTGTCGCCCACGCGCGTGCCGGGGTACCACCAGCGGCCCTTCTCGCGCGGCTGCGTGGGGTTGGAGATATCGACGATGCGGTAGATCTGGTCGTCCTTGGGGTCGTGCGGCTGGAAGTCGGGCGCGCCCGAGGCCATGTGCACCGTCTTGCCGTCGACGAACCACACCGCGTGCACGCCGCGCGAATGCGGGCCCGAAGCGTCGAAGTGCGAGATCAGGCGCGGCGTTTCGGGCTTGCTGATGTCGAACACGTCGAAGCCGGCTGGCTTGGCACCGAGCTCCTTGACCTGCCGCGCCACCACCATCAGGTTGCCCACCACGTCGAGTGAATTCGAGCGCATCTTCATGTGCGGCAACTCGGTCTGCACGATGACGCGCGGGTTCCTGGGGTCGCTGACGTCGACGCCGGTGTAATCCTTGGGCGCCGACTCGTGCGCCATCCACAGGATGCGCCGGCCGTCGTCGGCCAGCTGCATGGCAATGCCCTCGCCCATGCCGCCGAAGCCCTGCAGCTCGTGGTGCGAGATCAGCGTCATGTTGTGCGCCATCGGCTGGTCAGCGCGGGAACGGGGGGCGTTGAGTGCGGTGTTCATGCGGAGTCCTGACTCAATCTGCCTTGATGCCGTTGTCCTTGACCACCTTCGCGTAGCGAGCGGATTCCTGCTGCACATAGGCCAGGAACTCGGCCGGCGTGCTGCCTTCGGGCACCGCGCCTTCCTTCGCGAAACGCTCGATGGTCTCGGGGTTCTTCAGCGCCTTCAGCGTCTCGGCATGCAGCCGGTCGACCACGGCCTGTGGCGTGGCCATCGGTACGAAGAAGCCGAACCAGGACACGATGGCGTAGCCATCCAGGCCCGACTCGGCCAGCGTCGGCAGCTCGGGCGCCGCCTGCGAACGCTTGGCGGAGGTCACCGCCAGCGCCTTCAGCCGCCCGGCCTTGACCTGCGGCAGCACCGCCACGATGGGCGCGAACATGACCTGGATCTGGCCCGCCAGCAGGTCGTTCACCGCCGGGCCGGCACCCTTGTACGGCACGTGCGTCATGGCGACACCGGCGGCGCCCTTGAACATCTCGCCCGCCAGGTGGCTGGGGGCACCGTTGCCGGCCGAGCCGAAGTTCAGGCTGCCGGGCTTGGCTTTGGCCAGCGCGATGAGCTCATTGACCGTGTTGACACCCAGGCCCGGGTGCACGACCAGGATGTTGGGCACCTCGGCCACCAGCGTCACCGCCCGCAGGTCGCGCAGCGTGTCGTAGGGCAGCTTGGGGTACAGATGCGGCGCGATGGCGATGCTGGTGGACTGGCCCAGCAGCACGGTGTAGCCATCGGGCGCGGCCTTCGCCGTGGCGTCGGCGGCGATGGTGCCCGAGGCGCCAGAGCGGTTGTCGACCACGAAGCTCTGGCCCGTCTGCTCCTGCAGGCGGGTGCTGACGATGCGCGCCAGGAAGTCGGCGCCGCCACCGGGCGCGGCCGGCACGATCAGGCGCACCGGCTTGTTCGGGTAGGGCCCGGTCTGCGCCTGCGCCGCCGGCGCGAGCAAACTCAGGGCACAGGTGCCCGCGATCAACCACTTCATCGTCTTGTCTCCTTCGGGGGTGCAGGCTCTGGCGGCCTGGTCTTTCAGCGCGCGTGCTCGGCCGAGACGGGCCGCGTCTCGCCGGTTTCGGTGACGGTGCGCGTGGCCTGCGGCGAGGCGTAGATCCACAGTATCTTCATCGGCGCCGTGGCCGACAGGTTGCGGAAGCGGTGCGACACGTTGGGCGGGATCCAGGTCGTCTCGAAGGGCTGCACCGGGTACTCCTGGCCGCCGATGTCGAGCATCGCCAGCCCTTCCAGCAGCACCACGCTCTCTTCGCAGTTGTGGCTGTGGAAGGGGATGGCCGCGCCGGGTGCGAACTCGGTGATGCCGTTGATGAAGCCCTGCGCGCCGATGGCGGGCGAGACCAGCGGCGTGGTGCGTGCACCGCCGCCGCGGTCATGGCTCTTGATCTCCGACGGGCGCAGCACGCGGGCTTGCAGTTCAGTGGTGGTGTTCATGGCATGTGCTCCTGGTGTGCCTCAGCGGGCCGGGCCCGTCCAGACGGTCTTCATGTTGGTGAATTCGCGCAGGCCGTAGATGCCGAGCTCGCGCCCGTAGCCCGACTGCTTGATGCCGCCGAAGGGCAGCCGCGGGTCTGACGCGACGACACCGTTGACGAACACGGCCCCGGCCTCGATGCGGCGCGCCAGCGTGCGCCCGCGCTCGGCGTCGCCCGTCCACAGCGCGGCGCCGAGGCCGAACTCGGTGCCGTTGGCCACCGCCACGGCCTCGTCGGCATGGGCCACGCGCAGGATGGCCGCCGCCGGGCCGAAGGTCTCCTGCCGGCCCGCAACCATGTCCGGCGTGACATGGTCCAGGATGGTCGGCGCATAGAAGGCGCCCGGCCCGTCCAGCGGCTTGCCGCCCAGGCGCAGCGTGGCGCCCTGCGCCACCGTGGCCTGCACTTGGGCGTGCAGCTCGTCGCGCAGGTTGTGGCGCGCCATCGGGCCGATCTGCGTGCCCGGCGCCATCGGGTCGCCGATCACCAGCTGGGCGGCCAGCGCTGTCAGCGCATCGGCGAACTCATCGGCCACCGATGCTTCGACGATGAAGCGCTTGGCCGCGATGCAGCTCTGCCCGGTGTTCTGGAAACGCGCGCGCAGCGCCGCCTGCGCCGCAGCAGGAATGTCGGCATCGGCCAGCACGATGAAGGGGTCGGAGCCGCCGAGTTCCAGCACCTGCTTCTTCATGGCATGGCCGGCGGCCGATGCGATGTCGCGCCCGGCCGGCGTGGAGCCGGTGAAGGTGACGCAGGCCACGCGCTGATCGGCGATGAGCCCGCTGACCGCGGCTGAGCCCACCAGCAGCGTGGCGTACAGCCCCGCCGGCGCTTCTGCTTCGGCAAACAACGCGTCCAGCGCCAGCGCGCACTGCGGCACGTTGCTGGCGTGCTTGAGTACCACCGCGTTGCCGGCGGCGAGTGCCGGCGCCATGGCGCGGATGGCCTGCCAGAAGGGGTAGTTCCAGGGCATCACGGCCAGCAGCACGCCGAGTGGGCCGAAGACGATGCGGCTGTCGCTGGCCGAGCTGTCCACCACCTCGTCGGCCAGGAAGGCGGGTGCCTGGCGGGCGTAGAAGTCGCAGGTCATGGCGCACTTCTCGACCTCGGCGCGCGCTTCGGCCAGCGGCTTGCCCATCTCCAGCGTCATCAGCGTGGCATAGGTTTCAGCGTTCTTGCGCAGCACGCGCGCCAGCGACAGCAGCAGCGGCAGGCGCTCGGCCACGGGGCGGGCACCCCACGCGCGCTGGGCGGCCACCGCCGCGGTCAGCCGCTGGTTGACCGTGGCGTCGCTGTGCGGCTGGTAGCTGGCCAGCGTCTGGTCGGTGGCGGGGTTGATGGAATGGATCATGCGGTGCTCTCCGGGCAAGTCAGTCGCCCTTGATGTCGTTGTCGCGGATGGCCTTGCCGTAGCGCGCCAGTTGCTCGCGCACCAGCGTGGCCAGCGCCTCGGGCGTGGTGCCGTTGGGTTTGAGGCCCAGTGCGGCATAGCGTTCCTTCATCTCGGGGTCGGCCAGGGCCTTGACCACTTCGCGCTGCAGGCGGTCGACGATGGCCTTGGGCGTGCCCGGCGGGGCGGCGAGAGAGAACCAGGTGCTGAACTCGAAGCCGTTGATGCCGGCTTCCTTCAGCGTCGGCGCGTCGGGGTACTCGGCGGAGCGGCTGTTCGCCATCACGCCGATGAGCTTCAGTTTGCCGCCCTTGGCCAGCGCGGCCACGGTGGCGATGCCCTGGAAGGTGACGTCGACCTGACCGCCGGCGACGTCCTGCGCGGCCTGGCTGGCGCCGCGGTAGGGCACGTGGCGGATGTCGATGCCGGTGTGCGCCGCGAACAGCGCACCGCCCAGGTGCTGCGGGCTGCCATTGCCGCCCGATGCGTAGGTCAGCTTGCCCGGCGCGGCCTTGGCTGCGGCCACCAGATCGGCCGCCGACTTGTAGGGCGAGGTGGCGGCCACCGCCACGCTGAACTCGATGGTCGCCACCTGCGAGACGTGGGCGAAGTCGGTGAGCGGGTTGAACGGCGTCTTCGGGTTCAGGTGCGGCACCATGGTCAGCAGGCTGTCGTTGAAGCCGCCGATGGTGTAGCCGTCGGGCGCGGCCTTGGCCACCTGCGCGGCGCCGATGACACCGGCCGCGCCGACGATGTTCTCGACGATGACCGTCTGGCCCATGTTGACCGACATCTTCTGCGCCAGCAGCCGCGCCGCCACGTCCACCGCGCTGCCGGGGGCCAGCGGCACGATCATGCGGATGGGCTTGCTGGGATAGCTGTCCTGCGCCTGCGCCGGCAAAGCCAGAACCGCCGCGGCGGCCAGCAGGGCCAGCGTCAAGCGGCGTGCGCAGATGGAAGGTGGTGTGAACATCATGTCGTCTCCATCGTCGTTGTTGGAACGGGACCGCTCAGAGCGTCAGGCCCAGCACCCGGATGGCGTTCTCGCCCAGGATCGCCAGGCGGTCGTCGTCACTCAGTTCGGGCGTGGCCATCACATGGCCCACCGGATCTTCTTCCCAGGGAATGGGGTGGTCGGTGCCGACCATGATCTGCGCCGTGCCGACCTCGGCCGCCAGGTGGCGCAGCGCTTCGCCGGTGAACACGAGTGAATCGAAATAGATCTGGCGGATGTACTCGGTGGGCTTCTTCTTCAGCACGATGTCGGGGTTGCAGTTCTGCGGCGACACGAAGCAGCTGCGGTCCATGCGCGGCGCGTAAGAGCCCAGGAAGCCGCCGCCGTGCGCACCCAACACTTTGAGCATTGGGAACTTGTCGAACACGCCTTCGAAGATGAGCTTCTGCAGCGCGATCGTGGTGTCGAGCGGGTTGCCGATGACGTTGGACAGCCAGCCGTTGCCCTTGAAGCGCGCCGCGAGTTCCGGCGTGCTCTGCGGGTGGATAAAGAGCATCACGCCCAGCTCCTGCGCCTTGGCCAGCACGGGGTGGAAGTGCGGCTGGCAGAAGTCGTCGCCGGCCACGCTACCGCCGATGGCCGCGCCCTTCAGGCCGAGTTGCTTCACCGCGTGTTCCAGCTGCTGCACCGCCAGGTCGGGGAACTGCATGGCCAGCGATGCGAAGCCGGCAAAGCGCGCGGGTTGCGCGGCGCAGATCTCGGCCAGGCCTTGATTGTGGATGCGGCAGATGGCCTCGGCCGTCTCGCGGTCCTTGCGGTACCAGAAGGGGTTGATGCTGAGCACCTGTAGGTCGATGCCCATGCGGTCCATCGCGTCCAGGCGCTGCGCGAGCACGTGGTCGGCGGTGTTCTGCAGGAAGTGTTCGGGCACGCCCTTCACCGGCGGCAGCACGGCCTTGGCGTCGGCGCCCATCAGGTCGATGGCGGCCTGGAAGTAGCAGTGCGCGTGCACGTCCACCGTGCGCGCGCGGCGGCCGCGTATGAGCACCGGCGCACGCCGCGGCGCGGCGCTGCCGCCACCGGCCGCGTCGACGATGGGCAGGCCGGCGCAACCGCAGAACCACAGGCCGCCGGCGCCGTGGGTGTGAAACTTGGGGAACAGCCAGTTCATGGTCAGCTTGCCTTTGCCGAAATGGCCAGGGTCCGGGCCGCAGCGCGCTCGACGGCGCGGACCATGCGGGTGTGGGCGCCGCAGCGGCACAGGTGCGGCTCCAGCGCCTGCACGATGGCAGCGCGGTCCGGCGCCGGATTGGCCACCAGCAGCGCCGCGGCCGAGGTGATGATGCCGGCCACGCAGTAGCCGCACTGCGCGGCGCGCTCTTCGATGAACGCAGCCTGCACGGGATGCGGGCAGGCCGGCGTGCCCAAACCTTCCACGGTCAGCACCTTTCTGCCTTCCACGGCCCACACCGGCTGGTTGCAGGCGGTCTGCGGCTGCCCGTCGACCAGCACCATGCAGGCGCCGCACTCGCCCTGGCCACAGCCGAACTTGGGGCCGCTCAGGGCCAGCTCGTCACGCAACACCGACAGCAGCGTGGCGTTCGTGTCGCCGTCGAAGCGCACGGCGCTGGTGTTGACGTGGAAGGTGGTCATCAGTGTTCTGCTTCGGCAGCGTGGATGGCGCGCAGGATGTTGTCGGCGCTCAGCGGCAATGTCCGCACGCGCACGCCCAGCGCGTCGTGCACGGCGTTGGCCAGCGCGGCGGCCACCGGGCCTTGCGCGCATTCGCCGGCGCCCAGCGGTGGCTCATCGGGCCGGTCGATGACGTGCACGCGCACTTCGGGCACTTCTGAAAAGCGCAGCACGGGGTAGCCCGGCCAGTCGGTGCTGGTGATGGCTTGGCGGTCGAAGCTGACCTGCTCTTTGATCGTCCAGCTCACGCTCTGCACGGCGCCGCCTTCGATCTGGTTGATCACGCCGTCGAGGTCGACCACCATGCCCACATCGACCACCAGGTCCAGGTTCAGCACCCGCACCGCCTCGGCCACCTGCACACGCGCCAGCACCGCGCACCAGGCGCCGCTGTTCTTGTAGCGCGCCCAGGCCAGGCCGTGGCCGATGCCCTCGGCTTCGCTGGCGCGCCCGCCCCACCAGGTGGAGCGCTGCACCACGGCGTCCAGCACGGCATGGGCGCGCGCATCGTCGAGGTGGCGCTTGCGGAAGGCCAGCGGGTCTTCGCCGCGCGAGCGCGCCAGTTCGTCGATGAAGGACTCGATGGCAAAGACATTGGCATAGGCGCCCAAGGCGCGCATGGCCGAGGTGCGCAGCGGCATCACCGTCAGACGGTGGTTGATGACCTTCAGCTGCGGCAGCACGTAG
>JANNFE010000406.1:0-3133 GCA_031379415.1 Betaproteobacteria bacterium | reverse complement strand
GCTGGTCGTAGCCCAGCGAGGTCTCGTAGCGCTTGTCGCCCACGTTGTTGAGCTTCACGCCCAGTGCCAGATCGCGCAGCACCGCCCATTCGGCGCGCAGGTCCAGCGTGGCATAGCCGCCCAGGCGCACGGTGTTGGCGGCGTTGTCCCAGCGCTCGGAGAAGGCGGCCAGCGTGGCGCCGGCTTGCCAGGCGCCCCCGCTCCAGTCGGCGCCCAGCCGCGCTGCGTTCTTCGCGCGGCGTGGCAACTGCTTGTCGAAGTTGGCGTTGCCCACGGTGTCATTGCGAGGGTCGGTGTGGTCCAGCGAAGCGGCCAGCGCCAGGTCGCGCCACCTGCCTTCGTAGCTGAGTGTCACACCCTCGATCTTGGCCTTGGGCAGGTTGATGGGGTTGGAGCCGCTGGTGATGAAGCCGCGGTAGCGGTTCTCGTAGAGCGCGGCGCGCAGGCTGTGTTCACCCGCCGTCCAGCGCAGGCTCAGTTCGGCGTGTTTGCCCTTCTCGGCTTCGAGCAGGCGGTTGCCGAAGTTGGGAAAGTAGAGCTGGTTGAAGCTGGGCGCCACGAAGCTGGTGCCGTAGCTCGCGCCCAAACGCCAGGCCGGCGACAGCGCGTAGGCGTAACCCGCCGCGCCGGTGTTGGCGTTGCCGAACTGCGAGTTGCGGTCGCGCCGCAGGCTGGCGTTCCAGACATGCGGCCCGGCGGCGCCGTTCAGTCCCAGCGCCAGCGCGTCGATGTCACGTTGATCCACCTCGAAGGGCGCGCCGGGGCGGCTGACCTGCTCGGTCTGCCGCTCGGCCAGGGCCAGCAGACTGCCGACGGGGGTGGTGAAAGTGTTCTCCCACTGGATCTGCCGCAGCTTCGATTCGATGAGCCCCAGCGACGCAAAGGCGCTGGCGCTGGACAGCGTCTCGTAGCCGTCGATCGACTGCGCCACGCCCAGCCGCGTGCGCCAGCCCTCGAGCACCTTGCCACTGGCGGCCAGCGAAGTGATGCGGTTGCTGAGCAGCGCGCGCGCATCGGCAGCCGGGCCGTCGTCGATCTGCGTCTCGCCGCGCGACTGCAGCGCCAGCGCGTCCAGCCGCCAGTCGGGCAGCAACTGCCAGCCGGCGCGCAGGCTGCCGCCGGTCTGACGGAAGCCGTCATCGTCGGCGTTGTAGCTGCCGAAGGGCACTTTCGGATTGGTGGCCGAGACACCCGATGTCAGCGTGCGCTGCAGTTGCGCCGCCAGGTCGAAGCGGCCGTCGCCCCAGGTGCCGCCACCCGATGCCTGCACATAACCGTGGCTGCCGGCAGCCAGCTTGGCATTGGCCGTCACGCCCTTCGCGCCGCGCCGGGTGAAGACCTGGATCACGCCGCCCATGGCGCCGTTGCCGTACAGCGAAGACAGCGGGCCGCGCACGATCTCGATGCGCTCGACGCTTTCCAGCGGCAGGTTGTCGAGCGACGGCGAGCCGACGGTGGCCGAGCCCACGCGCACGCCGTCCACCAGCAGCAGCGTGTGGCGCGCTTCCAGCCCGCGCATGAAGAGCGATGCCGTCTTGCCCAGCCCGCCATTGCTGCTGAACTGCAGGCCAGCCTGCTGCGACAGCAGTTCGACGAGAGTGCGGCCGGTGGCGCGGTCGAGCGCTGCGCGGTCGATGATGGAGATGTCGGCCACCACCTCGCTCACGCGCACGGGCGTGCGGGTGGCGGTGACGGTGATCGTGGTGTCGGCCTGCGCCGCGACATGCGACGCAAGGACCCAGGGAAGACAGGCGCAACCAAGCCGCGCGATGCGTCGGCGCAAAGTGAAAAGAGAGATCAAGACGTTCTCCATCCGCACGCCCCGTGCGGACCAGACCCAGTTCAGGCCGGGCCGTGGAGAAAACGCAAAGCAGACGTGAGCCAGGCTGCTGCACCCGGCCTCACATCACTCCGCACTGCCCTCCGCAGCGCCAGCACCCATGCACCAGGCCGGTATCCGGGCTCGCGAGTGCCGGAGCGACTGTCGTCGCCCCGGAGGCCTGCTGCGCCTTCCCAGTTCCTTGCAGAACCAGTGGCTCGTGATGCAGCACGCTCCTCGCTGACCGTTGCGGGGGCAGCGCCGGAATTGCGCGTTCGGCTGTGAACACGCTCACCGGCTTCCCGTTGAACCCGCCGCCTTTCAACTGAGACGGCAGGCACCTGGTGCAAGCGCTCGGATGCTAACGCAGCGCACCGGCGGCGGCCGTGGGCGCGACCCCGGCCGATATACTCACGCTTTACCAACACAGCACTCGCACGCACCGGGTGCTGCACGCAATGACCAAGTTCGTTTTCGTGACCGGCGGCGTGGTGTCCTCGCTCGGCAAGGGCATCGCAGCGGCGTCCCTCGCGGCCATCCTGGAGTCGCGCGGCCTGAAGGTCACCCTCATCAAGCTGGACCCCTACCTCAACGTCGATCCGGGCACCATGAGCCCGTTTCAGCACGGTGAGGTCTTCGTCACCGACGACGGCGCAGAAACCGACCTCGACCTGGGTCACTACGAGCGCTTCATCACGACAAGGATGAAGAAGGCCAACAACTTCACCACCGGCCAGATCTACAAGAGCGTGCTCGAGAAGGAGCGCCGCGGCGACTACCTGGGCAAGACGGTGCAGGTGATCCCGCACGTCACCAACGAGATCCAGGAATTCGTCAAGCGCGGTGCCGCGCCTGAACTGGACGTGGCCATCGTCGAGATCGGCGGCACCGTGGGCGACATCGAAAGCCTGCCCTTCCTGGAAGCGGTGCGCCAGATGAGCCTGAAGATGGGGCCCAGCAACGCCGCCTTCGTGCACCTGACCTACGTGCCCTGGATCGCCGCCGCCGGCGAGCTGAAGACCAAGCCCACGCAGCACACCGTGCAGAAGCTGCGCGAGATCGGCATCCAGCCCGACGTGCTGCTGTGCCGGGCCGACCGCGAGATCCCGGTCGAGGAGCGCGAGAAGATCAGCCTCTTCACCAACGTGCTGCTGCACGGCGTGATCAGCATGTGGGACGTCGACACCATCTACAAGGTGCCGCGCATGCTGCACGAGCAGGGCCTGGACGAGATGATCTGCATGAAGCTGCAGCTGCTCACCCGGCCGGCCGACCTGAAGCGCTGGGACATGCTGGTGAGCGAGGTGGAACACC
>JANNFE010000395.1:0-8051 GCA_031379415.1 Betaproteobacteria bacterium | reverse complement strand
CGACCTCGGGGTCCAGGAAGACCAGCCGGTCGGCGCCCGGCGCCGGCCGCGGCACCAGCGCCGGCGCCAGCGGCGCGGCGCGCAGCACGTCCAGGCCCAGCACGCGCACGGCCACGCGTTGGCCGTCGGCGGCTTTTGCGTAGGTGTCGACTTCCAGCACCGGGCTGGCGAGTTGCACGCCGGGGTCGTTGGCCACGGTCTCGAACAAGGCATCGTCGAAACCCTCGCGCGGGCCGCGCAGCACGAGGTCGGGGTCGCCGTTGGCGGTGCGCACGGCGGCCGAGAACTCGGCCAGCGCCGAGCCGTTGATGAGGTGCACCGAATACGCCAGCGCCACCCCCAGCGCCACCGCCAGCAAGGCCACCGCGTGGCGCCAGGGGTGGTGGCGCCATTCGCGCCGCACCAGCAGGCCCAGCAGTGCCATCAGTGCGGGGCCACGATGCCGCTGGCCGTGAGCCGCAGCACGCGGTCGGCGCGTGCCGCGGCGGCGGCCGAATGCGTCACCAGCAGGCAGGCCGCGCCGGTGTCACTCACCTGCGTGCGCAGCACGGCCAGCACGCGCGCGGCGGTGTCGGGGTCGAGGTTGCCGGTGGGCTCGTCGGCCAGGATCAGCGCCGGCGCATGCACCACCGCGCGTGCAATGGCCACGCGCTGCAGCTGCCCGCCCGACAGCTGCGCCGGCAGCCGCGCGCCCAGCCCGGACAGGCCCACCGCGTCGAGCACATGCGCCACGCGCGCGTCGTCCAGCCGGCCGAGCAGGCGCAGCGGCAGGCTCACGTTTTCGGCCACCGTCAGGTGCGGCAGTACGTGGAAGGCCTGGAAGACGAAGCCCAGGTGCGCGCGGCGCAGCTTCGCCAGGCCGTCGTCGCCAAGTGTGGCCAGGTCGGTGCCGCCGAGTTCGACGCGGCCGGCGTCGGCACGGTCGAGCCCCGCGATGCAGTTCAGCAGCGTCGACTTGCCGACACCCGACTCGCCGAGCAGCGCGACGAACTCGCCGCGCGCCAGCGCCAGGGTGACATCGTGGAATACGGGGGTGTCGCCGAAGCGCTTGCTCAGGCCGTCGAGGGTCAACATCAAGCCGCGGATGATGCCGCATCGCAGCGGGTCGAAAGGCCTGCGTGCTATCGTCCCCTTGGCCTTGTCAGGAGGGGCCTCGCACCATGGCATACGAGATCGATCTGTCGGGCCGCGTGGCCTTCGTGACTGGGGCGTCCAGCGGCCTGGGCGCGCAGTTCGCGAAGACGCTGAGTGCTGCCGGCGCGGGTGTGGTGCTCGCAGCGCGACGCGTCGAACGGCTGAAGACGCTGCGCGCCGAGATCGAGAGCCTGGGCGGCAGCGCGCATGTGGTCGAGCTCGACGTCAACAAGCCGGCCAGCATCCGCGCCGCCGTGGCCCACGCCGAGACCGACATGGGTGCCATCGACATCCTGGTCAACAACTCGGGCGTCAGCACGACGCAGAAGCTCACCGACGTGACGCCCGAGGACTACGACTACGTGATGGGCACCAACACCCGCGGCGCCTTCTTCGTGGCCCAGGAAGTGGCCAAGCGCATGATCGCGCGCAGCAAGGGCCTGGCGCCGGGCACCTACACCGGCGGGCGCATCGTCAACATCGCGTCGATGGCGGGTTTGAAGGTGCTGGGCCAGATTGGCGTCTACTGCATGAGCAAGGCCGCGGTGGTGCACATGACACGCGCCATGGCGCTGGAGTGGGGGCGTTACGGCATCAACGTCAACGCCATCTGCCCGGGCTACATCGACACCGAGATCAATCACCACCACTGGCAGACCGAAGCCGGCCAGAAGCTGGTGAACATGCTGCCGCGCAAGCGCGTGGGCACGCCGGCCGACCTGGACGCACTGCTGGTCATGCTGTGCGCCAACCAGAGCCACTTCATCAACGGCGCCGTCATCGCGGCGGACGACGGCTTCGGGGTTTGAGCGCCGCGGGGGGTGCGCGCCGCGGCCGGTTCATGAACGACGTCGCGCTGGAGCCCGCCGCATGCGAATCCTGACTCCCCTGGAAGCGCGCGTGCTCGGTGTGCTGGTGGAGAAGCAGGCCACCGTGCCCGATACCTATCCGCTCTCGCTCAACGCGCTGGTCGCCGGCTGCAACCAGAAGACGGCACGCCAGCCGGTCATCGAAGCCACCGAAGCCGAGGTGCTGACGGCCGTGGACGGCCTGAAGTCGCTGAGCCTGGTCTTCGAAGGCAGCGGCAGCCGGGTCGTGAAGTTCGAACACAACACGGCCCGCGTGCTGCACCTGCCTTCGCAGGCCGTGGCGCTGCTGGCCGTGCTGATGCTGCGCGGCCCGCAGACGGCGGCCGAGCTGCGGCTGACCTGCGAGCGGCTGCACCGCTTTGCCGACATCTCGTCGGTGGAAGGTTTCCTCGACGAGCTGGCGAACAAGGCCGAGCCCATGGTCGTGAAACTGCCGCGGGCGGCGGGTGAACGCGAGGCGCGCTGGGCGCAGCTGCTGTGTGGCGAGGTGGCCATGCCCGCGGTGCGAGCCGCCGCCAACGACGAAAGCGTGAGCGCCGGCGAGATCGCCGCCATCAAGGCCGAACAGACGCGGCTGGCCGCCGAAGTGAGTGAACTCAAGGCGCTGGTGCAGAAGCTGGCGCGCGAACTGGGAGTGGGCTGACATGCGCTTCGAACTGCCCGAACACAAGAAGCTGGTGCATGAGACCGTGATGCCGCTGCGCTGGGGCGACATGGATGCCATGGGCCACATCAACAACACGCTCTACTTCCGCTACATGGAGATCGCGCGGCTGGAGTGGATCTTCAAGGTCGGCGCCGGCACCGACCGCGGCGGGCAGGGCCCCATCATCGTCAACGCCTTCTGCAACTTCCTGCGCCAGCTCACCTTCCCGGGCGACATCCGCGTCACGCTGTTCGTGGCCAGCCCGGGGCGCAGCAGCGTCGAGAGTTACCACACCATCGAACGCACCGACGAGCCTGGCGTGGTCTACGCCGAAGGCGGCGCGCGTTTGGTGTGGGCCGACCACGTGGCGAAGAAGTCGGCCGCCATGCCCGACTGGTTCCGGGCCCACCTGGCGTGAAACGATGAGCCGCCGCCGTGCCTGGCTGCGCGAAGCCGTGCGCCGCATCGAAGCCGACTTTCAGCGCAGCAGCGACACCCATCTCATCCCGCTGGCGCTGCCGGGCTTCCCCAGCATCGAGCTCTATCTCAAGGACGAGTCCAGCCACCCCACCGGCAGCCTGAAGCACCGGCTGGCACGCAGCCTCTTCCTGCACGCCTTGTGCAATGGCTGGCTGCACGAGGGCGCCACGGTGGTGGAAGCCTCCAGCGGCAGCACCGCGGTCAGCGAGGCCTACTTCGCGCGCCTGCTCGGCCTGCCTTTCATCGCCGTGATGCCGCGCGCCACCAGCCCGCAGAAGATCGCCGCCATCAGCTTCCAGGGCGGGCTCTGCCACCTGGTGGACGATGCCGCGGCCATCGACGCCGAGAGCCAGCGCCTGGCCGCCGAAATGGGTGGCCACTACATGGACCAGTTCACCCATGCCGAGCGCGCCACCGACTGGCGCGCCAACAACAACCTCGCCGAGAGCATCTACCTGCAGATGCAGCGCGAACCGCACCGCTGCCCGGCATGGATCGTGGCCGGCGCCGGCACGGGCGGCACGCTGGCCACCATCGGCCGCTACGTGCACTACTGCCGTCACGACACGCGGGTGTGCGGCGCCGACGCCGAACGCAGCGTCTTCTTCGACCACTACGTCGGCGGCGACGCCACGCTCACGCTGGCCCAGGGCTCGCGCATCGAAGGCATAGGCCGGCCGCGCGTCGAAGCCTCGTTCATGCCCGGCGTGCTCGACGCCATGGTCAAGGTGCCCGACCTGTGGAGCCTGGCGGCCATGCATGCACTCAGCGTGCGCCTGGGCCGCCGCGTCGGCGGCTCCACCGGCACCAACCTGGTGGCCGCGCTGGCCTGCGCGCGGGCCATGGCCGCGCGCGGTGAAGCGGGTGCCATCGTCACGCTGCTGTGCGACGGCGGCGAGCGCTACCGCCACAGCTACTACGACGACAGCTGGCTGCAGGCCCAGGGCCTGGACTGCGGGCCAGAAAGCGACGCCATCGACGCCTTGATCGACCGTGCGGCATGGCCCGAGCCGCTGCTGCAGCAGTGGCGGCTGGCGGGCGACTTCGGCTGAGCGGGCCGGCGCCTCCGCTCAGGGCACCACGTCGTAAGGCCCGCCCGCTGCCAGCGCGCGCTGGTAGGCCGGCCGGGCGTGGATGCGCGCCAGCCAGTCGCTGAGCTTCGGGTACTTCGCGTCGAGCCCGGCACGTGCCGCGGCGGCTTCCACCGGGTAGCTCATCTGCACGTCAGCGGCGCTGAACTCGGCGCCGGCGAACCACGGCGCCTTGCCGAGTTCGGCCTCCATGTAGTCGAGCTGGCGCTGCAGGTTGGGGCCGATGAAGCTGCCGTTGACCTGCTTGGCCACGCCCTTGAGGATGGGTTTGACGAAGAAGGGTACGGGCGCCGAGGCGACCTTCTCGAACACCAGCTTGAGCAGCAGAAAGGGCATGGCGCTGCCCTCGGCGAAGTGCAGCCAGTAGGTGTAGCGCAGGCGCTCGGGCGTACCGGCGGCGGGGCGCAGCCGACCCTTGCCGTGCGTGTCGACCAGGTACTCGACGATGGCGCCCGACTCGGCCACGGTGACGCCGTTCTCGGTGATGACGGGGCTCTTGCCCAGCGGGTGCACGCGCACCAGCTCGGGCGGCGCGAACTGGGTCTTCGGGTCGCGGGCGTAGCGTTTCAGCTTGTAGGGCAGGCCCAGCTCTTCAAGCAACCAGAGCACGCGCTGCGAGCGCGAGTTTTCAAGGTGGTGCAGGGTGATCATGCGGCCGATGATGCCGCAAGCGTCGGTGCCAGACCCTAACCCATCACCAGCATGCGCCGCACCAGGCCGCGGAAATGGGGTGAAGGCGCGTTGCGCTGCACCGAGCCCATGCCGGCGGTGACACCGGCGCGCGTGGCGCAGCCGATGCTGCGCGCCAGCACCCGGCCGGTGTCGTCGAGCAGCTCGAAGTAGAGGCTGCCGTCGGGCGCCTCGCGCCGCGTGTAGCGCGACGTGTCCTGCGAGCAGTTGCGCACCGCCGCCACGGCGTCCAGTGCGGCCTGGCGCGACCAGTAGACGCGGCTCTCCAGGATGGTTTCGTGGTTGCCGGCGCGCAGTGTGAACATGAAGCCGCCCTGGTGGCCTTCGATGAGCTGGTAGTAGCCCTTCACGGCCGCCATGCCGCTCAGTCCAGGTGCACGATGCGCTGGCGCAGCGCGGCCAGCACGGCCTCGGTGCGGTTGTCGGCGTGCAGCTTGGCCAGGATGTTGGTGACGTGGAACTTCACCGTCGGCATGGCGATGGCCAGCTGCTGCGCGATCTCCTGGTTCGACAGGCCGCGTGCCATCAGCGCCAGCAGTTCGCGTTCGCGCTGCGTCAGATCGCTGCCCAGCGCCGAGGGTGTGTCGTCGCTGGTGGCTGAACCAGCGCTGCTGGCGGGCGCCATCGTGGCCTGCCCGCGGTGCGCGGCGCGGATGACCTTGACGAGCTCGTGTGTCGTCGCGTTCTTGAGCACGAAGCCCAGCGCGCCAGCCGCCACGGCGCGCCGCACGTCGGCCGGCGGCAGGGTGCCGGCCAACACCACGAAGCGCGTCTGCGGCAGCAGCGGCCGCAGCGCGGTCATGGTGGCCACACCGTCCATGTGTGGCATGGCCAGGTCCATCAGCACGACATCGGGCTTGAGCGTGGGCGCGGCGCGCACGGCCTCGGGGCCGTTGCCGGCGTCGCCCACGCAGTGCACGTCGCTTTCGCTGGCCAGCATCGCGGCCAGGCCATGGCGAACCATCGGGTGGTCATCCACCACGTAGACGCGTATCGCTTCCATCGTCCCCCCGTTTCAGCCTGCTTGCCGCACACCCACCCGCCGAGGCGCGCGCTCTGCGGCGCGCTGCTGCACGGGCCGCCAAGGCACCGTGTGAGGACTCTGCGGGTGATCGCGAGCGACCCTGCTGTTCTGTATCAAATATCTTAGGCTCGGCAAGCTGTCGGCCCGCCATCCCGTGGTATGGGGCAGCGCACCGCCTCAGGCGCCGCCCGACAGCAGCCGGTGCACCAGGTCGGGCGTGGTGGCGGCGCCGGTCTTGCGCATCAGGCGCGCCCGGTAAACGTCCACCGTGCGCGGGCTGATGCCCAGGCGGCGGCCCATGAGCTTGCTCGTCAGGCCGTCGATCAAGAGCGCGGCGATCTCGCGTTCGCGCGGCGTCAGGTCGAGCTTCAGCGCGCGCTTGGCCGACAGGTCTTCGAAGGCCCAGATGCCGGCGGCGTGGGGGTCGAGCGGGTCCAGCGCGCGGCCACTGACGTGGCACCAGAAGAGCTCACCGCGGCTGCCCAGGCGCTTCATCACGCGCTCGTCGGCGTAGCGGCCCTGGGCGTCCAGCTGCACGGCAATGCGCGCGCCGGTGCGCTCGAACTCGTCGCTGCTGGGGTAGAGCATCTCGAAGGACTGGCCGATGAGCTGGTCGCGCGCGGCCGAGAACATGGCCAGCAGCTCACGGTTGCAGTCGATCACCAGGCGCTGGCGCGACAGCACCAGGCCGATGGGCGCCAGCTCGAAGGCGCCGCGGTAATCCACCGCCTCGGCCACAGCCGTCACAGCAGCGCGTAGGTGGCCGTGGCGTGGGCCGCAAGTTGATCATCGGCGCTGATGACCTGCATCTCGCCGAAGACCAGGCTGCGGCCCATGCGCAGCACGCGCGCCACCACGCGCGCCGCTCCGGCACCGCCCGAGATGGGGCGCAGGAAGCTGGTCTGCAGCTGCACCGTGGTCATGGGCTTGAAGCCGCCGAGCTTCGTCATCACGGCCAGCACCATGGCGGTGTCGCAGGCCGCCATCATGGTCTGGCCGCACAGCACGCCGCCTTCGTGCACATGCTTGGCGGTCACGGGCAGGGCCAGGGTCACTTCGCCGGCGCGCGCGTCCAGTACGCGCAGATCGAGCTCGCGCACCCAGGGCGCGAAGACGTGGCCCAGCGCGGCCTGCAGCATCTCGGTGTCGGCGAAGGAAGCGTGCGGATCGGCTTGCACCATGGCCGTGGGCTTGCGGGTAAGGAGTTAGGCGATTCTACGTAAGGCCTACTTAATGGGCTACGTAGTACGCTCCCAGGCTTCCACAGCACCGCGGGGACCCTGCGCATGAACAAGATCTACCCCAGCGCCGCCGCCGCGCTGGCCGGCGCCGTCAAGGACGGGCAGTTGTTCGCCGTGGGGGGCTTCGGCCTGTGCGGCATCCCCGAGGCCCTGATCGACGCGCTGCGCGACAGCGGCGTCAAGGACCTCACCGTCATCAGCAACAACGCCGGCACCGACGGCTATGGCCTGGGCAAGCTGCTGATCACGCGGCAGATCAAGAAGATGATCAGCAGCTACGTCGGCGAGAACAAGGAGTTCGAGCGCCAGTACCTGAATGGCGAGCTGGAGCTGGAATTCACGCCGCAGGGCACGCTGGCCGAGAAGCTGCGCGCCGGCGGCGCCGGCATCCCGGCCTTCTACACGCGCACCGGCGTCGGCACGCTCGTGGCCGAAGGCAAGGAGATCCGCGAGTTCGACGGCCATGCCTACGTGATGGAACGTTCGCTGGTGCCTGACGTGTCGCTGGTCAAGGCCTGGAAGGCCGACCACTCCGGCAACCTGCTGTTCCGCCTGACGGCGCGCAACTTCAACCCAGCCGCGGCGATGGCCGCCAAGCTGACCATCGTGGAAGTGGAGCACCTGGTGCCCACCGGCAGCTTCGAGCCCGACAGCGTGCACCTGCCGGGCATCTACGTGCACCGCATCTTCCACAACCCGAACCCGACCAAGCACATCGAGAAACGCACGATCACCGAAAAGAAGGGAGCCTGACCATGGCCTGGACCCACGACCAGATGGCCGCGCGCGCAGCGCAGGAGCTGCAGGACGGCTACTACGTCAACCTCGGCATCGGCCTGCCCACGCTGGTGGCCAACTTCGTCAACCCCGACATCG
>JANNFE010000385.1:0-7593 GCA_031379415.1 Betaproteobacteria bacterium | reverse complement strand
GTGCTGCACAAGAAGGGCGGCGATGCGCACAAGAGCGCCGTCACGGGCGACACCGTGGGTGACCCGTACAAGGACACCGCCGGCCCGGCCGTCAACCCGCTGATCAAGATCATCAACATCGTGGCGCTGCTCATCGTGCCGCTGCTGCCGATGACTGCTGGCACCAAGCCGGTGACCTCGCATGCTGCCCCAGCAGCTACCACAGCGATGCCGGCGCCGGCTGCACCGGCGTCAGCGGCGTCGCAGTGAACGTCATACGTCAAACGTCAACGCGGACCTGCGAGCCGGCAATGCCAGCGTGCAGGCACGGGTCCGCTGACGACCCGCGCCTTAGCCACCGCCAGCAGCACCGCGAGGGCCTGCTCAGCCGAGCCTGATCGCGGTCGGCTCAATGCCGAACATGCGCTTGTGCGTGCGTGCCAGATGCGCCGAATCGGCAAAGCCGGCGTCGTGGGCGGCCGCGGTCCACGAAGCGCCGGCCCTTGCGGCCTCGATGGCCACGATCAAGCGCAGCCACAGCAGGTAGGCGCGGAACGAGGTGCCGGTCTGCGCCACGAAGAGATGGCGGAAGCGGCTCGGCGACAGGCAGGCCGCCGCCGCCGCATCGGCCAGGGTCACCGGGCCCCGAAGCTGGCTGCGCACATGGTCGATGGCCTTCACCAGCCGCGGGTCGACGGTGGCCGTCGGCGGGCCACTGCCGGCCAGTTGCCGCACGGCCTGCTGGCCCATCTCGACCATGAACTCGGCATCGGCGCGGACGCGCCAGGCATCCAACAGCGCGCCAGCCGCTGCACGTGAGGGCGCGCCAGGCAACACGGCCAGCCCTGTGCTGCCGAGTTGCTGGCTGAGCGCGCGGCCCTCGCGTGACTCGGGTTCGACGAACAGGTGCGCAAGGGTCGCGCCGTTGGCGTCGAACTGATGCTCGTGGTGCGAGCGCACGAAGGCCGCCTCAAATGCCGTCCATGGGCCGTCGGCCGCGCTGCGAAAGCTGAAGCTGCCCTCGAGGGCCAGGGTCAACTGGTGCGCATGGTGGGCGTGCCACTCCGTGCGGCCGTGGCCCTGGCCGATCCACAGGCTGCCCGCGCGCCAGAAGTACAGGCGCCCCACCCCGGCGACCGTGCGCGGCGGCCTGGCAGGGCGGCTGCGACTGCCCGCAGCAGGGGTGTCTGTGATCATCGCCATGGCCTTGCGGCACCTCGAACGCGGGCTTGCGCTCGCGCAGTCTGACAGCTTCGACTGCCGACCTGTCGCCGACCGCCGTCGCCAGGCCGCCAAGTCAGCCGCTACGTTCAATTCGCGGCGGGGCCAAGCTCGAAGAATGCGGTCTCTGCCACCAGCCACGGAGACCCACCATGCCAAGCTTCGCCACCCGCATCAGGCCCAACGTGCAGGCCGAACTCGATGCGGTAACTGCCGCCGAGGCCAGCGGCCAGTTCGACCAGGCCTTCAGTCATCTCGAACGCGCGCATGTGCTCGGGCAGGCGGCCAGCGCCGAACACGTGCGCGTGCACTGGCACATGTTGCGCTTCGCGCGACGCCACCGCCGGGTCGGCGAAGCCCTCGGCCAGCTCTGGCGCATCGCCGCGGCCGCGGTGTTCACACCGGTCGGGCTGGTCCCCACGGGCAACACCGGCGGCACCCGTGTCAGCGGCCTGCGCCGAATGCCGGTGCCGGGCGACCTGCAACAGGCCCTGCGCGCCGCACACGACGCGGCGCAGCCACCATCGCGCCGCGGCTGAGCCGGCAGCGCGCCAAACCCCCACCCGAAAACCCCTGGAGTCATCATGTTTCGCCTCTCTGCCATCACCACCGCACTCGCCATTTCCACCACCGTCATGCTCATGGGCTGCGCCACGCCGCCGGCCGACCTGGATCTGTCGCTGGACAAACTCTCGTCAGCGGGCAACTACCGGGTCACCCTGGTGCCACCGGTCCCGGCACCCGCCATCAACCAGTTGCACAGCTGGCAGGTGAAGCTGACCACTGCCGACGGCACGCCGGTGCGCAACGCCCAGTTCGGCGTCGACGGCGGCATGCCGCAGCACGGCCACGGCCTGCCGACGCGACCGCGCGTGACGCGCGAGCTGGCCGATGGCACCTACCTGCTGGACGGCATGAAGTTCAGCATGACCGGGTGGTGGGAAGTCAAGCTCGACATCCAGGGCTCGCAAGGCCACGACAAGGTCAGCTTCAACACGGTGGTGAGCACACCGCCGGTGCGGCCGTGAGCGCGGCCGCACATCTGCGCCTGGCCCTGGCCACCGCGCTGGCGGCCATCGGCGCGGCTTCCGTGCTGGCCGCGCCAGGCGCGACGACCACTCCGCTGCGCGACATCTGGTCGGCCGAGGAAGTGGCCGTCATCGCCTCGATGCGCCTGAGCGCCGCCGGCGAGCGGCCGGCCGACCCGTCAAACGCCTACGAGCGGCAGCCGGCGGCTGTTGCCCTGGGCCGCGCGCTCTTCCAGGACCCGCGGCTGAGCGCCAATGGCCAGGTCTCGTGCGCCAGCTGCCACGCGGCAGACCAGGGCTTCGTCGACGCCAGGCCGACCGGTCAGGGCGTGGCCACGGGCACGCGGCGCACGATGCCGGTGATGGGTGCGGCGCACGCGCCCTTCCTGTTCTGGGATGGGCGCAAGGACAGCCTGTGGTCGCAGGCGCTGGGCCCGCTGGAAGACCCGGCCGAACACGGCGGCAACCGGGTGAGCTTCGTCAGGCTGGTGCAGATCCACTACCCGAGCGACTACCGCGCCGCCTTCGGCACCCTGCCCACCACATTCAGCCTGCCCAGCCTGCCCGAGCGCGCGTCGCCGAACGGCACGGCCGCCGAGCGTGCGGCCTGGGCGGCAATGCCTGCGGCCACCCGCGACGAGGTCAATCGGATCTTCGTGAACCTGGGCAAGGCCATCGCCGCCTATGAAGGCGGGGTGTCCTACGGCGAGTCGCGCTTCGACCGCTACGCCCAGGCCACCGTATCCGGCGACGGCCGCGGCCAGGCCGCCCTCACGCCGCAAGAGGCCCGCGGCCTGCGCCTGTTCCTGAACCAGGGCCAGTGCGCGACCTGCCACAACGGCCCGCTGCTCACCGACCATGCCTTCCACAACACCGGCGTGCCGCCGCGCGATGCCACCCAGCCGGACCGCGGTCGCGCCGAAGGGCTGAAGAAGCTGCTCGCCGACGAGTTCAACTGCCTGGGCCGTTACAGCGACGCGCAACCCGGGCAGTGCCGCGAACTGAGCTTCCTGGCCGCCGGCGAAGCCGGGCAGCTCGGCGCCTTCCGCACGCCCAGCCTGCGCAACGTGGCGATGCGGCCGCCCTACATGCATGCCGGGCAGTTGGCAACGCTGCAGCAGGTGGTGCAGCACTACGCCCGCTCACCCCAGGCCGCCATCGGTCACAGCGAGCTGGCGCGGCCCGGCGAGCAGCACGCCGAGCGGTTGGCAATCCGGCTGAGCGCCAGTGACGTGCAGGACATTGCAGCCTTCCTGGGCACGCTCACTGGGCCGGTGACTGAGCCACGATGAGGCCGTGCACTCAGGGCTGGACATCGAACGCGGCGTGGTACTGCACTGCGCCTACCGGCGCCACGCCTATCAGCACCAAGGCCATGAAGTGCTCAGCGGGCGACCCTGGACACACCAGGCCAGTTTGCGGTGCGAAGCCGAAGCGCCCGTAGAAAGCCGGGTCGCCCAGCAGCACGCAGCCGGGCACGCTGCGCTCAGCCAGGCGGCGCAAGCCGCTGCGGACAAGCGCGGAACCGATGCCCGATCGCTGCCGTGTCGGCGCCACCGCCAAGGGCCCGAGGCCCCACCAGCCGAGGTCAGTACCTGCAATGCTCACCGGCGAAAAGGCCAGATGCCCGACCACCTTGCCATCGACGGTGGCCACCAGCGACAGGCTGAGAGCGCCCACCTCGCGAAGTGCATGCACGATCAGGTGCTCGGTCTGCGGGCTGGATGGGTGACCGTGAAATGCCGCGCGGGAAATGGCGTCAATGGCGGCCGCGTCGTCGGTCTGCTCTTCGCGGATCACCATCTGCAAGGGGTCAGGAAGCTGGGTGTCATTCAAGCTCATGCCCTCGTCTGCCGGCCGGCTGCAAAGCGCCGTGGACAACAAAAAACCCGGCGCCTTGTGGGCACCGGGTTTCTGCATTTCTATGGTCGGGGTGGCGGGATTCGAACTCGCGACCCCTTGCACCCCAAGCAAGTGCGCTACCTGGCTGCGCTACACCCCGACGAAGCTTCACAGTATACCCGGTGCGGCGGTGGCTCAGGCCGTCAGCAACTCCCGGATGGAGAGCAACTCGGCGCGCACGTAAGCGGTGCCGATGGTGGCGGCCACGGGCACGACAACTTCGGTGTCGGCGGCCTCTGGTCCGTCTTCGACGGTGTCCTCGGCAGCCTCCGGCGGCAGGGCCAAGGCGGCCGGCAGCCCCATGTCGGCCAGCCGGTTGCGCGCACCACTGATGGTGAAACCCTGGTCGTAGAGCAGGTCGCGGATGCGGCGGATGAGCAGCACCTCGTGATGCTGGTAGTAGCGCCGGTTGCCCCGGCGCTTCATCGGCTTGAGCTGCGTGAACTCCTGCTCCCAGTAACGCAGCACATACGGCTTCACCCCGCACAGTTCGCTCACCTCACCGATGGTGAAGTAGCGCTTGGCTGGTATCGAGGGAAGAGCTTTCTCCATTGAAATCAATGGGATCAGTGGGGAAAGCTAGACTCTACTCGAAGTCTCCTTCCGGCGGCGTGTCGCCTTGCACGACCGATTTCAGCTTGTGACTGGCGTGGAAGGTCACGACATTGCGTGCCTTGATGGGGATGGACTCACCTGTGCGCGGGTTGCGTCCGGGCCGCGGCGCCTTGCGGCGGATATTGAAGTTGCCGAAGCCCGACAGCTTCACGTCCTGCCCCACCACGAGCGTGCCGTGCACGATCTCGAAGAAGGCCTCCACCATGTCCTTGGATTCGCGCTTGTTGAGGCCCAGACGGTCGAACAGCAGTTCGGCCAGTTCGGCCTTGGTCAGCGTGGGCGTGTCCAGCGATGACAGGATGACCTGGTCCTTCTGGATGTTCTCATCGGTGGCCATTGTGGTGTCCCTCAGGCGCGCAGCCGCGCGCCGTATGCATGCTGGGCGCGCGCCACGGCGGCGGCGGTGGCGCTGTCGATGCGCTCATCGGTGAGCGTCTGCTGGTCGTCGCGCAGTTCCAGGCGCACGGCCAGGCTGCGTTCGCCGGCCTGCAGGCCGGCTACTGGCGCAGCCGGCTTGTAGATGTCGAAGAGCGTGGCGGCGCGCACCAGGCCGGCGGGGTCGGCCCGCAGGCAAGCCATCAGCGCGTCGTGGGTCACCTGCTCGCCGACGACCAGGGCCAGGTCGCGGAAGACGGGCTGCTGGCGCGGCACGCCGGCGTAGACGGGCAGCAGCAGGTCGAGTGCGGCATCGAGATCGAGTTCGAACAGCACCGGTGCATGCGGCAACTCGTAGGCCAGGCGCCACTTCGGGTGCAATTCGCCGACATGGCCGATCAGCCGCCCGCCCACCGATACGCTGGCGCTGCGGCCCGGGTGCAGGGCCGGGTGCACCGCGGCCGCGAAGTCGACACGCTGCGGCGCAAGCAGCGCCTCGACGTCGCCCTTGACGTCGAAGAACTCCACCGCGGTTTCCTTGCGGCTCCATTGCAGACCGTCGGCCGGCCCGTAGGCCAGACCGGCCACGCGCGAGGGCTGGCGCAGGCCGGCCACGCTGAGCGGCCCATCCGTGGCTGACGGGTCGCGCAGGAACACGCGCCCCAGCTCGAACACGCGCACCCGCGTGGCCTTGCGCGCCAGATTGTGGCGCAGCACCTGCACCAGGCTGCCGATGAGGCTGGAGCGCATCACCGCCAGCGGCGCCGCGATGGGGTTGAGCACGCGGATGGGGTCTGCGTTGCCGGCCAGTTCGGCCTCCCACCGCGCCTCGACGAAGCTGAAGCAAATGGTTTCCTGGTAGTCCAGCCCGGCCAGTGTGCGGCGCAGCGCGTGGCTGCTGCGGCGCGCCTCAGGGCGCGCGCGCGCCGTCACCGGTGCCACCGGCGGCGTGTTCGGCAGCTTGTCGTAGCCGATGACGCGGATCACCTCTTCGATGAGGTCTTCCTCGATGGCGATGTCGAAACGCCAGCTCGGCGGCGTCACGGTCAGCGTGCCGGCACCTTCCGTGAAAGGCAGGTCCAGGCGACGGAAGACCTCGACGCATTGCGCCTGCGTCACCGGCATGCCGATGACGCGTGCGGCGCGATCCACGCGCAGCGTCACCGGCTTCGCCTCGGGCAGGCGCAGCACCTGGTCGTCCATGGGGCCGGCCTGGCCGCCGCAGATGTCCAGCACCAGTTGCGTGATGCGCTCGATGTGTTCGGCCGTGAGTGCCGGGTCGACACCGCGTTCGAAGCGGTGTCCGGCGTCGGTGCTGAAGTTGTAGCGGCGCGAGCGGCCGGCCACGCTCTCGGGCCACCAGAAGGCGGCTTCGACGTAGATGTTCTGGGTGTCCTCGCTCACCGCGGTGGCGTCGCCGCCCATGATGCCGGCGAGTGATTCGATGCCATTGGCATCGGCGATAACACCCACCTGCTCGTCGAGCACGATGGTGTTGCCGTTGAGCAGCTTCAGCGTCTCGCCCACACGGCCCCAGCGCACTTCCAGGCGTTCGTGGATCTTGTCGAGGTCGAAGATGTGCGAGGGGCGGCCGAACTCGAACATCACGTAGTTCGAGATGTCCACCAGCGCCGTGACGCTGCGCTGGCCGCAGCGCGCCAGACGCTCCACCATCCAGGCCGGTGTCTTGGCTTTGGTGTTCACGCCGCGCACGATGCGGCCGGAGAAACGGCCGCACAGATCGGCCGCCAGCACCTTCACGGGCAGGTGCTGGTCATGCGTGGGCGGCACGGGTGCGATGGCCGGGGTGTTCAGCGGCGCACCCGTCAGTGCCGAGACTTCCCGCGCGATGCCGAAGACGCTGAGCCCGTGCGCCAGATTCGGCGTGAGCTTGAGCGTGAAGACGGTGTCGTCCAGGCGAAGGTGATCGCGGATGTCGGCGCCAATGGGCGCGTCGGCGGCCAGCTCCAGCAAGCCGCCGTGGTCGTCGGCGATCTTCAGCTCTTTTGCCGAGCACAGCATGCCGCGGCTTTCCACGCCGCGCAGCTTGCCGACGCCGATCTTGAAGGGCTTGCCGTCCGCCTGTTCGCCGTCCGCCGGTGGCAGTTCTGCGCCAACGGTGGCCAAAGGCACGCGGATGCCGACACGCGCGTTGGGCGCGCCACAGACGATCTGCAGCGGCTCAGCGCCCCCGGCGTCGACCTGGCACACGCGCAGACGGTCGGCCTGCGGGTGCGGCTCGGCGCTCAGGATCTGCGCCACCACCACGCCGCTGAAAGGCGGCGCCACCGGGCGCAACTCTTCCACCTCCATGCCTGACATCGTCAGCAGGTCGGCCAGTTGCTGGGTGCTCAGCGGCGGGTTGCAGAACTCGCGCAGCCAGGATTCAGGGAATTGCATGGTCTTCTAGTTGAACTGCTGGAGGAAGCGCAGGTCGCCATCGAACATCAGGCGCAGGTCGTCGATGCCATAA
>JANNFE010000269.1:0-9490 GCA_031379415.1 Betaproteobacteria bacterium | reverse complement strand
CCACAGCCCCGGCAGCCGGTTCACGCCGGGCGGGAAGTCGACCCAGCCGAAGGGCAGCTTGGGCGACAGGTGCACACGGCCTTCGCGCACGGCGCGCACGCCGCGCCACAGCGGGTTGTCGCGCACGGTGGCGGCAAAGGTCTGGTCGATGGTGATGAGCACTTCGGGGTCCCAGCGCAGCACCTGCTCCAGCGACACGTTGGCCAGCCCGCCGGGCACTTCGGCCGACACCAGGCGCAGGCCCATCACATCCATGATCTCGATGTTGATGCTGCCGCCCAGGCCCGTCTCCAGCCCGGCCGGGCCGCGGCCGTAGTAGACGCGCGGGCGCTGTTCGGCCGGCACCTTGGCCACGCGGCCGAGCACGGTGCGCATGATGTCTTCAGCGGCCTGCGCCAGTTCACGCGCCCGCGCCGCGCGGCCCAGCAGTGTGCCCAGGGCCTCGTAGCTGGCCGGGATGGCGTTGAAGCGGCCGTCCAGCAGCGCGTAGGGGATGCCGGTCTGCGCCTGCACCTTGTCGGCCAGTTCGGCGAAGGTCTGGCGCACGCTGCCGGTGTCGACGATGAGGTCGGGCTTCAGCCCGAGCACGGTTTCCAGGTTGGCCGTGTTGCCGCGGCCCGTCAGGCGGCCGACCTCGGGCCGGTTGCCGATGCCGGGCAGCAGGAATTCCAGCTCGTCGGCGCGGTTGGCGCGCGGCCAGCCCAGCAGCGCGTCGGGCGCCAGCGTGTACAGCTGGATGGCCGCCGGCGGGCCTGCCGGGAACACGCGCTCAACCTTCTTGGGCACCGGCACGCGGCGGCCTGCGCCGTCGGTCAGCGTGGCCGGTTGTGCCCAGGCCGGGGCGCCGAGACTGGCCGCTGCGGCGGTCAGCAGTTGCCGGCGGCTCGGGTTCATGGCGGGCTGAAGCCGTGCGATGCCAGGATGGCCTGGCCCTGCGGCCCCAGCACGAAAAGCAGGAAGGCTTGAGCCGGCGCCGACACCGGCCGCAGCAGCGCCGCGCCGTAGGTGGCGCTGACGTTGATGGCATCGGGCACCTGCAGCATCTGCAGCGACGGCACTTCGCGCTGCGCGATGGCGGCGTTGGTGCAGTAGGTGACGAAGACATCGGCCTGGCCGGCTTCCATGATCGCGCCGTAGACATTGCGGCCGGCCGGCGGTGGCGGTGAGTTCGGGCCGCCGGTCAGCTGCAGCGCCTTGGCCTTCAACCTGGCCGCGGAACCTGCCGGGGCGGCGCCCGTGGCTTCGATGCGGTCGAACATCTCGAAAGCGTAGTCGCCCGCCGGGTCGGCCTTGGGCGTGGACGTGGCCACGCGCACGTCGGCGTCCAGCAGGCGCTGGGCGACGCTCCGGCCCTGCAGGCTGAAGCCGGGCGTGCCCAGCAGGCACAGCGCATTGCGCGCGAAGGCCACCGGCGTCTCGGCGCGGCCGGCCTCGGCCAGGGCCTGCGGGTGCTCCATGTTGGCCGAGGCGAACATGTCAGACGCCTCTCCGGCCGCCAGCCTGTCCTTCAGCAGGCCCGAAGCGCCGAAGGTCGTGCGCACGGGCACCTTCGACGCGGCTTCGTGCGCCTTCGCGAGGTCGGTGAAGGCGGCGCGCAGGCTGCCGGCCGCGTGCACGCTGACGCTGGCCTGGGCCAGTGCCGCGGGCAGCGTGGCGGTCAGGGCCAGCCCCGCGACGGCGACACGCCAGCCGCTCACTGGCTGGCGGCGTTGGGGAAGAACAGCTGCTCGCCGCCGATCTTGTAGGCCGCCACGGCCTGCTGGCCGGCCGGTGAGACGATCCAGTCGGCAAAACTCTGCGCCAGCGCCGCCTTCACGTGCGGGTGCTTGGCCGGGTTCACCACCATCACGCCATACTGGTTGAACAGGCTCTTGTCGCCTTCCACCAGCACCACCAGGTCACCGCGGTTCTTGAACGCCAGCCAGGTGCCGCGGTCGGCCAGCACATAGGCGTTGCTGCTGCTGGCGATGTTCAGCGCCGGGCCCATGCCGCAGCCGCATTCCTTGTAGCCCGATGGCTTGGCCGCTGCCATGTCGACGCCGGCGTTCTTCCACAGGCGCAGTTCGGCGGCATGCGTGCCGCTCTTGTCGCCTCGCGAGATGAAGCTGGCCGGCGTGGCGGACGATGTGGCGCCCAGCTTCTTCAGCGCCGCGGCGATGTCCTTGCCCTTGGTGTTTGCCGGGTCGGCCTTGGGGCCGATGAGCACGAAGTCGTTGTACATGACGGGCCGGCGCTGCGTGGCAAAGCCTTCGGCGACGAACTTCTCCTCGGCCACCTGGTCGTGCACGAAGACGATGTCGGCGTCGCCGCGGCGGCCGGTGTCCAGGGCCTGGCCGGTGCCGACGGCGACCACGCGCACGTCCACGCCGCTGGCCTGCTTGAACAGCGGCAGCAGGTGGCCGAACAGGCCCGACTGCTCGGTGGAGGTGGTGGACGCCATGACGATGAACTTGTCCTGCGCCTGGGCGGCAAGGGCGAACAGGCTGGCCGCGAAGGCGGCCAGGGCACGGCGAGTCAAAGAGATCGGGAACAAGGCGCTGTCTCCAGGGATGTGAACGGGGGGAAGCGGCGAATTCTGGGCATCGGCGCCAGTGCTGGCGATATGAACCGCCGTGCATAGCCCGTTGGCAACGCGACGGACCGCCGCACTTGGTGGCCGCCGCCCCGCACTTCGTCACCCCGGCGCCGCCTGGCCTGCGCCAGCGCCCTAGGATCGCGCCATGCTCACATCACCGCCCACCCCTCATGCCGCGCCGCCCGGCGAGCGCGGCCTGTGGCTGGGTTATGCCGGGCTGTGCCTGCTGTGCTGGGGCCTGTACGCCATGGCCGGCACCGAATGGCAGAAGGGCAGCTGGGGCCTGTGGAAGGGCGTGTACTACGCCACCTGGAACATGGGCCCACCCATGCTGCTGGGCTGCGCCGGCCTGCCCTGGGCGCGCTGGCTGGGCCGCGGCGAGCGCCCGTTGGCCGTGCGCCTGGGCTGGCACCTGGTGGCCGCGATGGCCTTCGTGGTCGGCTGGCAGGCGCTGGACTTCGTCACTTCCGTCGCGTTCTACGGCATCGACCACGCGCTGGCCACGATGCAGCGCATGATCGCCTGGCAGGCCATGTGGGGCGTGTTCGTCTACGTGGCGCTGATGCTGGGCTTCGGCGGTGCGCTGCAGGCGCGGCGTGCCAACCAGGCGGCGCTGAGCGCGGCGCGCGCCGAGGCGGCGCTGGTGCGCGCCGAGCTGGCGGCCATCAGCGGCAAGCTCAACCCGCACTTCCTCTTCAACACCCTGAACACGCTCTTGATGCTGACGCGCAGCGACCCCGCGGCGGCCGAGCAGACGCTGCTGCGCTTCAGCCGCATGATGCGTTACGTGCTCGACACCACGCGCGGCGCCGCCGACCGCGTGACGCTGCAGGAAGAGCTGGACTTCGTGCGCGACTACCTGGACCTGGAAGCGCTGCGCCTGGGCACACGGCTGCGCGTGGAATGGGACATCGACCCCGCCACCGTGGACGACCCGATCCCGCCGCTGACGCTGCAGCCGCTGGTGGAAAACAGCATCGTGCATGGCATCGCGCCGCGGCTGCAGGGCGGCACGGTGCGCATCGCCAGCCAGCGCCTGGCCGCGCCCGACGCGCTGGCGCTGCGTGTGGCCGACGACGGCGCGGGCTGCCAGTGGCCGCCAGCAGCGCCGGCCGACCACAAGGCCGGCGGCGTGGGTCTGAGCGCGCTGCGCCGCCGCTTCGAGCTCGACTTCGGCGGCCATGCCAAGCTGTCGGTGCGCTCGTCGCCCGGCCAGGGCTTCCACGTCGAGATCCTCATTCCGCAAGCCGAACTGAACGCATGAACCGTCACCGCACGCTGATCGCCGAAGACGAGCCGCTGGCCCGCGAAGGCCTGGCGGCCTGGGTGCGCCAGCTGCCGCAGCTGGAGCTGGTGGCGGCCTGCGCCGACGGCGCCAGTGCGCTGCAGGCCATCCGCGAACTCGAGCCCGCGCTGGTGCTGATGGACATCCAGATGCCGGGCATGACCGGCCTTCAGGTGCTGCGCGCGCTGGCCGAGCAGGGCCTGAACCCGGCACCGGCGGTGATCTTCACCACTGCCTTCGACGAACACGCGCTCACCGCCTTCGAGCTGCACGCCGTGGACTACCTGCTCAAGCCCTTTGCCTACGAGCGTTTCGTCGAGGCGGTGCAGCATGCGCTGGCCGCGGGCGCGACGCAGGAGCACACGCTGCCGGCGCTGGAAGCCGCGACCCAGGCGGGCGAGTCAGGCGGTGAAGGCGGCCCGCTCACGCGCGTGCTGGTGCGTGACCAGGGCAAGATCTTCCCGCTGCACGTGGACGCCATCGAACACCTGCGCAGCGACACCAAGTACACGGCCATCACCAGCAAGGGTCGCAGCTACCTGGTGCGCCTGCCCATCACCAGCTTCGAGCGGCGCCTGGACCCCGCGCGTTTCCTGAAGGTCAACCGCTCGTGCATCGTCAACCTGGACTTCGTCGACGCCATGACGCCCGACGAGAGCTCGCAGTTCGTGGTGCAGCTGCGCGACGGCACGCGCGTCACCGCCAGCCGCGAGGTGTCCAAACAACTGAGGGCCGACTCGATATGAAGCGCCTGGAGCGTCGTGCGTGGCTCTGCCTGCTGGCTGCCGCAGCGCTGCCGGCCCTGGCCGCTGAACCGGCACCCGAGGGCCGCAGCTACACGCCGGGCGAGTTCAGCGCCATCGACATCTCGGGCTCCGCCGCCGTGCGCTTCACGCAGGGCAGCAGCGAGCAGGTGTTCGTGGAAGGCGGCGAAGAGGCGCAGAAGAGCGTGCAGCTGGAAGTGCACGAGGGCACGCTCTTCATCCGCCCCGCCGGTGGCTGGAAGTTCTGGAACTCGCGCCGCGTTCAGCTGAGTGTCACGGCGCGCGAGCTGCGCCGGCTGATGATCAGTGGCGCCGCCGACGTGGTGGCCAGCGGCGCCGTGCAGATCCAGCGCCTGGACGTAAGCATCTCCGGCGCCGGCCTGGCGCGCTTCGACAAGCTGCGCGGCGAGCAGCTGCGCTTTCACGTCTCGGGTGCGGGCGACGGGCAGATGGCCGGCACCGTCAACGAGCTCAGCGTCAGCGTCTCGGGCCGCAGCGAATTCCGCGGTGAGCAGCTGCAGTGCGAACGCGCCAGCGTGCAGGTCAGCGGCATCGGCGACGTCAAGGTCTGGGTGACGCAGAACCTGGCCGTCAGCGTCTCCGGCGTGGGCACGGTGGACTACTGGGGCACACCGCAGCTCAACCGCCGCAGCGCCGGCATCGCCCGCATCAACGACCGCGGGCCCAAGCCGGCGGTGCCTTGATCAGGCCTTGCCGCGCAGCTTGCGGTAGACGGTGTTGCGGCTGACGCCCAGGCGGCGTGCCGCGTCGGCGATGTTGCCGCCGGCTGATGCCACGGCGCGGCGGATGGCGTCGACTTCCAGGTCGTGCAGGCGCTGAATCGACGCCGTCGCGGCCGGCAGCGGCGACTCGGCGGCGAAGTCCTCGGGCAGATGCTCGCGGCTGATGACGTGGTCGCTGCCGGCCATCAGGATGGCGGTGCGCAGCACGTTGTGGAGCTGGCGCACATTGCCCGGCCAGCCGTGGCCGGCCAGCAGCACACGCACTTCGGGCGCCAGCTGCAGGGCGCGGCCCGGGGCCAGTTGATCGAGCAGACGGCGCACCAGCGCGGGCAGATCGCTGCGCTCGCGCAACGGCGGCAGCGTCACCGTCAGGCCGGCCAGGCGGTGGAAGAGGTCGTCGCGGAAGCGGCCCTGCGCCACCGCGTCGCGCAAGGGGTGGCGTGTGGTGCACAGCAGGGCCGCGCCCGGCGCGCCGTCCTGCAGCAAAGCCAGCAGCTGGGCCTGCAGCGGCGGCGCCAGGGCGTCGACGTCGTCGAGCAGCAGCGTGCTGCCTGGCGCCTGCGCGGGGCTGAGCGCCAGGCTTTCGGACGTGGCGCTGGCGCAGCGCAGCACCACCAGCGCGCCGCGCGAGAAGTCGGCGTGCACGGCCTGTGCCAGCAGGTCCTTGCCGGTGCCGGTCTCGCCTTCGATGAGCAGCGGCACGCCCTGGCCTGCCACACGCCGCAACTGCTGCACCAGGGTGTCGATGCGCGCGTCGCCCGTGCACAGGCGGGCCAGGGCCGCGTCGGCAGCCGGCAGGGCCAGCGCGGGGGCGGCGGGCATCCTGAGCGCGTGGCCTTCGGGCGCGTTGAAGCGCGCCACGGCGTGCAGCAAGGCGCCGCCCGGCGCGTGCAGTTGCAGGGGCGGCGCCAGCGACGAACGGAAGTGGTCGACCAGCGCGCCCACACCGCTGCCCAGCAGCGAGGCCAGCGTGTGCTGGCGCAACGACGCGCCCGAGAGCTTCAGCTGTTCCAGCGCACCGCGGTTGGCGCCGACGATGCGGCCGTCGGCCGTCACCGCCAGGATGCCTTCCATCAGCGTGCCGATGAATTCGGCGCGGCCGTGGAAGTGCAGGCGCAGCAGGTGGCGCGAGTCTTCGGCGAGCCAGGCGTTTTCGATCATGCGCGCCGACATCTTCACCAGCGCCATGGTGTGCGGGTGGTAGCTGCGGTGGTCGCCCGAGACATCCAGCACCCCCAGCAGCTGGCCGCGCGGGTCGAGCATGGGCGCGGCGCTGCAGGTCAGGAAGTGGTGGGCGTGCAGGTAGTGCTCGTCGGCGTGCACGAGCGTGGGCGCCTCTTCCATCAGCGCGGTGCCGATGGCGTTGGTGCCCTTGGCCGGCTCGGACCACACCGCGCCCGGCTGCAGCGCCACCTTGCTGGCGCGGGCCAGGAAGTCGTCGTCGCCGATGGAGTGGATGACGATGCCGCTGGCGTCGGTCAGCACCACCATGCTCTGCGAGCGCACGATCTGCTCGTGCAGCATCTCCATCACCGGTGCGGCATGCGCGTGCAGGCGGCGGTTGCGCTGGCGCACCGTGGCCAGCTGCGCCGCGTTCACTGGCGCGATGTCGGGTCTTTCGATGCGCGACACGCCCAGCGCCAGGCAGCGCTGGTGCGACTGCTCGATGATGCGCAGGTGCTCTTCGGGCAACTTCAGCCCGCCGGCCAGCGGCGGCGTCGCGGCCCGGGTGGGCAGGCGCATCGTGATTCTCCTGGTCGGGTCGCTGGGGCGGCCGGCAAGGTAACACGGCCAGGCCCGTCATCGTTTTGTCGCCGCGCCGTCACGGCTGCGGCACGGGCCGGGGTTGCAATGCGCTCAGTCTCGAACGGGGCCTGAATGGGGGGATATGCCGCCTGGTTTCCACCTGCTCATCGCGGCGCAGTTCGTGTCGGCGCTGGCCGACAACGCCTTGCTCATCGTGGCCATCGCGCTGCTGCAGCAGCAGGGCGCGCCCGGCTGGTGGGCGCCATTGCTGAAGTTCGGTTTCACCTTCGCCTACGTCGTGCTGGCGCCTTTCGTGGGGCCGCTGGCCGACGCCTTCGTGAAGGCGCGCCTGATGATGGCCATGAACGCGCTGAAGGTGCTGGGCGTGGCGGCGCTGCTGGTGGGGCTCAACCCGCTGCTGGCCTTCTGCATCATCGGCGTGGGCGCGGCGGCCTATGCACCGGCCAAGTACGGGCTGGTGACGGAACTGGTGCCGCCGCGGCGGCTGGTGGCGGCCAACGGCTGGATCGAGGTCTCCACCGTGTGCGCCATCTTGCTGGGGGCGGTGCTGGGCGGGCTGCTGGTGAGCCCCTGGGCGGCCGGTGTCTTCGGCGCCGTGGCGCCGGGCGTGGCCGCGCTGGACACCGCCGCCGCATGCCTGCTGGGCGCCTATGCCCTGGCGGCCTTGCTCAACCTGGGCATCCCCGACAGCGGCGCGCGCTACCGCCGCGCCCACCGTGCACCGCGCGCGCTGTGGCGATCGTTCTGGCGCGCGCAGCGGCGCTTGTGGAGCGACGCCGAAGGTGGTCTGTCGATGGCCGCCACCACGCTGTTCTGGGGTGCCGCCGCCGTGCTGCAGTTCGCCGTGCTGCGCTGGGCGACGGACAGGCTCGGCCTGCCGCTGGACCGCGCGGCCTATCTGCAGGCGGCGGTGGCCGTGGGCATCGTGGGCGGGGCCGTGGTGGCGGCACGCAGCGTGGCCCTGGCGCAGGCCACGCGCGTGCTGCCGCTGGGCATCCTGATGGGCCTCTTCGTGCCGCTGGTGGCCTGGGTGGAAAGCTGGCCGCTGGCGCTGCCGCTGCTGGCGCTGGTGGGTGCCCTCGGCGGCGCCCTGGTGGTGCCGCTGAACGCGCTGCTGCAGCACCGCGGCCATGTGCTGCTGTCGGCCGGCCGCAGCATCGCGGTGCAGAACTTCAACGAGAACCTCAGCATGCTGGTGATGCTGGCGGCCTACGCCGGCCTGCTGGCGCTGGATGTCGACATCCGCGGTGTGATGGTCGCGCTCGGCCTCGTCGTCGCGGCGTGTACCGGCGCGCTGGCGCTGCGTGAGCGCCGACGCCGCTCAGGCGGCGGGCAGCGCGGGCTGCCAGACCGCGCGCGCTAATGCGCCCGGCGCGGCCATCGCGGCGGCGTACTCGCCTTCCACGGCCTCGACGATGCGGCCCCAGTCCATGAGGCTGGCGGTGGCGCGCGCCCGCGTGGCGAGTTCGCGCACCAGCACCCAATCACCGGCAATGCGGCGCGCCACGCGGCAGAACTCCAGCGTGTCGTCGAAACGCGCCAGCAGGCCGTTGTCGCCATGGCGGATGATCTGCCCGGCAGCGGCGTGGTCGTAGGCCACCACGGCCAGGCCACTGGCCATCGCCTCGGGGACCACGTTGCCGAAGGTCTCGGTGGTGCTGGGGAACAGGAAGACATCGGCCGAGGCATAGTGCGCGGCCAGGTCGTCGCCATGGCGCACGCCGGCAAAGATGGCGTCGGGGCAGCGCTGCTGCAGGCGCTGGCGCTCCGGGCCGTCACCCACCAGCACCAGGCGCAGCAGCGGCCGACGTGGCTCATGGCCGCGCAGTTCCTCATGCATGGCCTCCACGGCACTGAGCAGCACGCCCAGGTTCTTCTCGGGTGCCAGGCGGCCGACGCACAGCACCACCAGGGTGTCGGGGCGCGCACCCCAGCTTTCGCGCAAGGCCTCGCTGCGCTTGGCTGGCGTGAAGCCCGCCGTGTCGACGCCGCGCGCCACCACACGCAGGCCGCGGAAGCCGGCGGCGGCGAGTTCGCACTTCAAGGCTTCGGTCGGCACCATGGTGCAGGCCGTGCGGTTGTGGAACTTGCGCAGGTAGGCCATCACCGGCGCGCGCAGCCAGCCCACGCCGTAGTGGCGGCTGTAGGCGTGGAAGTTGGTTCGGAAGTCGCTCACCACCGGCAGCTTCAGCTGCGTGGCCGCCTGCAGCGCCGACCAGCCCAGCGGGCCTTCGGTGACGATGTGCACCACGTCCGGCCGCTGGGTTGTCCAGTGCTTCTCCAGCTGCCGGCGCGAAGGCAGGCCCATCCTTCGTTCATTACCTTCGTCATGCCCTGCGGCGCGTAGTAATACGCC
>JANNFE010000296.1:0-5228 GCA_031379415.1 Betaproteobacteria bacterium | reverse complement strand
AGAGCCCGGGGCTGCTCAAGGAGTACTACAAGAACCCTGCCGCCACCGCCGAGGTGTTGACGGCCGACGGCTGGTACCACACCGGCGACGCCGGTTTCCTGGACGCCGGCGGCCACCTGAAGATCATCGACCGTGCCAAGGACGTGGGCCGACTGATGGGCGGCGCGAGTGACGGCGCCATGTTCGCGCCCAAGTACGTCGAGAACAAGCTCAAGTTCTTCCCCTTCATCAAGGAAGCGGTGGCCTTCGGCGACAAGCGGGAGAAGGTCTGCGCCTTCGTCAACATCGACTTCGAGGCCGTGGGCAACTGGGCCGAGCGCCGCAACCTGCCCTATGCCGGCTACACCGACCTGGCGGCCAAGCAGGAAGTGCTGGAGCTGGTGCGTGAATGCGTGGAGAAGGTCAACGCCGATCTGGCGGCCGACACCATGCTCGCGGGCAGCCAGATCAGCCGCTTTCTGGTGCTGCACAAGGAACTCGACGCCGACGACGGCGAGCTCACGCGCACGCGCAAGGTCAGGCGCGGCACCATCGCCGACAAGTACCAGGTGCTGGTGGACGCGCTCTACGGCGGCAAGACCGAGCAGTTCATCGAGACGGCGGTGAAGTTCGAGGACGGGCGCAGCGGCAGCGTCAGCGCCACGCTGCCCATCGTCGACGCCAAGACCTTCCCGGCCATGAAGCGGGCCGCCTGATGAGTGAACGCCAGATCGGCGAGGTCATCCTCGACGTGAAGAACATCTCGCTGCGCTTCGGCGGCGTGAAGGCGCTCAGCGACATCAGCTTCGACGTGCGCGAACACGAGGTGCGCGCCATCATCGGCCCCAACGGCGCCGGCAAGAGCAGCATGCTCAACTGCATCAACGGCGTGTACCAGCCGCAGGAAGGGCAGATCACCTTCCGCGGCCAGACCTTCAGCCACATGAACAGCCGCCAGGTCGCCGAGCTGGGTGTGGCGCGCACCTTCCAGAACCTGGCACTGTTCAAGGGCATGAGCGTCATCGACAACATCATGAGCGGGCGCAACCTGCGCATGAAGACCAACCTCTTCCAGCAGGCCATCCGTCTTCCCTTCTGGACGGGAGCCGCCGAGCGCGAGGAGACCGAGCACCGCGAGTTCGTCGAGAAGATCATCGACTTCCTGGAGATCCAGGCCTGGCGCAAGACGCCGGTGGGCCGCCTGCCCTATGGCCTGCAGAAGCGCGTGGACCTGGGCCGCGCGCTGGCGATGGAGCCGCAGGTGCTGCTGCTGGACGAACCCATGGCCGGCATGAACGTGGAAGAGAAGCAGGACATGAGCCGCTTCATCCTGGACGTGAACGACGAGTACGGCACGACCATCGTGCTCATCGAACACGACATGAGCGTGGTGATGGACATCAGTGACCGCGTGGTGGTGCTCGACTACGGCAAGAAGATCGGCGACGGCACGCCCGCGGCGGTGCGCAGCAACCCCGATGTCATCAGTGCCTACCTCGGCGCCGGGCACTGAACGTCATGGGACCCTTTCTCGAAACCCTGCTCGGCGGCCTGATGACGGGCATGCTGTATTCGCTGGTCGCTTTGGGCTTCGTGCTGATCTTCAAAGCGAGTGGCGTCTTCAACTTCGCCCAGGGCGCCATGGTGCTGTTCGCGGCGCTGGCCATGGCGCGCTTCTCTGAATGGTTCCCGGCGCTGCTGGGCTTCGACAGCAAGCTGCTGGCCAACCTGCTGGCCTTCGTGGCGGCGATGGCGGTGATGGTGGTGGTGGCCTGGCTGATCGAGCGGCTGGTGCTCGGCAAGCTCGTCAACCAGGAAGGCATCACGCTGCTGATGGCCACGCTGGGCATCACCTACTTCCTGGACGGCTTCGGCCAGACCGTGTTCGGCAGCGACATCTACAAGATCGACATCGGCCTGCCCAAGGACCCCATCTTCCTGATGGAGAGCACCTTCCCGGGCGGCATCCTGGTCAACAAGGAAGACCTCTATGCGGCCGTCATCGCAGCGGCGCTGGTGGTGGGCTTAAGCCTCTTCTTCCAGAAGACCGGCACCGGCCGCGCGCTGCGCGCCGTGGCCGACGACCACCAGGCGGCGCAGAGCATCGGCATCCCGCTGTCGCGCGTGTGGGTCATCGTCTGGAGCGTGGCCGGCTTCGTGGCACTGGTGGCCGGCATGATCTGGGGCAGCAAGCTGGGCGTGCAGTTCTCGCTCAGCGTGCTGGCGCTGAAGGCGCTGCCGGTGGTCATCCTCGGCGGCCTGACCTCGATCCCCGGCGCCATCATCGGCGGGCTCATCCTGGGCGTGGGCGAAAAGCTGTCCGAGGTCTTCATCGGGCCGATGGTCGGCGGTGGCATCGAGATCTGGTTCGGCTACGTACTCGTCCTGTTTGTCCTCCTCGTGCGGCCGCAAGGGCTGTTCGGCGAGAAGATCATCGATCGGGTCTAGAGCCATGCTGTACCGAGAGAACGGCCAGTTCAAGACCAGCTACCGGGCCGACCAGCAGGTCTTCCCCATCACGCAGGACCGCGTCGTGCTCGGCCTGCTGCTGGCACTGGCCGTGGTGGCGGTGCCGCTGCTGGCGTCCGAGTACCTGATGCGCGCCATCCTCATCCCCTTCCTGATCCTGGCGCTGGCGGCGCTGGGCCTCAACATCCTGGTCGGCTACTGCGGCCAGATCTCGCTGGGCACCGGCGCCTTCATGGCGGTGGGCGCCTACGCGGCCTACAACTTCCACGTGCGCATCGACGGCATGCCGCTGCTGGCCTCGCTGCTGCTGGGCGGCTTCTTCGCCACCGCGGTGGGTGTGCTGTTCGGTATCCCGTCGCTGCGCATCAAGGGGCTGTACCTGGCGGTGGCCACGCTGGCGGCGCAGTTCTTCGTCGACTGGGCCTTCCTGCGCGTGAAGTGGCTCACCAACAACTCGCCCTCGGGCTCGGTCAGTGTGTCGGGGCTGCAGGTCTTCGGCCTGCCCATCGAGTCGCCGGCGCAGAAGTACCTGTTCTGCCTGGCCATCGTCCTGGTGTTCGCGGTGCTGGCCAAGAACCTGGTGCGCGGCCACATCGGGCGTGAGTGGATGGCCATCCGCGACATGGACGTGGCCGCCGCCGTCATCGGCATCCGGCCGGTGTACGCCAAGCTGACCGCGTTTGCGGTCAGCTCGTTCATCGTCGGCGTGGCCGGCGCGCTGTGGGGCTTCATTCATCTGGGCGCGTGGGAGTCAGCGGCCTTCTCCATCGACCGCAGCTTCCAGCTGCTGTTCATGGTCATCATCGGCGGCCTGGGCTCGATCATGGGCAGCTTCTTCGGCGCCGCCTTCATCGTCGTGCTGCCCATCCTGCTGGACAACGTGCCCTACTGGTTCGGCATCCCCATCGACACCGCTTTGGCCGCGCACCTCACGAGCATGATCTTCGGCGCGCTGATCGTCTTCTTCCTCATCGTCGAACCGCATGGCCTGGCGCGGCTGTGGTCGATCGGCAAGGAGAAGCTGCGCCTGTGGCCCTTCCCGCACTAACGTCCTCACCGCACGGCACCGCAGAGTGCCTTCTTTACTCAACACCCTGGAGACCGTCATGAAGTTCAAGTCACCCTTCTTCGCAGGCGCTCTGCTGGCCGCCGGCCTGGCCGGTCTGGCGAGCGAGGCCCTGGCGCAGGCCAAGGAGCAGTTCTTTCCGGCGCTGGTCTATCGCACCGGCGCCTACGCGCCCAACGGCGTGCCCTTTGCCAACGGTTATGCCGACTACCTGAAGCTCGTCAACGCGCGCGGTGGCATCAACGGCGTGAAGATCGCCTACGAAGAGTGCGAGACCGGCTACGCCACCGACAAGGGCGTGGAGTGCTACGAGCGCATGAAGGGCAAATTCGGCGGCGCCACGTCGTTCCAGCCGCTGTCCACCGGCATCACGCTGGCACTCACCGAAAAGGCCTTCGTCGACAAGATTCCCATGCTGACCATCGGCTACGGCATCAGCGCGTCGCAGGACGGCCAGGTCTTCAAGTGGAACTTTCCCATCGCCGGGCACTACTGGGTGGCCGCCGACATCCTGATCCAGCACCTGGGCAAGAAGGAAGGTGGCCTGGACAAGCTCAAGGGCAAGAAGATCACGCTCGTCTACCACGACAGCGGCTTCGGCAAGGAGCCGATCCCGCTGCTGACGGAGCGCAGCAAGATGCATGGCTTCGAGCTCAGCCTGCTGCCGGTGGCGCATCCGGGCGTGGAGCAGAAGGCAACCTGGCTGCAGATCCGCCAGAGCCGGCCCGACTACGTGCTGCTGTGGGGCTGGGGCGTGATGAACAGCACCGCGCTGAAGGAAGCGCAGGCCACGGGCTACCCGCGCGAGAAGATGTACGGTGTGTGGTGGGCCGGCGCCGAGCCCGATGTCAAGGACGTGGGCGACGGCGCCAAGGGCTACAACGCGCTGGCCCTGCAGCACGGCGCCGAGCCGAATGCCAAGGTGGTGCAGGACGTGCTGAAGGAGTTGCACGCCAAGGGCCAGGGCACCGGACCGAAGGACGAAGTCGGCACCGTGCTGTATATGCGCGGACTGATGAGCGCCATGATCGGCGTGGAAGGCGTCAGGCGTGCGCAAGACCGCTACGGCAAGGGCAAGTGGCTCACCGGCGAGCAGGCCCGCTGGGGCTACGAGAACCTGGCGCTCGACCAGAAGAAGCTCGACGCGCTGGGCTTCGCCGGTGTCATGCGCCCGCTGTCGACCAGCTGCGCCGACCACATGGGCGTGGCCTGGGCGCGCGTGCACACCTGGGACGGCAAGAAGTGGAACTTCACCTCCGACTGGCTGCAGGCCGACGAGCAGATCCTGAAGCCGATGGCGCGCGCCGCGGCCGACAAGTACGCGGCCGAGAAGAAGATGGAGCGGCGGTCTGCCAAGGACTGCGAGGCGTAGTTGGCCCACCCCCGAGGCGGCTTCGCCGCCTCCCCCTCAAGGGGGCAACGCCAGCGGCCCGGCAGAGCCGGTTCCGCGGCGTTCGCTTGATCGGTGCGAGATCCCATGTCCAACATCCTCCTCAACGTCAACGGCATCGAGGTCATCTACAACCACGTCATCCTGGTGCTGAAGGGCGTATCGCTCCAGGTGCCCGAGGGTGGCGTAGTGGCCCTGCTGGGTGGCAACGGCGCCGGCAAGACGACCACGCTGCGCGCGGTGAGCAACCTGCTGGCCGGCGAGCGCGGCGAGGTGACCAAGGGCAGCATCGAACTGCGCGGCGAGCGCATCGAGAAGCTGTCC
>JANNFE010000251.1:0-7033 GCA_031379415.1 Betaproteobacteria bacterium | reverse complement strand
CGCGCCCACATCGTCGAGCCCGAAGGTGCCGAGCGCATTGCCGTCTTTCGCTACGACGGCAAGGTGGCGGCGGTGTCCAACGTCTGCCGCCACCAGGGCGCGCCCTTGGGCGAAGGCCGTGTCATCGACGGCTGCATCACCTGCCCCTGGCATGGCTACCAGTACCGACCCGAAGACGGTTGCTCGCCGGCACCGTTCAGCGAGCGCATTGCCACCTACGCCACGCGCATCGAGCAAGGCGTGGTGTTCGTGCATCGCCAAGCCAAACCGCCAGGCACCCCGGTGGCCCCCACCTGCATCGAGGTCACACGCGCATGAGTTCACGCCCCCCCGACGACGAGTCGTTTTTCATCGGCTGGGCTGACACCCCGCCCGCCGACCGCCGTTTCTTCCTTCGCGCCGGGCTGGGCCTGACGACGGCGGCCGCCGGCCTGGGTTTTGGCCTGGCCGCCGTGCAGTCCGCACCCGGCAAGGGCCAATGGGACCCCGACGCCGTGCGCGAGTGGCGCGGGATCGTCAGCGCCGAACCGTACGCCATGCTGCGCACCCTCGACCTGGGCGGCGGGCCGCGCACGGCCTTGCTGTCGTGCCTGGGCAAGTGCGGAGTGGCGGCGCGCATCGACGCACTGGCGGGTGTGCCGGTGGTCGTCACCGGCAGCCTGATCCAGCGCGGCCCGCACGCCATGCTGGCGGTGGACGAGGTGGGCGACTGGATCCGCCGCGACAGCGCTGCGCAAGCCGATGCGGTCTTGAACTTCCCGGCTCTGCAAGCACTGGGCGATGTGAACCTGGCCGGCGAGATCCTGGACAGCAAATGCTGGTTCGGTGCCATGCGGCCTTCCAGCGGCAAGGTGCACAAGGCCTGCGCCTCGCTGTGCATCCGTGGCGGCATTCCGCCGGCGTTTTTTGCCCGCGGGCCCGGGCAGCAAGAGGCCTTGATGATCATGGCCAGCGGCGGGCGGGCGTATGGCCCGGAACTGCTGCCCCTGGTGGGCGACGCGGTGCGCTTGCGGGGGCGTGTGTTCAGGCAGGGCGACTTGCTGGTGCTGGACGCGCCGCTGGCCGGCATCCAGCGCGTATAGCCACCGCATAGCCCGGGCGCCAGCGCCGGGCCGCATCGCGGCCAAGCGAGGCCAGCGACCTAGATCAACTCGGCGTCGGTCATCACTTCCACCAGCGCCGGCCCCTCAAAAGCCAGTGCCTGCACAATGGCCGCGTCCAGGCCGGAGGCCGCCGTCACCTTCAGACCCAGGCCGCCGCATTGCTTGGCGAACATCGCAAACGAGGGGTTGCGAAGGTCGGTCTCCCAGACCTGCAGCTCGCCCGCGCGTTGCTCTTTGGTGATCTTGCCGAGCTGCGCGTTGTTGAGCAGGACGTGCGTGATGTCCATGCCGTACTTCACCGCGGTGGTGAACTCCATTGCGTACTGGCCGAAGCCGCCGTCGCCGGAAATCGACACCACCTTTCGGCCTCGGAGCTCCTCGAAGTCTTGCGTCGCGGCCCAGGCGCCGATGGCTGCGGGAAAGCCAAAACCGATCGAGCCCAGGTAGCCCGACATCAGCACCCGCTGCCCCTGGCTCTCGAAGTAGCGGCCGAATGAATAAGTGTTGTTGCCTACGTCGACGGCGATGATGGCGTCGGCCGGGCACAGACGGGTCAGGGACTCGAACACCGCGGCGGAGTGCACGCCCAGGCCGCGGTCTTCGCCCAGCCGGCGGCGCTTTTCTTCGCGCCAGATGGCCCAGCGGCCCGCCAGCTCAGTCACCTGGTCGGCAGCGTCCGCGGCCTTGCACACCCGCGGCGACACCGCGGCGCAGAAGGCAGCAATCTCGCCCCACACCGGCAAGGTGACCGGGTGGAAGCGGCCCAGCTGCATGCGCTCGAAGTCGACCTGGATGATGGGCTTGGAGCGCTCGATGCCGGTGTGCTTGGCGAAGGACGAGCCGAGCGTGATGATGAGGTCGGCCTCGTTCATGAACCAGCTGGCGATGGGCGTGCCGGAACGGCCCAGCACACCACCGGCGAGTGGGTGCGTGTCGGCGATCAGGCCCTTGCCCTTGAAGGTGGTGACCACGGTCGCGCCGATGCGCTCGGCAAGGGCGATGACGGCAGCGCGTGCCGCGACCGCGCCGTGGCCGATGACGATCATCGGCCGCCGGGCCGCGTTGATCAGGGCAACGGCCAGTGCCAGCTCGCCTTCAGCCGGCACCACCACCGCGCCGCCCAGGCGCCCGGCGAGTGCGCCGGGCTTGGCGCTGCTGGGCAGCGTCTGCACGTCGTCGGGAAAGATCAGGTGCGCCACGTCGCGCTCGACGATGGCCGTCTTGCAGGCCAGCGACATCAGCTCGGCGTGGTTGGAGCTGGGTAGCACGAGCTGCGAAAACTTTGCCACCGAATGGAAGGCCGACGACAAGTCGATGTCCTGGAACGCCCCGGGGCCGAAGACCTGGGTCTGCACCTGGCCGGTGAGCGCCAGCACGGGTGCGCGGTCGACCTTGGCGTCCCACAGGCCGGTGAGCAGGTTCGTGGCGCCCGGCCCGGCGATCGTCAGACACGCTGCAGGCCGGCCGGTGAGCTTGCCGTAAGCCGACGCCGCAAACGACGCCGCGCCTTCGTGGCGCACGCCAATGAAGCTCATCTCGCCCGCCACGGTGCGGCGGCGGATGGCGTCGGACAGCCCCAAGTTGGAGTGGCCCACCATGCCGAAGACGTGCTTGACACCCCAGTTCACCAGCGTTTCGGCCATCACGTCGGTGACGCTGCGTTCGTGCGCGGGCTCGGGCGGCAGGCCCACGTACACGCCGCCGTCGCGGATCTCGATCGGGAACATCGCCTGGCCGCTGTCTTCGTGCCCGCCGGGCGGCTTGCCGGTCAGCGGGTCGAAGTCCCAGCCGTGCCAGGGGCAGCGTATCCAGCACTGGCCGTCCACGCCGCGCTCGATCGAGCCTTCGCCCAGCGGCCCGCCCTGGTGCGGGCAGCGGTTGTCCATCGCCGCCCACTGGCCGTCGAAGTGCGACAGGCAGACGGATCGACTGCCCGGCGTCACGGTCTTGACGCGGCCCTCGGGCAGGTCGTCGACCGAGGCCACACGGAACCAGTCCAGTGCAAGTTCGTTCATGCCACGGCTCCCAGTGCCACGGTAGATGTGGACGGGCGCATCACGCCATGCCGCCGTAAGCCACGCCCGACAGGTCAGCCATCTCGCGCTTCCAGGTCGTCAGGTCGTCGACCGTGAATTGAGACAGGTGTTCGTGGCCACAAGCGCGCGCCATGACCTGCATCAGGTGCACCGACGCCTCGAAGAAGTTGGCCAGTTGCCGCGCGGATTTGTCCACGGCCAGGCGCGCCACCAGGTGCGGCTTCTGCGTGGCGATGCCCACAGGACAGTTGTTGGTGTGGCAGGCCCGCATGGCGATGCAGCCGATGGCCTGCAAGGCGGCGTTCGACAACGCAATGGCATCGGCGCCCAGGGCCAGCGCCTTGACGAAATCGGCCGGCGTGCGCAGGCCGCCGGTGATGATCAGCGTCACGTCGTCGCGGCCAGAGCGGCGCAGGTGGCGCCGCGCACGCGCCAGCGCCGGAATGGTGGGCACCGAGATGTTGTCGCGGAAGATGACAGGCGATGCCCCCGTGGCACCGCCGCGGCCGTCGAGGATGATGTAGTCCACCCCCACCTCGAGTGCGGCGTCGATGTCCTTCTCGATGTGCTGCGCGGATAACTTGTAGCCCACCGGAATGCCGCCGGTGCGTTCGCGCACCTCGGCCGCGAACTCGCGCATCTGGCGCGGCTCGGTCCAGTCGGGAAAGCGCGCGGGCGAGATGGCCGGCTCGCCCACATGCAAGCCACGCACCGCCGCAATCTGCGCACTGACCTTGGGGCCGGGCAAGTGCCCGCCGGTGCCGGTCTTGGCGCCTTGCCCGCCCTTGAAGTGAAAGGCTTGCGAGGCCGCCACCTTGTCCCAGGCAAAGCCGAAGCGTGCCGACGCCAGCTGGTAGAAGTAGCGCGAATTGGCCTGCTGTTCTTCCGGCAGCACGCCGCCTTCGCCCGAACAGATGCCGGTGCCCGCCATCTCGGCGCCCTGCGCCAGCGCCACTTTGGCCGAGGCCGACAGCGCGCCGAAGCTCATGTCCGAGACGATCAGCGGAATGGCCAGGCGCAGCGGCTTCTTCGCGCGCGGGCCGACCACCACATCCGTGTCCACCGGGTGCTCGTCGAGCAGCGGCGGGCGGTGCAGTTGCGCGGGCAGGATCTGGATGTCGTCCCAGCTCGGCAGCTGGTCGCGCGGCACGCCCATCGCTTCCACCGCACCATGGTGGCCAGTCCTGGACAAGCCTTCACGCGCATAACGCTGGATCAGCGCGTTGTGCGGTTCTTCGGCGCTGCCGTGGCCAGTGTCGGCGTAGGGGCCCAGGTAGATGGTGCGATTGAAGGGCTGCGGATGCGCCCGGGCCCAGGCTGCAATCTCGTCGGCGTCGACCCAGACCTGGCCGTCTTCAACCCAGGATGCAAACTTCTGCAGCACCTCGGCGTTGTTGTATGCCGAGACACCGCTGTCGAGCCGGTAGTCCCAGTCGTGCAAGCCGCAGAACAGGGTGTCGCCCTCGACACGGCCATCGGCCATCAAGGCACCGCGGTGCAGGCAGCGGCCGTAGAGCACCGACACGGCGTCGTCAAAGCGCACCATCACCAGGTCCACTTCGCCCACCAGCGCATGGGCGGGCTGGCGGTCCCCGAGTTCGTCGAAGCGGGCGACGGCGGTCTTCTTCATGGACTCTCCTGAACCAAGGCTGGGCCGGACTGGCGCTGCATCATCGGCGTCTCAACCCCGGCCCGGCGGCGCCGGGATGCTGCCAACCAGACTCGACAAGCCCTCGGCGTAACGCTGGCGCAGCGCCATCCAGTAGGCGTCGTCCTTCTCCAGCGTGGCCAGGTTGCTGGCCGAAAAGCTGCCAGTGGCGTAGCGCATCAGGTCGATGGGCGCATCGACCGACAGGTTGCTGCGCATGGTGGCGTCGAACGACAGCAGCGACAACTTGGCGGCTTCGTCCAGGCTGGTGTCGTTGTTCAGTGCGCGGTCGAGGATGGGCTTGCCGTACTTGGTTTCACCCAGCTGCAGGAAGCGCGAACGGTCCGACGCCTCAACGAAGTTGCCAGCCGAGTAGATGTGGAACAGCCGCGGTGGCTCGCCGGCGATCTGCCCGCCCACCAGGAAGGTGCCATGGGGGTCTCCAAAGGGCTGCACGTAGGAGCCGTCGCGGGCGATGACCTCGCGCAGCTTGGTGCCCACCATCTGGGCCACGTCGAACATCGTGCGCATGCCGTGGATGTCGTGCCCGAAGGCACCGCTGCCGGCGCTTTCGCGCAAGGACGACACCACCGCCTGCGTGGTGGCCAGGTTGCCGGCCGACAGGATCACCACCACGCGCTGGCCCGGCACCTCGAACACCGCCAGCTTCTTCACCAGCGCCACCTGGTCCACGCCGGCGTTGGAGCGCGAGTCAGAGGCGAGCACCAGGCCCTGAGGCAACAGAATTCCCAGACAGTAGGTCAATCATGTCTCCCGCACTCGTTGGTAAGGGCCGCAGCTTCCTGGCGACTGAGCCCAGGAGAGTCGAAACAGGCAGGCCGCCATTACAGGAATCGAAGGACATGCTGAGAAGCCAGGAACTGACTGAACTGGTGGCCGCCGTGCAGGGCGAAATCCTGGGCCAATTCGGCACTGGGCGCGTGGCCGACTACATCCCGGCCCTGGCCCGGGTGGATCCGCGCCAGTTCGGGCTGGCCGTGGTCACCTGCACGGGCGAGTCGGCCTGCATCGGCGACAGCGGCGTGCCCTTCTCCATCCAGAGCGTGTCCAAGGTCTTCACGCTGACCTTGGCGTTGGGCCGCCTGGGCGACGCGCTGTGGCGGCATGTCGGGCGTGAGCCCTCGGGCTCGCCTTTCAATTCCATCGTGCAGCTGGAACGTGAACTGGGCATCCCGCGCAACCCGCTCATCAACGCCGGCGCCATCGTCGTCACGGATGCCTTGATGGCGCAACGGCCACCGCACACCGTGATCGCCGAGATTCTGAGCTTCATGCGCGAGCTGGCGAGCGACGACAGCGTCAGCATCGACCGCGAGGTGGCCAGCTCCGAAGCCGAGACCGGGTTTCGCAACGCCAGCCTGGCCAACTTCATACGCGCCTTTGGAAACATCACCAACCCCGTGGCTTGCGTGCTGGAGACCTACTTCAACCAGTGTGCGCTGAGCATGAACTGCGTGCAGTTGGCGCGGGCAGGCCTGTTCCTGGCCAACAAGGGCGTCGACCCCTTGCGCAGGCAGCGTGTGGTGGACAAGCAAGCCGCACGGCGCATCAACGCCATCATGATGACCTGTGGCCACTACGACGCCTCGGGTGACTTTGCCTTCCGCGTCGGCCTGCCCGGCAAGAGCGGCGTCGGCGGTGGCATCCTGGCCATCGCGCCACGCCGCGCATCCATTGCAGTATGGTCGCCGGGGCTCAACACCTCAGGCAATTCGCTGGTGGGCGCACTGGCACTGGAGAGCCTCTCGCGGCGCACCGGCTGGTCGGTCTTCTAGAGCGGACCGCGTCGTTCGCAAGAACCTCAATGACAGTGATTGGTTACGGCCTGACCGACGAATACCTCGATAGAGGCAGGCGATCCAGGCTGAGCCCGGGCACAAACAGACCGGGCGTAACGCGCAGCCATCGCCCGGGCTATGACGAGCATCTGCATCGACGAGCAGATATCTCTTGGCGCGGTGCACGGTCATTCCTGAACAGGTGTCATTTCTAGCCATAGTGCATGCCGCAAAGCGGCCGGTCGGGAGCACCCGATCCTGGCCGTCCGTTGCCGCTGGCCAGCGGCGGGTTCAGAGCGGTCCAGCGTGGACCTCACTCGGGGCATCGAGTCGACCACGGTCCCCTTGGCTGGCGAAGTGATAAACTAGTCATTGCACTAGTCACCATGAGGTCAAGATGCAAACATGGCCCGTTCAAGACGCGAAGGCGCGATTCAGCGAGTTCCT
>JANNFE010000233.1:0-45201 GCA_031379415.1 Betaproteobacteria bacterium | reverse complement strand
CGTGCGCTGCCCGTATTGCGCCGCGTCGGTGAATCCGAACTACCACTTCCGCTCCTTCGACGAACAGGCCATGCGCGGCCTGCTGCCGGGCTTTACCGCGACGGCGCTGCAGCCGCTGGGTCGCGAGCCGCATGGCGTGCTCAAGTCATGGGCGCGCCACCTGCGGCCCCACCATTGGCCCGAGCTGCTGGTCTGCCCTTCGTGCGGCTGGCGGGCGCCAGCCCGTGCCGCTTCCGCAGCCGCGCCGGCGGGGCGAGCGAGTCCACCGACATGGACGCGCCTGCCCACGCCTTCACGGCCGCTGTGGTGGGTGGGCGTGTACCGGCGCGACGGCGCCTGAACGGAGCGGCTGACAGACATGGCCATACCCGGCATCGGCATGCTCAAGGGCCTGGCGGGGCGCGTGCTGCGCCTCGTCATGCCGCACGATGGCCGCGACAACTCGGCCTACTGGCGCGGTCGCGCGGCCGAGGCCGGCTCGGCCGCCGTGCTGTGGCGCAACGCCGACTACAACGCCCTGGTGCGCGAACGCGAGTACGCGCAGATCGCCCCCGTGCTGGCGGCGTTGCCGCCCGGCGCCACGGTGCTGGACATCGGCTGCGGCATCGGCGAGGTGGCGCGCTGGATCGTCGCGCAGCGCGCCGACCTGCGCGTGACGGGCGTCGACTTCCCCGAGATGGTGGAACGCGCCGCGCGCGAGTGGCCGCATGCGGTGCCCGTGGAATGGGTCGGTGCCAGCGCCGACCAGTTCTCGCGCCCCGACGGCTTCGACCTCGTGCTGTCCTCGGGCTGCTACTCGGCCATCCGCGACCGCAGCAAGTGCATCGCCGCCATCGAAGCCGGCTGCGCCGCGGTGCGGCCGGGCGGCGTGCTGCTGATGATCGACCCCTTCCACGACAGCAAGTACCTGGCGCGCGTGCGCATGGGGCCTGATGAAGTGGTGACGCGCGTGCAGGCGCGGGGCCTGCGCTGCGAGCATGTCGGCGGCATCCTGTTCTGGCCCTTCCGCGAACTGCTGTCCAATTCGCACTGGCCGCTGCGCTGGCTGCCCGGCGCCTTTGCCGTGGGCGAGAGGCTGCTGCTGCGCCTGGGCGAGCGGCGCTGGTCCGACTACAAGGTGCTGCGCTTCCGCAAGGCCGCCGGCTGATGTGGCGCAGCAGCCTGCTGGCCGGCCTGGCCTTGCAGATCGCCCCGCGGGCCTGGCTGCTGCAGCGACTGGGGCAGGCCTGGCCGGGGCGGCCGGCAGGTGCATGCTTCGCTGCCTATTTCTCCGGCCGCGTGGCGCTGCAGGCCCTGGCGCGCCACCCGGCCTTCGTCCGTCGCGTGGCGCTGGTGCCGGAATACCTGTGCAACGTCGTGCCGCTGGCTTTCGAGCAGGCCGGCTGGCGTGTCTGCGGCTATCCGGTCGACGCGGCCTTCGTGCCCGACGCCGCCGCCTTGCGCGCCCAGGCGCACGCCGAGGGCGCCGACCTGCTGCTGCTGGCGCCTCTGTATGGCAGCGACGGCGGGCTGTCGCACTGGCTGGCGCCCGAGGCGGATCGTTGGCGTGCCGACGCGGGCGTGGCGCTGGTGCTCGACCTGTGCCAGGACGCCGGGCGGCTGGCCCAGCTGGTGAAAGAACCAGGCTCGCATTGGGCGGCGGTGCTGAGCTTCAACGACAAGAGCTTCCCGGGCGTGATGGGGGCCTGCGTGTGGAGCGACCTCGATCTGGGCTCGCCGCCACCGCCGCGCTGGCGCCAGCGCGGCCTGCTGGCCGCGTGGGCCTTGCGCAAGTGCCTGCCGCGGCGGCACCCGGCCGGCCCGGAGGCCGGTTTCGAACACTCCGAAGCCCGGCGCTTCCCCTATGCCTTCAGCACCACGGGCGCCAGCGCGCTGCAGCTGGCGCTGGGCCTCATCGGCCTGGGTCGCCTACCGCGCTGGCAGGCCCGCCGCCGCGCTCTCGTGGTGCAGGGCGCGGTGCGGCCTTTGCCCTTGCCCTACGCCGAGACTGCGCCTTTCGTGGTGGCCGCTGAAGGCGACCCGGCGCAGCACCGACGCAAGGCGCCCTACGCCCTGGCGCACGATGCCGCGGCCAGCCTGCTGCCCCAACTGCTGGTGCGGCACAACAAGGGCTACGACGACCGGTGATGAGCAAGCTGGCCCTGACCCATTCGTCCTGGATCAACGCCTGGACCTTGCGCCAAGCCTGTGCCGAGCTGGGCGTCGACCTGCGCGTGCCCGCTGCACCACGCCAGTTGCCGCTGCCGGTACTGGCGCCGGGCACGGCCCCGCAGTGGCTCTTGTTCACCGAAGAAGCCGCGCTGCGCAGCGCCTTGCTCGACCCCGCGTCGGCCCCGCACCTGCCGCAGCACTTTCCCGCCGAATTGCTCGACGACAAGTGGGCCTTCGCTGCCTTCCTGGCCGACGATGCCTCGGGCCCACAAGGCCTGCGGCAGTGGTCGCTGGCCGACGCGCCGGTGGCTTCCTGGCCCCTGCTGCTGAAGTGCCGCCACTCCTGGTCCGGCACACGCAAGCTGCCGCGCGGCTGGGTCTGCCGCGACGCCCATGAACTCGCAGCGCGCCGCGCTGAACTGCGGGCCGACGACCTGCAGGAAGAATGGTTCTTCCTGCAGGAATGGCTGGGCGACGCGCCGCTGCGCCTGCTCAGCGTCGGCGGCTTCTTCGACGCCCAGAACGAAGCGCGCAACCTGGCCGTGGTCACCGATCGTGTGGCCGACTACGGCGCCGGCCCCAGTTCGTCGGCCATGCTGGTGACGGTGCCTGACGAACACGGACTCATCGCTCGGGCCGCGCAGGTGCTGCGCCGGCTGGCCTTCCGCGGGCCCTACGAGATGGAGTTCATCGTCGCCGGCCCGCGCTGCCTTGTGCTGGAGCTCAACCCGCGTTTCTGGATGCAGCACGGGCTCTTCCTCGCCGCCGGCAACGGCGTGGTCAAGCGCTACCTGGGCCTGGACACCGCCGCCGACCACGCCCTGCCGCCGCCGCAGCGCCTGCTGTGGGCCGACGGCACCTGGCTGCTGCGCCGCCTGCTGCGCGCGGATCTTGGCGTGCTGCGCCTGTGGCGCCACTGGACCGGCGCGATGGGCTACCGCGCGGTGGTCTGCCCGCCGCTGGGCTACGTGCTGCGCGCCGGCCTCTGGCGGCTGCTGGGGGGCGGGCGGTGAACGTGCTGCCCTTGCGCGTGAAGGCGCCAGCGCACCGGGCGGCCGAATTCGCCTGGGTCTGTGACGTGCTGTTCGGGCGTTGGCTCGGGCTGCCGCATGTGGTCGAGGTGCACGAGCAGGCCTTCGTCAGCGTGCAGGCCGGCCCAGGTGAGCTACGGTGGTCCGACGCCTTCTTCAGCCAGGCCGATGCGCGTTGGCTGCAGGCCGACAGCCTGCCCGCCGTGCCGCCGCCGATGTGGCCGCTGCCCGACGACGCGCTGCGACTGGCCATTGGCCAGGACAGCGTGCCTCGCTTCCATGGCGATGGTGCTTTCGAGCAGGCGCCCGGCCGCGTGCAGCTGCCCATCGACATCACCGGCAGCGTCTTCTTCATGCTCTCGCGCTATGAAGAAGCCGTAGCGGGCGCGCCGGCCGACCGCCACGGCCGCTTTCCCGGCGCCATGGGCGTAGTCCACCGCGCCGGGCTGGCGCTGCGGCCGCTGGTGGACGAGTGGGTGGAAGTGCTGTGGTGGGCGCTGCAGCAGGTGGCGCCGGGCCTGCAGCGCCGTGCGCGCACGGCTGACACCTGGGTCAGCTGCGACGTCGACGCGCCCTATTCACCCGGTGGCCGCAGCCTGCCGCTGGCCCTGCGCCAGGCCGCCGGCCACTTGGTGCATGAACGCAGCCCGCGGCGTGCGGCGCAGAGCCTGCTGCATGCGGCGGCCAGCCGCGTGGGCGTGACGCGCCACGACCCCTACGACAGCTTCGACTGGATGATGGATGTCAACGAGCGCGCCGGCCGCCGCATCACCTTCTACTTCCTCTCGGTGCGGCAGCCGCAACGCATCGACGGCGGCTATGAACTCGGCGAGCCGGCACTGCAGTCGCTGATGTCGCGCATCGTGCAGCGCGGCCATGAGGTCGGCCTGCACGGCAGCTACCGCAGCGTCGATGAACCGGCGCTGCTGGCGCGCGAGTTCGAAGACCTGCGCGCCGCCGTGGCGCGCGCCGGCGGCCAGCAGGCGCGTTATGGCGCGCGCCAACACTACCTGCGCTGGCGCATGGCCGACACCGCGGCGCAGCTCGACGCGCTGGGCTTCGAACACGACTCGACCCTGGGCTATCCCGACGTGGCCGGCTTTCGCTGCGGCACCTCGCACACCTTCCCGCTTTTCGATCTGACGCAGCAGCGCGCATTGGCCATCGTCGAACGGCCGCTGGTGCTGATGGAAGCCACGGTGCTGTCGCCCACCTACCTGGGCCTGGGCGACGGCGACGCGGCGCGGGCGCTGATGATGCAGTTGCGCGCCAGCTGCCATCGCTTTGGCGGGACCTTCGGCCTGCTCTGGCACAACAGCAATTTCGCCACGCCGCGCGCACGCCGGCTGTACGAAGCGCTGCTGCAGTGAACACCGCCGCATGAACATCCTCTACCTGAACCACTACGCCGGCACCCCGGCGCTGGGCATGGAGTTCAGGCCGCACGGCCTGGCGCGCGAGTGGGTGCGCATGGGCCACCGCGTGCAGATGCTGGCGGCCGACTTCTCGCATGTGCGTGCCACTCAGCCCGTGGCCGGCGATCAGACCATCGACGGCATTGCCTACCGGTGGGTTGCCACGCCGCCCTACCGCGGCAACGGCCTGGGCCGCGTGCGCAACATCGCGAGCTTCCTGCGCGCGGTGTGGGCCGACACACCACGCCTGCTGCGCGAGTTCGCGCCCGACGTGGTCATCGCCTCCAGCACCTACCCGATGGACATCTGGGTGGCGCGCCGCTTGGCCCGCCGCGCTGGCGCGAAGCTGGTCTTCGAAGTGCACGACCTGTGGCCGCTGTCGCTGATCGAGCTGTCGGGCATGTCGAGGTGGCATCCTTTCGCGCTGCTGTGCCAGTGGGCCGAAGACACCGCCTACCGCGACGCCGATGTCGTGGTCTCCATGCTGCCCAAGGTGCACGCGCACATGGCCTCGCGCGGGCTTGACCTGCAGAAGCTGCACATCGTTCCCAACGGCATCGCGCTCGACGACTGGCAGGGTGAGCCGGCGCCGCTGCGCGAGGACATCGCCGCCGCGCTGGCCACGGCCCGCGCCGCGGGGCGCACGGTGGTGGGTTATGCCGGGTCGATGGGCCTGCCCAATGCGCTGGACACGCTGCTCGACGCGGCAGCGCTGCTGCGCGGCGAGGCACTGCAACTGGTGCTGGTGGGCAGCGGCCACGAGCGCGACCGGCTGGCTGGCCGCATCGCGGCGGAAGGCCTGTCGAACGTGAGCCTGTGGCCGCCCATCCCCAAGGCGCAGATCCCGTCCTTCCTGGCCGCCATCGACATCGCCTACATCGGCTGGCAGCGCGTGCCCATCTACCGCTTCGGCATTGCACCCAACAAGCTGATGGACTACATGATGGCCGGCTGCGCCGTGCTGCATGCGGTGGAAGCCGGCAACGACCCAGTGGCCGAGGCCGGCGCCGGGCTGACGGTGGCGCCGGAGTCGCCGCCGGCGGTCGCCGACGGGCTGCGCCAACTGGCCACGCTGGGCGCCGATGCGCGGCGTGCCATGGGCCAGCGTGGCCGCGCCTTCGTGCTGGCGCAGCACACCTACCCGGTGCTGGCGCAGAATTTCCTGAAGGCGCTGACTTGAACCCCGACGACGAGACCCGCGCGGTGGCCGAGCGCTACGCCCGGCGCGGCGGCGACGAGCGCTACAACCCGCTGCGCGCCGACGTCTGGCAGACGCAGCAGGAGCGCCAGCGCGCGCTGATCGCGCTGCTGGTGCGCCATGCCCGCCAGCCGCTGGCTGAGTTGGACGTGCTGGAGGTCGGCTGCGGCCGCGGCGACAACCTGCTGGAGCTGCTGCGCCTGGGCTTCGACCCCGCGCGGCTGGTCGCCAACGAACTCCTGCCCGAGCGCGCCGCCGTGGCGCGCCGCCGCCTGCCGGCGGCCATCAAGCTGCTGGAAGGCGACGCGCTGGCGCAGCCCTTGCCCGAGGCTGGCTTCGACATCGTGCTGCAGTCCACCGTCTTCAGCAGCCTGCTCGACGACGCTTTCCAGCAGCGCCTGGCCGCGGCCATGTGGCGCTGGCTCAAGCCCGGTGGCGCGGTGCTCTGGTACGACTTCACCGTGAACAACCCGCGCAACCCTGATGTGCGCGGCGTGCCGCTGAAGCGCGTGGCCGAACTCTTCCCGGGGGCGCGCATCGACGCTCGCCGCGTGACGCTGGCGCCGCCCATCGCGCGGCAGGTGGTGAAGCTGCATCCGGCGGCCTGGCGCCTGTGCAATGCGCTGCCGCTGCTGCGCACGCACCTGCTGGCCTGGGTGGACAAGCCGCTCTAACCCGCCTGCCTAGCCCGCCAGCACCCGCCCAGGCCCGTAGGCGTACAGCGCCAGCGTGCACATCAGGTAGAGCCCGGCCACCAGGGCGCACAGGAAGCGCAGTTCCCAGCCTCGGCGCTGGATGTCGAGCCCGGCGTGGCTGTACTTCCAGCCGAAGAGGTAAAGCAGCGACAGCGTCGGGCACAGCATGAAGTAGCCGAGCACCGCGATGGGGTCCGCGCCCAGCGACAGCTGCGTCGAGAAGGCCAGCGAGGCCGCCAGCCACATCTCGTAGAACGTGACGCCGCCGTTGACCGTATGCAAGGCCTTCATGCGCCGCCCGCGCTGCGGCTGCTCCAGCTTGCGCGCCAGGGGCTCCTGTACGGCCGTGAAGACCGCGGCGACGGCCGGCACCAGCAGCAGCACGGCCAGCAGCGCGTAGTGGCCGAGCGTGGGACGCTCCGGAAACACCCACAAAGGCGTCAACCGCCAACCGGCCACCGTGGACAGCAGCAGGAAGGAGCCGCTGAACACCATCACCACGCACAGGTTCACGGCCGAGAGCGTGCCCACGAAACCCTGCATCGGCAGGCTGGCGCGGGCGCGCAGCACCGCCACCAGCCAGTAAGCGGTGTAGGGCGCCAGGCCCCACAGCGCGGTGGCCAGGCCGTAGCGTGCGCCTTCCCACAGCGCGGCCTCGAAAGGCGCGGCCGCACCGGTGGCGGGCGACTGCAGCCAGAGGATGAGGCGCCCGCACAGCCAGGCCGCGGCCAGCACCAGCGCCGCCGCCAGCAGCGCGCGCGGCCCGAGCACGGGCAGCGGTGCCTCGGCGGTGACCTGGGGCGCCAGCACGTCAGCGCGGTCGTGCGCGGTGGCGAGTGAACGCACCAGCACGGCCAGGCCCGAGTCGAAGGCCGGCTCGCGCGCGAACACCGCCTGGCTGCGCGAGAAGTCGCGGATGGTCGGTGGCAGGTGGTCGGGCTCGGGCATGTCGGTGCGGCCCACCAGCACCGGGTAGAGCCGCTTGTTCAGACGCAGCGCGGTGGCGATCTCCCAGACCATCGGGTCGCTCTTCTCGACGTCCGTGCTCTTGCGCAGCAGGCCCATGAATTCGTCGCCCACGATCACCACCACGCCGGTGCTGGCCTGCAGCATCGATTCGATGTGTTCGTCCCAGCGCGTGCCGGGTGGGATCTCGCGGTCGATGAACACCGCCTCGTCGCCGAAGCGCGCCTGCAGCGTCATGCGCACGCGGTGCGCGGCGTGGATGGAATCCTGGCGGCGGTAGGAGATGAAGAGTTTCATGAGCCGGTGCCTCTAAGGTAGTGCATGCACGCAGCGCCTGCTTCCCTAAAGCGGGCGAGGTGCCGTGCCCGCCCTGGGTGCACCATCGCGGCATGGAAACCCGGCTCCGTGCCCGAGGTGCAACAGGCCGCCGGGCGCTGGTGGTCCTGGCCTTGGCTTGCCTGGTTGGCACGGTGCCTGCGCAGGGTGAAGCGGATTGGCGGCTGCGCCAGGGCGACGAGACCACCGCGGTGCAGGTCTGGCTGCGGACGCGCGGCGACGAACTGCCCGCCTTCCGTGCCGTCACCCGCGTGCAGGCGCGACTGGCCACGCTGGTGGCGCTGCTGCTCGACCCCGCGCGCATGCCGCTGTGGGTCGACCGCGTGCAGAGTGCCATACCCATGCCGCCCCCCGACCCGGGCGCGGCATTGACGCACCTCGTCTTCGACATGCCCTGGCCGCTGGACGACCGCGATGCCGTGGTCTTGTCGCGCCTGACGCAGGACCCGACGACGCTGGCGGTGACCATCGACGGCGTTTCCGCCTCTGAGCGGCTGGCGCCCACGCCCGGCCGCGTGCGCATGCCGTCCTTCGAGGCGCGCTGGCGCTTCGTGCCGCAAGGCGACGGCTGGGTCGAAGTGGAGTTCACCGGCTTCGGTGACCCGGGCGGCAACCTGGCCTCGCCGCTGCTGCGCGGCTTTGTCGCGGCGGCGGTGTGGCAGTCACCCTGGCACACGATGAACGCCCTGCGCCGCCTCATCGAGTGGCCGGCCTTCCGTGACGCAGTGGTGTCCGGCATCCGAGAGCCGGAGCGCGCGGCGGCCCGCAGATAATCCAGCATGCCCACGCCAGCCCCGCCGTTCCTTCCGTTCTTGCCGTTTGCCCTGCCCGAGATCGGCGACGAAGAGATCGCCGAGGTGGTCGACGCGCTGAAGAGCGGCTGGGTCACCACCGGGCCGAAGACGAAACGCTTCGAGGCCGACTTCGCGGCCTGGCTGGGTGACGCCGCGGGTCTGCACTGCATTGCCGTCAACTCGGCCACCGCGGGCCTGCATCTGGCGCTGGAAGCCCTGGGCATCGGTCCCGGCGACGAGGTCATCACCACCACCCACACCTTCACCGCCACGGCCGAGGTGGTGCGTTATCTCGGCGCCGACGTGAAGCTGGTCGACATCGATCCGGCCACGCTCAACATTCACCCGGCGGCCGTGGCCGCGGCGATCACGCCGAAGGCGCGCGCCATCGTGCCCGTGCACTACGCCGGCCTGGCCGCCGACATGCCGGCACTGCTGGCCATCGCCGCGAAGCACGGCCTGAAGGTGGTGGAAGACGCCGCGCACGCGCTGCCCACCACCAGCGGCGGCCGCTTGGTCGGCACGCTGGGCAGCGACGCGACGGTGTTCAGCTTCTACGCCAACAAGACCATCACCACTGGCGAAGGCGGCATGCTGGTGACGCGCAGCGAGGCGCTGGCCCAGCGCGCGAAGATCATGCGCCTGCACGGCATGAACCGCGACGCCTTCGACCGCTACCAGAGCAAGCTGCCGAGCTGGTATTACGAGGTCGTGGCGCCGGGCTTCAAGTACAACCTGACCGACATCGCTGCCGCACTCGGCATCCACCAGCTGCGCCGCGCCGAGGCTTTCCATGCCAAGCGCGTGCAACTCGCGGCGCTGTATGAAGAGGCACTGGCCGGCCTGCCCGTGGTGCTGCCGCCAGGCGCCCCGGCCGGCGAACGCCATGCCTGGCACCTCTACGTGCTGCGCCTGGCCGACGGTGCCGGCATCGCGCGCGACCGCTTCATCGAGAAGCTCTTCGATGCCGGCATCGGCTGCAGCGTGCACTACATCCCGCTGCACCTGCACCCCTACTGGCGCGACCGCTACGGCCTGACGCCGTCGATGTTCCCGCACAGCCAGCACGCCTACGAGCGCATGGTGAGCCTGCCGCTGTACACGCGCATGACCGAAGGCGACGTGCTGCGCGTGGCCAGCGCCGTGCGCGCCGCGCTGACGCGCTGACGCCCCGCCCCGGTGGCCAAGCGCCTCTTCGACCTGTTCGGCGCCGCGCTGGCGCTGCTGCTGCTGTCGCCGCTGCTGCTGGCCGTGGCGCTGTGGATCACGCTCGACTCGCCGGGCCCGGTGTTCTTCCGCCAGGAACGCGTGGGCCGACACGGGGTGCCCTTTCGCATCCACAAGTTCAGGACCATGCGCCACGGCGCCGCTGGACTGGCACTCACGGTGGGCGCCGACCCGCGCATCACGCGCGCCGGCGCCTGGCTGCGCCGCACGCGGCTGGACGAGCTACCGCAGTTCATCGACGTGCTGCAGGGCACCATGAGCCTGGTGGGCCCGCGCCCCGAGGTGCCGCGCTACGTGGCGCACTACCCGCCGGGCCTGCGTGAGCGCGCACTGGCCGTGCGCCCCGGCATCACCGACCCGGCGTCGCTCGACTTCATCGACGAAGCCAGCCTGCTGGCCGCCGCGGATGACCCCGAGCGTGCGTACATCGAACACATCCTGCCGCTGAAGCTGCAGCGTGCGGTGGCCTATGCCGAACAGGCTTCGCTGGCCACGGATGTGGCCCTGCTGTGGCGCACGCTGCGCGTGCTGCTGGGGCAGGCGCGGGGCTGAGACCCGGCGTCGCTACCATTGCCGCATGCGTCTACCCGATGTTGCCTGAGCTGTCTGAACCCGTGGCCCCGCCGACCGTCTGGCACCGGCTCGACGCCTTCCTGGCCCGTCTGCGCCCGCACCGCGAACCGCTGGCGCTGGTGGTGGACGCCGCGGTGGTGGCCGCCTGCTGGCACATCACCTACCTCTTCCGCCTGGGCTTCGAGCGCTGGGCCACGGCGCGGCCTTCCTACGACCTGTGGGTGATGCTGGGCGTGATCGTGGCCTATGCCGCGGCCAGCGTGCTGTTCAAGGTGCCGCAGAGCATGTGGCGCTTCTCGGGCTTCGGCGAGATCAAGCGGCTGACGCTGGCCTGCCTGCTGGCCGGCACGGTGTCGGCGGCGGTGGTCATCGGGCTCGGCCTGGTGAAGGTGCCGCGCGCGGTGCTGGCGCTGCACCCGGTGGTCACGCTGATGGGCCTGGCGGTGGTGCGCATCGCCTACCGCATGACCTACGAACACTCGCGCTCGCGCATCGCCGGTGCCAACGGCGAGGTGCGCCGCGCCGTGGTGATGGGCGCGGGCGAGGCCGCGCGCCTGCTCCTGGCCGGGCTGCACCAGCAGGGCTGGGTGGTGCTGGGCCTGCTCGACGACGACCCGGCCAAGCAGCGCGCGCGCATTGCCGGCGTGCCGGTGCTGGGCCCGCTCAGCGCGGTGGCCGACAAGGCCGTGCACGGCAGCGCCAGCCACCTGGTGGTGGCCATGCCCTCGGCCGCGCCGGCGCAGCGCCGACGCGCCTTCGACCTGGCCGCCGCCACCGGCCTGCCGGTGCTCACCGTGCCCAGCGCCGATGAGTTGCGCACCGGCAAGAGCCGCGTCGAGCGGCTGCGTGACATCGAGCCCGAGGACCTGCTGGGCCGCGAGCCCGTGGTGCTGGACGAAGCCGGCATCGCGCAGACGCTGCGCGGCAAGACCGTCTTCATCACCGGCGCCGGTGGCAGCATCGGCAGCGAGCTGTGCCGCCAGGTCGCCACCTTCGGCCCGGCAATGCTGGTGCTGTACGAGCTGAGCGAGTTCAACCTCTACAGCATCGAGCAGGAGCTGAGCGAGCACTTCCCGGCGCTGCCGCTGGTGCGCCTGATCGGCGACGTGAAGGACCTGCCGCAGCTGCGCAGCTGCATGCAGCGCTGGCGCCCGCAGGCGGTGTTCCATGCCGCGGCCTACAAACACGTGCCGCTGCTGGAAGACCACAACGCCGCCGCCGCGCTGCGCAACAACACCCTCGGAACCTGGCATGCCGCGCTGGCCGCGGCAGAAGCGGGTGCCGAGCGCTTCGTGCTCATCAGCACCGACAAGGCCGTGAACCCCACCAACGTGATGGGTGCCACCAAGCGCGCCGCCGAGATGGTGGTCAGCCAGCTCGCCGCCGAGCACCCCGACACGCGCTTCATGGCCGTGCGTTTCGGCAACGTGCTGGGCAGCAGCGGCAGCGTGATCCCGAAATTCAAGGAGCAGATCGCACGCGGCGGCCCCGTCACGGTCACCCACCCCGACATCATTCGCTACTTCATGACCATCCCCGAGGCCGCGCGCCTGGTGCTGCAGGCCGCCGCCATTGGCGAAAGCGGCCAGGTGCTGGTGCTGGACATGGGCGAGCCGGTGAAGATCGTCGACCTGGCGCGCGACCTCATCCGCCTGGCCGGCCATAGCGAGAGTGAGATCCCGATCGTCTTCTCGGGCCTGCGGCCGGGCGAGAAGCTGTATGAGGAACTGCTGGCCGATGCCGACGACACCCTGCCCACCGCCGTACCGCAGCTGCGCGTGGCGCGGCTCGGGCGCGTGGCGGGTGCGCTGCAGGCGGTGCAGCCGCTGGCCCAGCAGGGCGGCGTGCTGGCCGATGCCGACGCGCGGCGCTGGCTGCAGGCCACGGTGCCTGAATTCAGCGGTACGGCACCGGCGATCTCAGGCTGAGGACTGTGTGGCGATGATCCAGCGCGACGCCGCATCGAGGTCGGCGCAGACGTGATCGGCGTGTGCGCCGGCATCCGCGGGCAGCGCATGGCCCGACCTCACCAGCACCGTGGCGCGCACACCGGCGGCGCGGCCGGCGGCGGTGTCCGAGGTCTTGTCGCCCACCAGCACCGATGCCGCCAGGTCCAGGCCCAGGTCGGCCGCTGCGCGCAACAGCAGGCCGGGTGCGGGCTTGCGGCAGTCGCACGCCACGGCATAGGCCGGCACCGTGCCGGCCGGGTGGTGAGGGCAGTGGTAGACGCCCTGCAGCACCACGCCGGCTTCGGCCAGCATGCCGTGCATGTGGGTCGTCAGCCTCTGGTAGGCGTCTTCGTCGTACAGACCCTTGGCGATGCCGCCCTGGTTGGTCACCACCACCAGTGCGTAGCCCATCGCGGCCAGGCGGCGCAGGCCGTCGATGGCGCCCGGCAGCAGCGCGAAGTCCTCGATGCGGTGCACGTAGTGGCGTTCGACGTTGATGACGCCGTCGCGGTCGATGAAGGCGGCGGGGCGGAGGGCGGGCATGGGGCAGCCAGTATGCCGGCCGCGGTGGCCCGGCGGTGATTGGCGACAATCCCCGCGTGCCCCCTTCACCGCAGGATCGCTACTACCTCAATGGCAAGTTCACCGCACAGCGGACGACGGGCGTGCAGCGCGTGGCCGCGCAGCACCTGCGGGCGCTGGACGCCATGGGCCAGGCGCTGCCCGGGCGCTGGACGCTGCTGTGCCCGCCCGGCGTTGCCCTGCCGCGGCTGCGCCACATCGAAGCGCGCACCCTCGGACGCCGACGCTGGCCGCTGCACCTGTGGGAGCAGACGCTGCTGCCCTGGGCCAGCCGCGATGGCCTGCTCGTGAACCTGGCGGGTGCCGCACCCTGGGCGGCGCGGCGCCAGGCCGTGCTGATCCACGATGCCGCGGTGTTCGACCACCCCGAGGCCTACACGCGCAGTTTCGTGGTTTGGTACCGCCGCCTGTTTGCCCATCTGGCGCGCCATGCCGAGCGGCTGCTCACCGTGTCGGCCTTCTCGCGCCAGCGCCTGGCGCTGCATCTGGGCCTGCCACGGCAGCGGCTGGCCGTGGTGCACAACGGTGCCGACCACCTCGAAGGCGTGGAGCCCGAGCCGGGCCTGGTCGAAGGTCTGGGGCTCACCGGCTGCCGCTTCCTGCTGGCCGTGGCCAGTGACAACCCGACCAAGAACCTGGCCGCACTGGTGGCCGCCTATGCCAGCCTGCCGCCCGCGCCCGACCTGCGCCTGGTGCTGGTGGGCGGGCGCAACCAGCGTGTGTTCGCAGCCGGCGGCATGACCGCAGACCCACCGGGCGTGATGCGCACCGGCCCGCTGGGCGATGCCGCGCTGGTGGCCCTGTACCGCAGCGCCGTGGCCCTGGTCTTCCCGTCCACCTACGAAGGTTTCGGCCTGCCGCCGCTGGAAGCCATGGGCTGCGGTTGCCCGGTGCTGGCTGCGCATGCTGCGGCCTTGCCCGAAGTCTGTGGCGCAGCGGCGCTGTATGCCGATCCGTCGTCCATCAGCGGCCTGGCGCAGGCCATGCAGCGCCTGCTCGACGATGGCGCGCTGCGCGAGCGCCTGCGCGCGGCCGGCCACGCGCAGGCGCGGCGGTACCGATGGGCCGAAGCCAGCGCAGCCCTGCTGCGTGCCTTGCGTGCGGAGCGCTCGCCATGAGGGTGCTGCAGCTCAGCAAGTTCTACCCGCCGGTGATGGGCGGCATCGAGTCGGTGGCCTGGGAACTGGCCGAGGGCCTGAACCGCGCGGGCGTGCGCACCGACGTGCTCTGCGCCGCCGGCCATGCGCGCACGCACCACGAACAATGGCCAGGCGGCTACGAGGTGCGCCGTGTGGCGAGCTACGGCACTGTGCTGTCGACTTCGGTCGCGCCGGGGCTGGCCTGGCACCTGCGCGAGATGGCGCGCTCCTGCGACCTGCTGCACGTGCACATGCCCGACCCGGCAGCCGCGCTCGCGCTGTGGCTCGTGCGGCCAGCCGTGCCCTGGGTGCTGCACTGGCACAGCGACGTCATTCGCCAGCGCATGGCGCTCAAGCTCTACGCGCCGCTGCAGAACTGGCTGCTGCGGCGCGCCGCCGCGGTGGTGGCCACCAGCGAGCCCTATGCCCACGCCTCGAGCGCCCTGCGACCCTGGATGGACAAGGTGGCGGTGATCCCCATCGGCATCAGCGACAATCACGACTCGGCCGCGCCGGAAGGCGTGGCGGCCATCCGCCAGCGGGTGCGGCACAGGAAGATCGTCTTCGCCCTGGGTCGCATGACCTACTACAAGGGGTTTGAGGTGCTCGTCGAGGCGGCGGCCCGCCTACCCGATGACGTGGCCGTCCTGATCGGTGGAGATGGTGAACTACTGGAACCGTACAAGGCGCTGGTCACGCGGCGCGGCTTGGCCGGCAAGGTGGTCTTCCTGGGGCACATCGCCGACGCCGAACTGCCGAACTACTTCGAAGCCTGTGACATCTTCTGCATGCCATCCACGGTGCGCGCCGAGGCCTACGGCGTGGCCATGCTCGAGGCCATGGTGATGGGGCGTCCCATCGTGGCCACCGACATCCCGGGCTCGGCCGTGCCATGGGTCAACGTGCATGGCAGCACCGGCTGCAACGTGCCCGTGCGCGACGCCGCAAGCCTGGCGCAGACATTGACCGAGCTGCTCGCCGACAAGGGCCTGCGCGAGCGCCTGGGCCGCCAGGCGCGGCTGCGCTACCTGCAGGCCTTCAACGCCCCGCTGATGACCGAACGCACAATCCAGCTTTTCCGGCGCCTGCACCGCGCAGCGGCCTGATCCCAACTCGGACCTGTCACCTTTGGACTCCCATCCCCAAGCTCAAGTGCTGGCCGAAGCCCGCCCGTCGCGGTTGACGCGGCTGATGCGGCGCTTCGACCGCATCTTCGTCTTCATCGTGCTGCTGCCCACGCTGCTGGCCATCACCTACTACGGTTTCATGGCCTCGGACGTCTACATCTCCGAAGCCCGTTTCGTCGTGCGCAGCCCGCAGCGCGCCTCGCAGTCCGGTCTGGGCGCGCTGCTGCAGGGCACGGTGTTTTCGCGCTCGCAGGACGACACTTACTCGGTGCACGACTACATCCGCAGCCGCGACGCCCTGCGCGAGCTGGACGAGAAGCTGAAGGTGCGTGGCAGCTACAGCCAGCCGGCCATCGACCTGCTGAGCCGCTTCCCCGGCATCGACACCGACAACAGCTTCGAGGCCTTCTTCCGTTTCTACCTGAAGCATGTGTCGGTGGAGTACGACTCGGTGTCTTCCATCTCGGTGCTGCGCGTGCGCGCCTATGCAGCCGACGAGTCCAAGCGCATCAACGACGCACTGCTGCAGATGAGCGAACGGCTCGTCAACAACCTGAACATCCGCAGCCGGCAAGACCTGATCCAGGTCGCCGAAGGCGAGGTGCGCGCTGCCGAAGAACGCTCGAAGGCCGCGGCCGCGGCGCTCTCGGGCTTCCGCAGCGACCGCGGTGTCTTCGACCCCGAGCGCCAGTCGGCGCTGCAGCTGCAGGGCGTGGCCAAGCTGCAGGAAGAGCTGCTGAGCCTGCAGTCGCAGCTGGCGCAGCTGCGCCAGCTGGCGCCGGCCAATTCGCAGATCCCGGCCCTGGTCAGCCGCATCGCGGCGCTGACCAAGACCATCGAGGCCGAGTCGGGCAAGGTCACCGGGCGCGGCGGCTCGCTCAGCGCCAAGTCTGCGGTGTATGACCGCTATGTGCTGGAGAAGGCCTTCGCCGACCGCCAACTCGCGTCGGCCCTCAGCGCGCTGGACACCGCGCGCAACGAGGCCCAGCGCAAGCAGCTCTATCTCGAGCGCCTGGTGCAGCCCAACCTGCCCGACTACCCGCTGGAGCCGCGCCGCCTGCGTGCCATCCTGACGGTCCTGCTCATCGGCCTGCTGATGTGGGGAGTGGTGAGCCTGGTGCTGGCGAGCATCCGCGAGCACACCGAATGACGACGCTGCGCCAGTCGCTGCGCATCCAGGGCCGCGTGATCTGGGCGCTGATGATGCGCGAGGTCATCACGCGTTTCGGCCGCGAGAACATCGGCGTGCTCTGGCTCATCGGCGAACCCATGATCTTCACGCTGGGCGTGGCGGCGCTCTGGACGGCGGCCGATCTGCATCATGGCTCGCCCTTGCCCATCATCGCCTTTGCCATCACCGGCTACTCGTCGGTGCTGCTGTGGCGCAACGTGGTCTCGCGCTGCAACAGCGGCATCCAGCAGAACCTGGGTCTGCTTTATCACCGCAACGTGCGTGTGGTCGACGTCTTTGTGACCCGCATCGTGCTGGAGATTGCAGGCGCCACGGCTTCATTCACCATCCTCTCGCTGTTCTTCGTCGGCATCGAGTGGATCGAGCCGCCGGTGGACCTGTTGGGCGTGCTGCGCGGATGGCTGATGCTGGCCTGGTTCGGCAGTGCGCTGGCACTCGTGATTGGCTCGGCCAGCGCCTACAGCGAGATCGTCGACCGCATCTGGCACCCCACGGCCTATTTGTTGTTTCCGCTTTCAGGCGCCGCCTTCATGGTCGACTGGTTGCCGGTGAACGCCCAGAGCGTCGTGCTCGCCCTGCCCATGGTGCATGGCGTGGAAATGGTGCGCGAAGGGTTTTTCGGCAACGTCGTGCGCACCCACTACGACGTCGGCTACATGGCCTTCATCAACCTCGTGCTGACGCTGATCGGGCTGTTCCTGCTGCGCGATACGGGCCGCCGCGTGGAGGCGCGATGATCCGGCTGGAACATGTCAGCAAGGACTACCACACGCGCTTTGGTGCCCGGCGCGTGCTCAATGACATCAACTTCGAACTTGCGCGGGGGCGCAACCTGGGCATCCTGGGGCGCAACGGCGCCGGCAAGAGCACGCTGATCCGCCTGCTCAGCGGCGCCGAACTGCCCACGCGCGGGCGCATCCACCGCGGCATGAGCGTGAGCTGGCCGCTGGCCTTCACCGGTGCCTTCCACGTCAACCTCACGGGGCTGGACAACCTGAAGTTCGTCTGCCGCGTCTACGGCGTCGACTGGAAGCCGCTGGTGCCTTTCGTCGAGGAGTTCACCGAGCTCGGCATCTACCTGCGCGAGCCGGTGATGCATTACTCGGTGGGCATGACCATGCGCCTGGCGTTCGCGTTGTCGATGGCCATCGAGTTCGACTGCTTCCTCATCGACGAAGGCATGGCCGTGGGCGACTCGCGCTTCGGCGACCGCTGCCACGTCGAGCTGTTCCAGAAGCGTCGCGATCGCTCCTTCATCCTCGTCTCGCACGACCCGAACATCATCCGCATGTATTGCGAACGCGTCTGCGTGCTGCAGGAGGGGCGGCTCTACAACTTCGACAGCATCGACGCCGCCTACGAGTTCTACAACGCCAATGCCCTGCCACCGCCGGCCGTGGTGTTCGACTGACGATGGGTAAGCGCAAGTGAAGGTGCTGCTCGAACTGCGGCCGGCACTGGACGGCCATGCCGGCATACCCCAGGAAGCGCGCCTGCTCTTCCGCGGCCTGGCGGCCACGCCCGAGGTGGAGGTGGTGGGCCTGATCCAGAGCAGCAACCTGGCGGTCGAAGCCGGCCTGCCGCTGCGCGACGGCCGGCCCGTGCCGGGCCTGTCCAACGAGGCGGCCATCGACATCCTGTCGCGCGTGGTGGTCTCGCTGCAGCAGGGCGCAGCGTCGAACCGGCTCGAGGCCGTGCGCCGCCGCCTGCTGAAGTTCGCCGGCCCGCTGGCCGCCGGCGCCGGTGCGCTGGTGGGCCTGCGCGTGCGTCTGGGCGGTTTCGACCCCACGCACTTCAAGGACTATCTCTGGCGCGCGATGTTCGCCAACTCGCTGCCCGAGGCCGACATCGAGCTCGTGACCTCGCGCGACTTCCGCGTCCTGCGCTGGCCCTGGTCGATGCTGCATGCGGTGGGTGTGCTGACGCGCAAGCTGGGCCACGCCGTCTACCCGCGCCTGGACACCACGGGCGTGGATGTGCTGCTCGTCGAGACGCCCTTTCCGGGCCGCGTGTCGGGCCGCACCCGCATGGTGGTGCGCTACCACGACGCCATTCCGCTGCTCATGCCGCACACCATCAAGGACCGCGGCTACCACCGTGCCGCGCACCTGGAGGCGCTGCGCCGCAACGCCCGCGACGGCGCCTGGTTCGCCTGCGTTTCTGAAGCCACGCGCCAGGACCTGCTGGCGGTGATGCCCGAACTGGCGGCGCGCTCGGTGACCATCCCGAACATGGTCTCGCACCACTTCTTCCCCGAGACCGCGCCGGCCACGCGCGTGCCCGAGATCATCTGGAGCCGCAAGAACCGGCAGGTGCCGCATGGCGGCGGCGCGGCCATCGCGCCGGCCGACCTGCAAGGCGCCGGGCTGCAGTACCTGCTGATGGTGTCGACCATCGAACCGCGCAAGAACCACCTGGCTTTGCTCGACGCCTGGGAACTGTTGCGTGCCGAGGGCCACGAGCACCTGCACCTGGTGGTGGTGGGCTCGCTGGGCTGGGAGCACGAGGCCATCCTGCGCCGCTTCTCGCCCTGGCTGCATCGTGGCGGCCTGCACCTGCTGGAGAACGTGCCCGCCGACGACCTGCGGTTGCTCTACCGCCACGCCAGCGCCACGGTGTGCCCGAGCTTCGGCGAAGGTTTCGACTTTCCCGGCATCGAGGCCATGCGCTGCGGCGGCGTGGTGGCGGCGTCCGACATCCCGGTGCACCGCGGCATCTACGACGACGCGGCGGAATACTTCACGCCCTATTCGGCAGCCGAACTCGCTGCCGCGCTGCAGCGCCTGCTGGCGCCGGACGCACAGGCCCGCCGTGGCGCGCTGCAGGCCCGCGGTGCCGAGGTGTCTGCGCGCTACCTGCCCGAGCGCATCCTGCCGCAATGGCAGGCCTTCCTGGGCTCGCTGGTGCAGCGCTGAAGGATGCGGCGCCTTCTCTCCAAGATCAAGCAGAAGCTGAAGCACAAGATGATGCCCGTTGCCGGCCAGTTCATCGAGGACCCCATCGAGCGCGCCCGCGTCACCGGCTTCTTCCGTGCCGAGGACATCGAGCTCATCACCGACATCTTCTTCAAGGAAGGCAGCACGCCTGGCGGTCGCTGGGACGCCCTGCTGCACGCCCACATGGAGCTGCCATCGTGGTTCCGCCAGGGGCTGGACCCGCTGAGCCCGGAGTACGCCGCGCAGCAGCAGCGGCTGTGGCAGCTGGTCTCGGGCGTGGAGCGGCCTTACGAGCCCGAGGTCGACGAGAAGGAAGTGCCTCTGACCGGCGTCGACCCGGTACGGCTGCCCGCCTTCTACATGCGCCGCGATGCCGATGCCGTGCGTTCGGCGTCAGACCACGTCATCGCCGGCGGCATGCTGCTCAAGCACAGCGGCCTGAAGCCGGGCGACTGGGCGCTGGAGTACGGCGCCGGTTTCGGCCAGACCGCGCTGTCGCTGGCGCGGCTGGGTGTGAACGTCGACACCGTCGACATCTCGCAGGCCTTCTGCGAAGCGGTGCGCGCGCAGGCCGAGTTCTTCCAGGTGCAGCTGACGCCGCACCATGCGCGTTTCGGCTCCAACCCGCGGCCAGGCCAGAAGTACCAGCTGATCTGGTTCTACGAGGCCTTCCACCACTGCCTGGACTTCCAGCAGCTGCTGCGCGAACTGCCCGAGCACCTGGCCGAGGGAGGACGCATCGTCCTCAGCGGCGAGCCGATGGTCGAGCGCGAGTACGCCGCCGTGCCCTACCCCTGGGGCGTGCGCCTGCACAGCGAGGTGGTGGCCGTGGTGCGCCGCATGCACTGGTTCGAGCTCGGCTTCAGCGAGGACTTCCTCTACGAGATTTTCACGCACGCCGGCTTCACCATCGAGCGCATCCGCTGCGAACCCACGCTCTTTGGCCGCCTCTACGTGTGCCAGCGGCGCCCGGCCGAGCTGCACTTCGGCACGCAGTGGTTGCCGCCAGTACTCGAAGATGGCTGGAACCCGCCCGAGGAAGACGGCCGCTGGACCCGCGGCGACGCGCGACTGGCGCTGGACCCGGCGGCCAACGGCCATGCCGAACTGGATCTGGCCAACCTGCTGGGGGGGCGCCAGCGCGTTACGCTGGAAGCGGGCGACTTCAGCACCACGGTGACGCTGGCGCCGGGGGAAAGGCGCACCCTGCGCTGGCCTTGCGCCGGTGCCAAGTGGCTCACCCTGCGCTGCGCCACGCGCCGCGCTGCGCTCTGGCGCCGGCTGCGCCGAGCCGACCACCGCGCACTCGGCATCTTCGTGCGCCGCCTGCGCTACGACACTACTGCGTCAGCTGGTTGATGCTCAGCACCGGGTAGGCCACCGAGAACACCAGGTTCAGGAACTTCTGCAGTTCGGCCGCCGGGGCGTTGGTCACGTAGAGCACGTCGCGGTTGCTCATCGGGAAGCCCTGCATCACGAAGAAGCTCTGCGGGTCTCGCAGGTCGATCTTGTAGACCACGGGCACCAGGCCCTCGGGCGTGGTGGCCACCGGCTGGCGCGGCCAGTCCAGCGCGTTCTGCGGCTCCAGGCGGAAGATGAACACACCACGCGGGTTGGAGCGCGAATCCTGCAGCCCGCCGGCGCGCGCCAGCGCCTGCGCCAGGTTGATGCCCTGGGCCTCGAAGTTGATCTCCTCGTTGCGGCCGGTGGCGCCCAGGGCCGTGAAGCTGAGCGGCTGGAAGAGCGCGGTGATCACATCGCCGGCGCGCAGCGGCACGTTCTGGCGCGGGTTGCGGATCACCACGTCGAGCGGCAGTGACTGGAAGCTCTCGCCGCGCGTCACCTGCAGCATCATCTTGCTCACCGGCTGGCGCACGCCGCCGGCGGCGGCCAGCGCGTCGAGCAGGCGTTCGCCGCCGGCCGTCAGCGGCATGCGGATGCTGTTGTTGACCTCGCCCACCACGGTGACCGTGGACGAGGCATTGCGCATCACGCGCACCAGCACCTCGGGCTGGTTGGCCTTGCCCTTCAGGCGCGCCACGATCTCATCCTGCACCGCCATTGGCGTCTGGCCCGCAGCGCGGATGCGCCCGGCGAAGGGCACGGTGATGGTGCCGTCGTGGTCGACAGCCTGTTCGGGCATGGTGGTGGCGCGCGTCGCGGCCGGCGTGCGCGTGTCGGTGGTGCCGCCACCGAACAGCGTGGCCGGCGGCGCTTCCCAGATGCTGACTTCCAGCGTGTCGCCGTTGCCGATGACAAGCGCCGGCGCTGCCTGCAGGCCCAGGGTCTCGGAGAAAAGCGACAGGCGGCGCTGGGCGAGCAGGCGGCGGGCGACACGGTCGTCGACGTCGACGACTTGAATCAAGGCGCCGGGCTGTGCGGCGGCGTCTTGCACCTGTTCCTCGCTGGGGCCTGAGGTAGGCAATTGGCTGCAACCCGCAAGGACCATTGCAAGCAGAAGCAGGGTACGGCGCACGGGCAGGGGCATGGGGTGGATGGTCACGGAGGTGCAGCTGCCGAGGCAGCCGCGCACGAAGCGTCGGAGAAACGTAATTTACCGCAGGGCCACTCTGCAGCCCCCGGGTGAGCGGGCTGCAGGTCGGCCGCTGGCGGCGGCCTAGAATTGGGCGATGCTCATCTTCATCGTCGCTTTCGCGGTGTCTGCGCTAGCGACCTTGTTGCTGGTACGGTCGTCGAAGATGCACGCCGCCCATTCGGCCGACCGCGACTTCTCCAAGCCGCAGAAGGTGCACGTCACGCCCGTGCCGCGCATCGGCGGCATCGGCATCATGCTCGGCCTGCTGACCGCGGCGGCGGCCATGGCCTGGGTCATGGGGCGCGAGCCCGCCCGGCTGACGCTGTTGCTGCTGGCCTGCGCCGCTCCTGCATTCGTGGCCGGCCTGCTGCACGACATGACCGATTCGTGGACACCCCGCGGGCGCCTGCTGGCCACCGCCGTGTCGGCGGCGCTGGCCTTCTATGTGCTGGGCGCCGCCATCCACCACACGGCCATCCCCGGCATCGACTGGGTTGTCTCCTTCGCCGTCGGCTCGCTGCTGGCGACCATGATCACCGTCGCGGGCATCGCCAATTCGGTGAACATCATCGACGGCATGAACGGCCTGGCCTCGATGTGCGTGGTGATCATGCTTGCCGCCATCGCCTATGTGGCCTTCCAGGTCGACGACCCGCTGATGGGCACGCTGGCGCTGGCCGGCATCGGCGCCGTGCTCGGCTTCTTCATGTGGAATTTCCCGGCCGGCCTGATCTTCCTGGGCGATGGCGGTGCCTACCTGCTGGGCTATTTCGTGGCCGAGGTCTCCATCCTGCTGCTGGTGCGCAATGCCGACGAGGTGTCGCCGATGTTCCCGCTGCTGGTCTGCGTGTACCCGGTGTTCGAGACGCTGTTCTCGATCTACCGGCGGCGCTTTCTGCGCGCCACGCCGCCCAGCCTGCCCGACGGCATCCACCTGCATTCGCTGATCTACCGGCGGGTCATGCGCTGGGCCGTGGGCGACCGCAGCGCACGCGCGCTGACGAGACGCAATTCGATGACCTCGCCTTACCTCTGGCTGCTGTGCATGGCCTCGGTGGCGCCGGCGGCACTGTTCTGGAACGACACCGCGGTGCTGGCCGGTTTCCTGCTGCTCTTCGCGGTGACCTACTCGGTGCTGTACTGGCGCATCGTGCGCTTCAGGTCGCCGCGCTGGCTGGTGTTCCCGACGGCGCGCGCCCGCTTGCACGCGCAGCCGCGCGCCCAGGATCCCCCAGTCTGAGATCGCCCTCTACTTGTCGAGTGCTGTCTCGTCGCACTCGACCTCGATGAGCGCGGCGGAGGCCTTGGCAAATTCGCTCTCCGGCGACGGCGACGGCGCAGCCGCTGCCGGTGACGGGAGCGGTGCAGTACCGGTGGTGTGGGCGAGGAAGACCCGCATCACGTGCGAGACGCCCGCCTCCAGGACATTGCGCAGGTCGGGGGCGAAATAGGCGCCACGGTTGAAGGCCCCCGTGATGATCTCGTACGAGGGGAAGTAGTGCACCGCGTCGAAGCGGCGGGCCAGGATGTCAGCGCTCACGCGCAACACCGACTTGGAGTAGGTCGTGGCGGCCAGCACGTGCGCCCCCGGGGACGCCGTGGCCACCAGCGGCACGGGTGACACGGTCAGGATGACCCGGGCAGCGGGATTGATCCGTCGCAGACCTTCGACGAACTGCGACATGTCCTGAACGACGTCGTCGACCGACTGGTTGTAGAACTCGTAGCGCTCGTCGTCGAATGCGCCGGCCTCGACCCCTGGGCAGATCGGGAACACGGCGCCGTCCAAGCGCGAGCGCCAACACTCCGTGAGGCCGAGCGTGAAGACGAACACGTCAAGTTGCTCGAACATGCGCCGCACCGCGGCCAGGTGCAGGGCCCTATCGGCGAGCATCTCGTCCACGCTGATGAAGGCACCCGGCTGCACGGTGGGGCGGAATGGGTCGACGACACCGCCGTGTGCGTTCGTCCAGGCCGGTTCGACCGGCGTGTCGCGACCGTAGGCACGATCAAAAGTCTGCAGCAGTTGCCGGGCCGTGTACATGTTGCCATAGCGCGCCGAGAACAGCCCGTAGCCGTTCCTGGCTCTGATCGCCGCCGAGAGGTTGGGGTGGCCGGCTTCGGCCACGAAGTACCGTTAGCCCGAGGCCTGCAGGTGGCGCGCGATGTGCTGGGCGAAGCAACTGCCGGCCGTGGCGACCTTGGTGTCGCGGGTGATCTTGACGTCGAACTGGCCGACAGGGTCCACCGACCCGATCGGCGAATCGGTCACGGCCCGCCTCCAGAACGCCTGTGGCGGCAAGGCCTTGTAGGGATGCGGCTGAGCCATGGGGGTCATCCTTGCAGGTACTCGGGCGATGTTGCGTAGCGGCGCAGGCACTCGAGCACCAGCGCACCGTAGGCCGGGTTGGCATGCGTTGCGTCTTCTGCGTAGTACTCCGGCTTCAAGTAGCCGTCGGCCGTGAGGCTTGCTGCCGGAACTGGCATCAGCTGCACCTGCCACTCGGTGCAAAGCTGCTGCAGCACGCTGATCTGCAGGCGCCACAGCTTGAGCCGCACACTGGCCGCGGTGACCCCGCGCTCCAGGATGCCTGCCTTGGTGAAGTCGAGTTCATGGCGTCTCAGGATGTGGTCCGCGTCCTCCTTGGGAGCCGGCGGTGCCAGATGCACGATGCGCGCCAGCGTATGCGCGCGAAGTCTCTCGATATGAGCACCATCCCTGCCACGCAGCCCCGACTCGAACTGATCCCAAAGCACGCGATAAGGGATCTGCTCATGGGCCTGCAGCAGTGGCAGATCGGGCCGCTCAGGCGCTTCGAAATCGAAGCCGATCGGGTGCTGCACCAGGCCGAACACGCTGTGCTGATTGCCACCGATTGCCGATACCACCAGATCGTTCGCAGCCAAGCTGCCGATCCGATCCAGGAAGGCGTCGAAAGCGAGGTCGCCGATCAACGCCTCGTTCTTCAACTTGGCCATGCGGAACCCCTGCACAGGCAGAGTCACGGGCCCGCTCTGCGCCTCAAAGTGAATCGCACGTTTGATCGCGTCAATGTGGCTGTCGCCGAGGATAAGGATCTGCGGGGCGGTCATCGGGCAGCCTGGTTCAGCCGGCGGCCACGTGTTCTACAACGGACAATGTTTTGGCCCACGCTTGTCTGCCTCCGGCTCAGAGGGCGCCGTCCAGCGCACGCTGCAGGCAGTACTGCGTCATCTGGCGCTCGCGGTGCCATTCGGCCGCCATGGGTGCATCGGCGTATTCGTGGAAGCAGGGGGCACCCAGCGTCCAGTGCAGCAGCTTGGCGTCGGGGTTGGGGCCGAACTCGTCGGGCAGCCAGTTCCACGCCCGCGGCAACTCGCCGATGAGGCTGTCGTCCAGCCAGCTGAAGCGGTGCAGCTGGGCGCCGGTGGCGCGCATCACGAAGTCGGGGGTGATCTGGCGGTTGGCGGGGTGGGCACAGTTCCACAGCACGACGCTCGACCAGTTCTTGCGCGGGTAATCGACGTTCTTGGAGCCCAGGTACTTCTCGTGGGCCCGCGTCTTGTAGTCGTGGTGCACGCACATCACGGCCTTGGACTCGTCGCGCAGCGCCCACAGTTCGCTGATGTCGGCGCGCAACAGCATGTCGCCGTCGATGAACAGCGCCCAGCCGTGGTAGCCCATCAGATGCGGCAGCAGGAAGCGGCTGTAGATGAAGCTGTTGCTGCCGTCGGTGTGCGTCTCGGTGTAGGAGCGCAGGTTGCCCAGCGCCAGCGGCGTCAGGGCCAGGGGCTGGCTGGCGTGACGTACCAGGCTCTGCGCGCACACGTGGTAGACCACCGCCTCGCGCGGGTCGAAGCCGATGAAGATGTTCAGCATGAGCAGGCCCCCGGGAATTTCGTTCAGTTGAATAACCCGCACAGCTGTCGCCATGCGTGCGAGGTTCCGTCCATTGCGGCCGTGTTCCGTATGCCCCAGGCGAAGGCTGCCAGGCTCTTGCGCTCGGGTTCTTCCAGCATGGCGGGAGACACGTCTTCGGCAGCCTCGACCACCGGCAGCCCGTCGTAGTTCTCCACGTCACCCAGCTCGATCATGTCGGTCCACACCGCGGCCGGCCGCATGCACAACGCAGCATCCAGCAAGATGGTGGACGCCGCGCTCACCACGCCCTGGCTCGCCAGGAAGTGGTCAGCCGCGAGGCTGCCTTCCAGGAACACGAAGCTGCCGCCCTTGCGGGCCTTTTCCAGCGTGCGTTTGCCGGGGTGCGAGCGCACGACCACGCGCAGTGCTTCCTGGTCATGCAGCGCTTCCACGAAACGAAGAAAGCGCTGATGCCGGTGGGGTGACGAGAAGCGGTTCGAATGCAGATTCTCCGCCACGATCACCGCATTCTGGCCGACAGGCCCCGGCAGGGGCGTCGGCGCCGCACCCAACCATTCGTTTTCCAGCAACAGCGCCGCGCGGTGCGTGGTCTGCTTGGTCACGCCGACGGCACGGCAGCGGTCACGGTCGGCGGGATGCAGGTTGGGCAGTTGCTCACCATGCATCCAGACGAAGATGAGGTCCGAGGCGAAGCGCAAGCCCTGCGGGAATTGCAGGTCGTGAGCGCGGTGGTGGCGCAGCCCGATGCACTCGTAGCCATGCTGGAAGGTCACCCGCAGCGCGCGCGGCGGGGCACTGCGGCAGCTGTCGTGGCTGAAGGCGTGGGCCGAGGCGCTGGTCTCCGACGCGGTGACGAGCACCGAGCGCCGGCTGCCCAGCGCGGCGGCCACGTCAGCCGGGCCCAGCGGGCGGAAGTGGGGCAGGTTCAGTGCGTTCAGGAAAGCCTGCACCTCCTGCCACAGGTGCGAGCCGCGGATGCGTTCGCTCACCGAGACCACGGGCTGGAAGGGCCCGAAGGGCTGCGCGGCCATGGCCATGAGCGGACGCAGCACCTCGAAGTCCTGCACCAGGTCGAGGATGAAGACCAGGCGCACCGGCGGCCGGCCGTGGGCCTCGGTCAGCACCCAGCCGGTGCCGATCTCGGGGAAGCGCGCCAGTCGATCGGTGGCGCTGACCAGGAACTCCAGCGTGCCGATGCGGCTGGCGCGTGCCGGCGTGAAGCCGGTGATGTGGCTGAAGAAGCAGCGGAAACGCTGCCGCAGCAGGGGTGCGGCGGGGCTGCGCTCTTCGAAGGCCGGCAGTGCCGCCGTCGGTCGTGCCAGAAAGGCGAAGGCGCTGAGCTGGCGCAGCGGTGCCAGGTCCGCAGGGCCGAGCTCGTGGAGCACCAGCGCCGCGGCCGGGCCGCAACGATGGAGGACCAGGCGCGCCGCCAGCGCGGCGTCGGCGGGGACCTCGAGCGGCTCGGCCGGGGCATGGAACCACACCGCATGCGGCGCGAGCGCTTCGCGCAGGGCCGCCAGCGACGCATGCTCGACCTGCTGCAGCCGGGGGTGGGCAAGGGCCGCGTTCACGTGCCCACCTCTTCGGCCAGCGGCGCCCAGATGTCCTCGTGGCCGCTGTAGCGCTGCCACAACGCGCGCAGGCGACGTTCAACCCCGGCCAGCGGCGGGCTGGCATGAGCCGCGAAGGCCGGCCAGCCCGAGGCGCCCTCGTCGGCGCCGAATTCCAGGCGGTCGAAGCCCAGGACCCGCAAGGTTTGCACCAGCAGCGTGATCATGATGTCGAACCAGCGCTCGGCATCGTAGGGCGAGTCGGGCCGCAGCAGGCGCACGACACCCAGTTCCTGGCGCAGGGCAGGGCTCGGGCCGGACATCACCTGGCAGGTCATGGCCGCCTTGTCCAGCACCAGGTACCAGCCGGCGCCGCGGCAGAACATCTGTGACTCGCCTTCGGTGACATCCAGCGACAGGCTGGCGCTGATCATGGCCAGCGTGTGGGCCCAGGCCTTGGGCGTGAGCTTGAGCGCAGCCAGCGCGGCGCCCGACGGCGGGTTCTCGGCGACGCTGAGGGAGAAGTCGAAGGCGGCCTGGGTCGGCCCGTCGGCCAGCCCGGCCGAAAGGAAATTGAGCGTGCGCGAGAGCTTGATCGTGCTGCCGCGTATCGATGACACCACCAGCACGCGCGGTCGCGCCGGTCCGGCCGCTTCACGCACCGGCGGGCCGTCGCGCACGCGCAGCGCCTGGTAGAGGCCGTCGACGCTGCTGTCCCAGCCGATCGTGGTGGCCAGCGTGAGCAGGCTCTGCGCGGTGAGTTCCGGCGCCGCGTTGGGGCCTTCTGCCTGGCCGCGCAGGTAGCCGGCGAGCGCATGCACGTCCAGGAAGACGGCGCCGCCAATGTCGCCGTAGGGGCCGTGCGGGCTGGCCAGCACCAGGCTGCCACGCGCCAATGCGTCGCTGCAGCGGTTGTGTGTCTTGCTGAGCGCAAAGCCCGTGAGGTTGGTCGGCAGCAGGATGACGTGGGCCTGCGCCTGCAGCGCCGCACAGGTGGCTTCAGACCACTCCACGTAGAGCGCGTCGATGCCCTCGTCGCGCATCGCCATCAGGGTGGCTTCGACGCCCGGGCCGCGGTTGGTGCAGATCGTCAGCTGCACCTCGACGCCGGCGCCCAGCTCCTCGCGCAAGGTGCGCAGCACGTGGCGCCAGTCGCGCAGATCTGACAGGCCGACGTGATAGAACGGGTTGTCGCCGATGCCGAACCACAGCACGTCCAGGCGCTGGCGCAGCGGCCACTTGGCGGTGATGGCGGCCTCTTCCACAGCGCTGAGTTGCGGCTGCGGCAGTGGGTCGGACACCCGCAGCACGGGGCCGTCGTACAGGCTGCCGACCACGGTTTCCAGGTATTCGGTGCTGGTGATGGCCATGGCCGCGGCCTGCAGGTTGCGCAGCCAGTGCCAGTGCAGCTGGCGCTTGTAGACCAGCGGCGACCAGCTGAAATAGTTGTCGAACAGGTCGACGACGATGCGTACGCGCAGGTCGGCCAGGGCGCGCATACACAGGTAGCTCATGGTGTCGCCCGGCTTGCCCATGACCACGACCTGGGCGCGTTCGATCATGGTCGTGATCTGCGCGCCCAGTTCGGCATAGGACAGCACCTCCACCTTCAGGCCGCGCGCCGTGAGCGCGCGCGTGAGTGGCTGCGTGCGGATGCGGAAGCCGGCATCGTTGTGGTCGGTGCCCGACACGACCCAGTAGACCGTGTCGCGCGCCGGGCGGGGTTCGGCTTCGCTCACAGCTGGTACAGGCCGATGCGCGCCAGCACGGCCAGGTCGGGGCAGCGTTCGAGGATGCGCTGGTCCAGCGGCAGGTCGAGGTCGGACTCGCGCGAGCCGCGACCGACGTGTTCCACCACCGCGGAGCCGACGCTGACATGGCGGTAGCCGCGCTGCATGGCGCGGCAGCAGAAGTCGACGTCGTTGAAGTTGGTCGGAAAGACCTGCTCGTCCAGCCCGCCCATGGCGAAGTAGATGTCGCGGCGCACGATCACCGCGGCAAAGGTGTTGCCCAGGGTCTCGATGGTGTGGCTGTAGAGGAACTGTGGCGGCTGGTAGGTCGACAGCGGCGAGCCGCCCTGGAACAGGAACTGCCGCTTCGCCGTGCCCAGGCCCAGCGACTGCAGCTTGCGTTGACCCACCGGCCCGCCAATGATGCGGAAGCCGGCCGTGCCCACCCAGGGCACCATGGCCACGCCGGCAACCAGGGCCAGCGCGTCGTCGGTGAGCAGCAGCGAGTCGTTGCTCAGCATCAGCAGCAGGTCGTGGCGCGCCGCCTTGGCCGCCAGGTTGCATTGCGCGCTGTGGTTGAACTCCAGCGGGTAGTCGATGGTGCGCACGGCCTCGGGCCCGAACAGCGCACAGGCCCGCGCGGTGACGGCGTCGACGCTGTCGGGGCTCGACAGGTTGTTGACCAGCACGACCTCGATCGGCCCGCCGTAGACCTGGCGGCGCAGCGACTCCAGGCAGGCGATGGTCGGCGCCGGGCTGTTGCGGTAGTTGACGATGACGCTGACGCCCGGCTGCGGCGCCGTGGCGGGTGTGCGCCCCGCGGTCTGCGGTACGGGCAACTGTTCGGTTGCCATGCGCACCGCCTGGCGCGGCGCGGTCAGCCAGGTCACGGTGTCCAGCGGCACCGGCACGTCGCTCAGCTCGTTCGGTGCGAGCGCCGCGAAGGCCTGCTCCAGGCGCAGCGAGCCCGAGCGGAACTGCCCGGCGTCGTGCGCCAGCGCGGCCAGCACGGTGTCGCGCCGCACCAGCGCGGTGTGCAGCGGCAGCAGTCGGTGTTGATCGAAGGCCGGGTGCAGCAGATGCCCCGGCTTGGCCAGGTAGGGGCGTGCCGTGCCTTCGAGCCAGATCGACTGCCAGTGCACCAGCTTGGCCCCGGCACCCAGGCGCGTGCGGTTCTGCGCGATGGCGGCCCAGAAGTCGGGCCGCATGCGGGCGCGGAACTCGACGAAGAGCACGTGGCGGGTGTCTTCGCTGGACAGGAAGCGGTCCAGGCTGGTGGCCTGGCCACCGGCTTCACGGACCAGGCCGTCGGTGCCCAGGCAGGCCAGGTGGTCGGCATAACCGCGCAAGGGCCGCAGTTCCACCTCGCCCGTGAAGTCGTAGTGGTCGCGCGAATAGAGCAGCACGCGCGTCGAGCGGCGTGCCGGCATCGTGCCGTCGGCCGGCGCCTGCAGGTGGTCGCGGATCGCCGCGTCCAGATGCGAACGGCCGATCTTGGCCGCCACGTCGAGTGCGCCCTGGCCACCCACCAGCACGCTGTGATAGTCGATCAGCGGCCGCTGCTGGATCGAATGCATGGCCGGCAGCGGCACGCAGTCGGTGAGCACGACCTGGCGCTGCGCATCGGTGACGACGACCAGCACGGGGGCGTATTCGTCCAGCAGCGGCGTGTCCATCACGACCACCTGCCCGGTGAGCTCGATCGCGAAGCGCGCCAGCCGGTCGAGCGAGCCGGACTCGCCTTCCTGGTAGAGATCGACGCAGATCGAGCGCGGCTCGGGTGCCGCCGAACTCGCGGCTTCGAAGAGCAGCCTGAACTCGCCCGCGGCGTCCAGGTCGGCCGCGAGCAGGCGGCCCACGCTGCGTTCGGGCGCCAGGCGGCCGAAGGCACGCAGGGGCGAGAAGGACAGCGCCTCGGCCAGGTAGCGGTGCAGCGGCACGTCCTGTGCACGCCCGGCGTTGTCGGGCTGCTCCAGGCGCAGCACATCGCAGGCGCGTGCCAGGGCACTGAACTGCAGCACACCGCCGAGCAGGGCCTCGAAGCCCACCTGCTCGGATTCCAGCCCATGGGCCACACGCAGATCGGGCCGCGGCTGGTCGAGCTGCAGGCTGCCGATGATGCGGCCGCCGTAACTCAGCGAACAGGGGCTGGCGCCACGCCCGCCGAAGGACCAGCCCTGGGCCTGGGCGCCGACGAAGCGCTCCAGGCAGACGGGCGGCGCGGCCACTGGCGCCGCCGCTTGGCCCGTCGTCGGCGCGGTGGCGGCGATAGTGCCGGCTTCTACCGTGCCCAGGTCTGCAAAGCGCTCCGCCAAGCGGTCGGTCACGGCATCCAGCGGCGAGCCGGTGCGCGGTTGCAGCACGGCATCGGCCGCGGACAGGTCAGCCATGAGATCGCCTTCCTCGGCGCCATCGTCGAGCGTGGCCGCAGCGGAATCGGGCAACGCCACGGAATCCGGGTTCTCGATCGCTTCCAGCAGGCCCGGCAGCTGGACGCCGTGGGCGCGCCCCTCGTCGGAGTCGCACAACTGCTTGAGGATCCACAGCCGGCTGGTGCCCGAGCGCAGCAGCGACAGGTAGCTGGCGCGGCCCATCGGGTCGGAGTTGCGGCCGAGCAGGCGGCGGTAGGCCAGGTGCACGAAGGCTTCGTCGGTGGGGGCCAGCAGGTCGGTGAGTGTGCAGCTGTCGCTCGTGCCGAGCTGCTCGACGCTGAGGTCCAGGGTGTGCACGTCGGTCAACTCCGACGCATGGGCGCGGCCATCGGCGGACTGGCGCCAGCGACGCAGCAGGTCGATGCGCCGGCCATGGCGCGCCAGGCGCAGCATTGCGGCGGCGCTCGCTTCGGGCGTCGCGCCGCGCCCGGTCAGCGCGACGTGGCTGCGTTCGATGAACTCGGCATCCTCGGGGATGGCGAGCAAGGCGTTGACGGTCAGCGCCTGCGGGTCCCGCGAGTGCCCCGCCGGGCGATTCAGGGCATAAGCCTGGGCCTCGCCGCTGTTCTCGATGTCGGCCAGCACCGCTTCCTTCGGTGTACCAGCACGCAGGCTGCCGATGTAGTGCGCCATGCCTTCGGGGTCGACGGCTCGCCCGAGCAAAAGCGCGTAGGCGCCTTCCACGAACCCGACATCGTCGAGCGCCAGCAATTGCAGCCTGATGTTCATGCTCGACTCCCCGCTCGGGGCATCACTGTCCGGTTGTGGTGGTGTTCGCTGGGAGGCGTCGGGCGTGTTTGGCAGGGGGTGGGGCTGTCGAGTGATGCGAGTTGTCTCATTTTCCGTAGGGCCCTCCCGCTCCAACAAGAGGGCGGGCCCGCCGATTCTCTTACACGGGGAGCGACCGTCCTGAATGGTGGGCGAGCCGCTGGACCCGGGTGCCGCCCGGTGTGTGGCGGGCCGGTTGCGGCGTCAGCTGGCGTGCATTGCCACGTGTTCGCATCTCGGTTGTGTGCACTGCCGTCTGGTGGAAAACATGACTGCTCGCGCGCTCCGTGTCTTCGGCCGGCGATGAGGTTCGTCGCGTGGTATCTCGCGTGGGCGCCGCATGCAGGCGGGCATCGGCCGAGTCGCACATGCGCACTCGCAATGGGCGCGAATCACCTCGCCGCACGGCTGAGATGTCACTTGCGTCGCTAACCGGCAACTGCCTTCGCGCGCACCAGGGCGACGCCGATCTCACGCTCATCGCCGTTCTTGATGAGTCGGTGCGGGATGAAGGTATCGCAGCGCAGCAGAAGGTCTGTGTTCGTGGTGCGTGGCGCGTCGATCTCCAGCTCGCCGCCAGCGGCTACCAGGAAGACAGCATCCTGTTGAGCGTCCCCACGCAGAGTCAGCTTGAGCGGCCGTGGTCCGAAATTGCGGAACAGCAGGCAGTAGCTGCCCGTACCTGGGGCGATCAGCCTGGGCAGGGTGGCGCGGCCGCGCAGAAAGCGGCCATGAGCAGGGTCGGTCTGTCGCGGCCAGAAGCCGGCTTCGTGCAGGTCAGGCAAGACCCAATCGACCACATCGATTCCGACTCCGGCACGTGTGCCGATCCAGCCTTCGCCGACATAGCCCGGCACGCCTGCAACCCGGGTCATCATGAAGCCGTGACGGTGCATCAGCGCCAGGAAGAAGGACTCGTCGAACCCGAGCTCCAGCCACTTGTTGCACATGATGGCCCACAGCGATTCGCCATCGAAGCGCAGGCCCCATGGGAAAGCAAAGTTCTTTGCGATCGGCTCACTGAAGAAGTACACGCAACCCTTAGCAGTGAGCACGTTTCTTCCAAGCCGGGCGACAAGTTCATCGAATTCCAGGCAGTGATGAAAGCTCGACTGGAAGATCGCAGCGTCGAAGTTCTGCTCCATCCGGCCAGCCACCTCGACGAAGTCGCCGCAGATCGTCTCGACCTCCAGGCCATCGCGCACGACCAGGTCCTTGGTGCGCTGCAGGAAGCCGGGGTCGATGTCGACCGCGGTCACGCGTCGTCCGGACTTGACCAGGGGCAGCACCAGGTTGCCCCAGCCGCTGCCGAACTCGATGATCGACTGCACACTGGCACCGCGCGCGCCCAGCACATGCATGGCCTGCACGGTCTTGGACAGCTCCTGCGCCACGACTTCGAGGTTCTTCGACACCCAGGGGTAGCCGATGCGGAAACTCTCCGCCGACTGCTTGGTCGAGGTGAGCTCGTTCTGCGTCTCATAGCCGCCGCGCGTGAGTTGCTGGTAGACCGCGAGCACGTTGTCGCGGTAGGCGGCCGAGAAGGGGTCCAACGCGGGCAGGGTGTAGGGCAGGTTGTTCTCGCGCCACAACTTCAGGATCTCGTCGAAGTTGCGGGCGCCTCGCAGACGCTCCAGGTAGGCGTCGCAACGCGCAATGAAGTCGGACTGCATGAGAGGCTCCGGAGCAGCGGTGATCATGGGCTTGCGCTCAGGCCAGCGCGGCCTGCATGTTGGTCAGAAAGGCGGCGTCGCCGAAGAGCGCAGCCGCGGCCTGGCGCTGCTCGAAGGCCAGGCCTTCGAGGCCGGCCTGGCCGATGAGCTCCGCCAGTTCGTCCACCGACTGGAAGGTGGCGCCGCCGCCGGTCTTGCCCAGGATCTCGGGGCCGCCGCCCAGGCCGTAGCAGAAGGTGGTGCAGCCGGCGACGATGGCCTCGACGATGGTGATGCCGAAGTGTTCGCACTTCCAGTAGTCCTGCGGGCTCGTCACGCCGAAGCCGGTGGCGTGGGCGTAGACCGCGCTTTCCAGCAGCAGGCGGTCCAGCGTGTCGCGGCTGGGCGAGATCACGAACTCGACGTTGATGCTGTCGTCGACGCTGGCGCGCAGCTTCGCGAAGTACTCCTTGGCGGCCGGCTCGTTGGGCACCGAACCGCACAGCACGAGCTTCCAATCTTTGCGCACCGCCGGCGCGGCGGCCTTCAGCGCTGCGATGAGCACGTCCTGCCGCTTCTGGTGGCCGCGGTCGATGAAGCGGCCGATGGACAGGATCTGCGGCTTGCGCAGGCCCGTGGGGCGCAGCAGCTGCAGCGTGCCGACGGGCGGAAAGACGACGTCGACGATGGGCGACACGCCATGGCGCGCCACCGCGTCGAGGTAGGCGCGGCGTGTGAACTCGGAGTTCACGATGACCTTGCGGTACTGCTGCAGCGCCGCCACGCCGGCGGCGACGTCGACGCCGTCGCTGTCTGACCAGGGGAAGGGGAACTGGCAGTGGAAGAAGGACGCTGCCGCGGCGGGCGCCAGGCGCGGCAGCACCTCGTTGCCCATGACCACCAGGCGCTGCAACTCCTCGGGCCGCAACTCGGCCCAGGCTTCGGTGCGAAAGCGGTCGGTCGGCAGACCGAGGTCGGTGAGCACGTTGCGCAGGCGCAGCTGGCTGTAGCGGTCGGCGGTGGCGAAGCGGGTCTCGCCGAAGTGGCTCAGGGCCAGCGCGGTGGACAGCAGGTAGCGTTCACCACCGCCGGGCGTCAGCGGGAAGGGCGAGAAGGTGGCCTGGGTGGCCGATTGCGCGGCGGGCTGCGAAGTTCCCGCCAGCACCGCGGGGGCCGTGGCGGGCAGGATGTCGATGGGCAGCGCGTCTTCTTCGCGCGCTTTCAGGTAGGGGCTCCACACCGACAGGAAGACTTCCTTGTTGAGTTCGACCACCCGGTTGGCTCCGGCGTTGTGCAGCTTGTCGCTGGTGGTCGCGTTCTCGATGTGCACGCAGCGCGCGTCGCGGGCCAGCAGCACGCTCTTGCCGATCAGTTTCATGCGCATGCACAGGTCGGTGTCTTCGTAGTACGCCGGGTCGTAGCGGTAGTTGAAGCCGCCCAGCTGCGCAAAGGTGTCGGCGCGCATCATCAGGCAGGCGGCCGAACCGTAGTCCACCTCGTCGAAGCGTGGCAGGGCCTCGGGCCTGAAATCCGCGTCGAACTTGCCGCGCTGCAGCGCCGAGCCGTCGGCGCGCACGAAGGCACCGGCCTCCTGCATGCGCCCGTCGGGGTACAGGAACACGGGGCATGCAGCGCCGCCGTCGGCGTTGTCCTGCAGCGCCATCAGCATTTCGTCGACGCAGCCCGTGGACGGGAAGGCGTCGTTGTTCAGGAACACCAGGTACTCGCCGCGTGCGTCCTCGGCGCCGATGTTATTGCCTTCGCCGAAGAAGCGGTTCACCGGAATACGCACCAGGCGCGCCACGGTGTTGAGCTCCTGCAGCGCCTTCCACAGGTCGGCGCGGCTGCCGTTGTCGACGATCAGCATCTCGTAGGGCACGTGGATGCCCGAGGCCGCCGTGGCCAGCGCCGACAGCACCGACAGCACCGGCTTGTTGTAATTGAGGATGATGACCGAGACCACCGGCATCTCGCTGGACCGCGACACGTTCAGCGGGTCGACCTCGGCCGCGGCGGGCCCGAAGAACAGGCGCGCCGACTCCGGCACTGGCGTATCCAGCACGACCTGCGCGCGTTCGACGCCACTGAAGATGGTGGTGCTGCCGCTGTGGCCGGTGCTGGAGCGCACCGTGAGTTCGACGGACGGGAAAGCTTCGTCGAAGATGCTCGTCTGGATCTCGATGCGCACACCCGAGCGGGCGGGCGACTTCAGCCACAGCGCCAGTGCCGACTTGCCGCCCGAGGACCAGGTGCCCCAGGGTTCCGGGCTGCTGAAGCCAAAGAGCATGCAGGTCGGCGCGTTGCCACCTTCGCGCATGTCCACCTTGTAGAGGCTGGCACCGGTGCGGACATCGAAGACCTCCACCTCGCGCAGGGCGAGTGCCAGCTGCCGGCTGTCGCCGCTCTTGCCGATGCTGGCCGGCGAGGCGGTGCGGCCGTACTCGAACTCCAGGATCAGCGGCCCGGCGCCGCGCGCTGTGGCCAGCGCCGCGCCGTCCTGCGCATGCTGGCCTGCCGCGGCCAGACGTTCGATGGACAGGGCCAGGCGCGACTCCATGCGCGTGACGGCCCATTGCAGGTGCTTGAGCTGTTCCGAGGTCTCGTGTTGCAAGGCACCGACGCCGTTTTCGACGGCACGCAGCCGCCGTTCGGTGGGCATCAGCGCCCAGGACGTGAGCCGGCCCAGGGCGCGGCCGATGCGGCCAGGCTCCTTCTCGGGCGGCGTGCGCAGCAGGCTGTCCAGACCAGGCAGCTTGCGGTTCGCGCGGCGACCTTCGTCAGAGTCGGCCAGCACGCGGATGATTTCGGTCTTCGAGACGCCCCGGCGCAGCAGGCGCAGGTAGTTCGCGTGGCCCTGTACATCGGCCGCGCGGCCCAGCAGCGCCAGGTAAGCGGCGCGGACGAAGCGCGTGTCGTGCAGTTCCAGCAGGTGATCGACGGATTCGGGGGGGTGGGCTGACACGGTGGACTGGAGGAACGAGGTTATGTTGCGGGGGAGCACTGGCATGCGGGACGGGCGCTGGCACACCCCCGCAGAGGCCCACATCCGGCATCACCACGCGCCGTAGGATAATAACCAGACATGATTGAACAACCTTTGGACGCCGCGCTGGCACCCGCCCCCGAACAGCCCCCTCCGCTGTTCAACACCCTCCCGCTCGACCCCAAGCTGCTGCGCGCGGTGGTCGAATCGGGCTACACGGCGATGACGCCGATCCAGGCCAAGGCCATCCCCATCGTGCTCGCCGGGCGCGACGTGATGGGTGCGGCGCAGACCGGCACCGGCAAGACCGCAGCCTTCACGCTGCCGCTGCTGCAGAAGATGCTGCGCCATGAAAACGCCAGCATGTCGCCGGCGCGCCACCCCGTGCGCGCCCTGGTGCTGGCGCCGACGCGCGAACTGGCCGATCAGGTGGCCGACAACGTCAAGAAGTACGCCAAGCACACGCAGCTGCGCTCCACGGTGGTCTTCGGCGGCATCGACATGAAGCCGCAGACGCTGGTGCTCAAGGGTGGTGTCGAGGTGCTGATCGCCACGCCGGGGCGCCTGCTCGACCACATCGAGGCCAAGAACGCGGTGCTCAACCAGGTCGAGTACGTGGTGCTCGACGAAGCCGACCGCATGCTCGACATCGGCTTTCTGCCCGACCTGCAGCGCATCCTGTCCTACCTGCCGAAGGAACGCCAGACGCTGCTCTTCAGCGCCACCTTCTCGCCCGAGATCAGGCGCCTGGCCAACAGCTATCTGCAAGACCCGGTGCTGGTGGAGGTGGCGCGGCCCAACGCCACAGCCACCAACGTCGAACAGCGCTTCTACAGCGTCACCGACGACGACAAGCGCGCCGTGGTGCGCCAGTTGCTGAAGCAGCGCGAGCTGTCGCAGGCCATCATCTTCGTCAATTCCAAGCTCGGCGCGGCGCGCCTGGCGTGTTCTTTCGAGCGCGACGGCCTGCGCACCCAGGCGCTGCACGGCGACAAGAGCCAGGACGAACGGCTGAAGGCGCTGGCCGCCTTCAAGGCCGGTGAAGTCGACCTGCTGGTCGCCACCGACGTGGCCGCGCGCGGGCTGGACATCACCGACCTGCCGGCGGGCTTCAACTTAGACGTGCCCTTCCATGCCGAGGACTATGTGCACCGCATCGGCCGCACCGGCCGCGCCGGTGCCTCGGGCCTGGCGGTGACGCTGGTCGCGCGCGACGACGTGCGCATGGTTGGCGACATCGAGAAGCTGATCAAGAAGAAGATCGAGATCGAGCCCATCGAACTGGAGGACGACCGCCCCGTGCGCCCGGCGCGGCCGCATCGCATCGACGTCGACGAGACACCGCGCGCCGCCGAGGCGCCGCGTGAAAGAGCGGCCGAGCCGCCGCGCCGCAGCCCGGCTTCGTCACGCGACCCCTTCTTCGACCAGCCCTACCAGCCCAGCACCGGCGGTGAGCCGCCGGCCTGGGAAGCGGCCACGGCCCCCAAGATGGCCGTGCCGGCGCCCGTGCGCAGCGGCCTGTCTCCCAACATCCGGCCGAAGAAGAAGGTGGCGTCGCTGCTGGGGGGCGGCCGCTGACGGCTCTGGCCGCGGCGGGGCGCAAGCCGGCTGGCGCATGAGCGCGCCGGGCCGTTCCCAAGCGCTCATCCCGAAGCGCGCAGCGCGGAGGGTCGTCCAGTGAGCGCGCCGGGCCGTTCCCAAGCGCTCACGCCGCAGCGCGCAGCGCGAGGGGTCGTTCAGTGAGTGGCCTGCAGCCCAGCTTCGACGATGCCTACGAGCGCAGCGTCGAATGGGTGTTGCCGCTGCCCGCGCTGCACGCCCAAGACCTGCTCATCGTCACTGCCTGCGACGCCGCCTATCTGGGCCATGCGCTGGCGCTGCTGCGCAGCGTCGACGTGTTCTCGCCCGGCCTGGCCTTCCTGCTGCACCTGGTGAACCCGGCCGAGAAGGACCTGGCTCGCGTGCGCGCGCTGGCCGCCGCGCTGAAGCAAACGCGCCTGGCCTGCTCGCTGGAGCGCGTCGGCCTGACGCGGCTCGATGCAGCGCAAAGGCGCACCTACTACGCCTGCAGCCGCTTCCAGCTGCTGAGCGAGCGCCTGCCGGAACTCGTCGCGCCCGTGTTGTGCCTGGACGCCGACAGCCTGGTGGTGGCGGCCATCGACCACAACTTCTCGGACAAGATCAACGCCGAGTTCTGCATCTCGCGGCGCGATTTGAAGGAAGCCGTGCCCGACGACCTGGCGGTGGCCAACGGCAGCATCTGGATGCGTCCGACGCCGGGCGCCACGCAACTGGTGCGCAGCGCCTGGCAGGAGATGGCGCGGGCCTTCGTCGACGGCTCGGCTGCCTGGTACCTGGACCAGGCGGCCATGGCGCGCCAGGTGCGCGCGGCAGAGGGCGTGCACGTCTACAACCTGAAGGCCAAGTACGCCGACTGGAACTTCGGCGACGCCAGCATCGTCTGGGCGGGCAAGGGCCCGCGCAAGTACAACGACATGCGCTTCGTGATCCTGCAGGCCTTGTTGTCTGACGACGCGGCGCGCAGCGACAGCGCGCGCCACGCGGCGCGGCTGCTGCTGGTGGGCAATCCGGACACCACGCCCGAGTTGCAGCGCAAGCTGGCCGCTGCGCGCGCGGCCCGGCGCCGTGCGGCGCTCTTCCTGCCGCGCCTGGACCTGCCCTGGAAGGCGCCACTCAACCCCGCCGCCGCGCCGCCGCGCGTGGCCCCGGACACGCTGGCCCTGCGCCTGCACTGGAAAGAGTTCGCCATCCGCCTGGCCAATGCGCTGGAGCGGGCCGGCATGCCGGTGGACGTGATCGAGATCCCGGCCTGGCAGATCGACGAGGCCCGCGTGGCTGCCTCGGGCGCGCAGCTGGCGCTGATCCCGCACCGTTGCCGCCACGACTTCGCCGTTGGCGAGACGCCGGTCTGCTTCTACATGCAGGAGTTCTTCCGCTGGGTCTTCGTGGTCGACCCGCTGGGCTGGGGCCCCAGCGGATCGCACTACCCGTTCAAACCGGTGCCCGGCAGTGGCCGGCCCGGCGGTCCCTTTGACAGATACCGACTGCGCCTGCAGGACGGCAGCCTGGGCAGCAAGTTCGCGCAGCCGGCGCGCCGCAGCCGGGCGGAACTGGTGGCCGCGGGTGAACTGCCGTCGGCTGCGTACATCTTCTTCCCGCTGCAGGTTCCGCACGACCAGTCCATCGCCTACTTCTCCGACATCGGCGAAGCGGCGCTGCTGGAAGCGTTGGCGGCATGGTGCGCGCAGCGTGGCGTGGCCCTGGTGCTGAAGCCGCACCCGGTGAACCCGAAAGCCATGCGCGCCTTCGAGCCACTGCGCCGACGGCCCGGCGTGTGGTGGAGCGAGGCCCATGTCGAGGACCTGATCGCACACGCCACGGCCGTCTACACGCTGAACAGCGGCGTGGGCTTCGAAGCCCTGCTGCAGATCAAGCCGGTGGTGAGCTTCGCGCGCACCGAGTACGACTGCGTGAGCATCCGCGCCAGCACGGCGACCCTGGACGAAGCCTGGGCCCAGGTGCAGGCCAGCGACCCCACGGCGCTGGAAGCGCGCTACCGCGACTTCGTCGACAGCTTCCTGCGCGACTGCGCCTTCGACCTGTCGGCGCCCGATGCCGCGCAGGCGCGCTTCGACGCCTGGGCCGCCCAGACCGTGGCGCGCTGCGGCTGAAGCTCAGCGCGCCAGGAAGGCGAAGACCGCGGGCACGCGGTCGCTCAGCATGGCAGGCCGGGCGCGCCAGCCTGCCACCGGCTCGCTGCGCGTCCAGCCGTCGGCCAGGGTCAGCCCGCAGCTGATGCTGAGCGACGTGCCCGGTGCCAGCGTGGCCAGCAGGGAAGACAGCAGCGCGGCATTGCGGTAGGGCGTTTCGATCAGCAACTGCGTCTGCGCGCTGCGCCGCGTCAGCGCCTCCAGTTCACGCAGCCGCGCCGCGCGCGCCGTAGCGTCCTGCGGCAGATAGCCGACAAACGCGAAGCTCTGGCCGTTCAGCCCGCTGGCAGCCAGCGCCAGCAACAAGGAGCTGGCGCCCGGCAGCGGCAGCACCGGCACGCCGGCCGCGTGGGCGGCCTGCACCAGGGCCGCGCCGGGGTCGGCCACCGCCGGCAGGCCGGCTTCGGAGTGCAGGCCGAGGTCGTGCCCGTCCAGCGCCGGCTGCAGCAGCGCCAGCCATTCGGCGGCCGGCACGGCGGCGCCGCTGCCCTTGCGCGGGCGTGGCAGCTCGGTGATGGCGATGGCCTGCAGCGGCAGCGCCAGTGGTGCCACCGCAGCCACGCGCTTGAGGAAGGCGCGGGTGCTGCGCGCGTCCTCGGCCGCCCAGTGCTGCAGTGCGGCGGCGCGGCGGATCACGCCGTCGGCCAGCACCTCGCGCAAATCCACGGCCTGGCTGCCCAGGTCCAGCGCGTTGGGCACCAGCACCAGGGTGCCGGTCATGGGGCGGCCAGCGGGTCGATGCCGGCGGCGCGCAACAGCTGGCAGGTGCGGATGAGTGGCAGGCCAACCAGCGCCGTGGGGTCGTCGCTCTCGATCGACGCCAGCAGCGCGATGCCCAGGGTTTCGCACTTCGCACTGCCGGCGCAGTCGTAGGGCTCTTCCAGGCGCAGGTAGTGCTTGATCTCGGCGTCGCTCAGCGTGCGGAACTGCACCGCCACTGGCGCCAGCAGCACCTGCGCGAAGCCGGTGCTCGCGCGGGCCACGGCCACCGCGGTCTGGAAGACGGCGCGGCGGCCGCTCAGCAGGCGCAGCTGGGCCGTGGCCCGTTCGTGTGTGCCGGGCTTGCCGATGGGCTGGCCGTCGAGGTCGGCCACCTGGTCGGAGCCGATGACCACGGCTTCCGGGCGCAGCGCCGCCACCGCCTGCGCCTTGGCCAGCGCCAGGCGCAGCGCCAGCGCGGTCGGCGCTTCGCCGGGCCGCGGCGTCTCGTCGACCTGCGGCGCCACCACCTCGAAAGGCAGGCGCAGGCGTTGCAGCAGCTCGCGGCGGTAGCGCGAGGTCGAGCCGAGGATCAGCGGCGGCACGGTCATACCGATGATTGTGCTGGCACGGCGTGGCTACACTGGTCGCATGCTCACTCTCTATGGCTCGCAGGGTTCGGGTTCGGCCGCGGTGGAAGCCGCGCTGGAACGCTGCGGTCTGGCCTACCGCGTGCAGCGCGCGTCCACCTGGGAGGCCGATTCCGACCAGCCCGCGCTGGGCCGGGCCAACCCGCTCGCGCAGATCCCCACGCTGTGTCTGGAAGACGGTACGGTGATGACCGAGAGTGCCGCCATCCTCATGCACCTGGGCCTGGCGCACCCCGCTTCGGGCCTGCTGCCGGCCGATGCCGGCCCGCGCGCCCAGGCGCTGCGCGGGCTGGTCTACATCGCCGCCAACTGCTATGCCGCCATCGGCGTCATCGACTACCCCGAGCGTTGGTGCGAAGGCGGCAGCCCCGCCGAGCATGAACGCATCCGTGTCGGCGCGCGCCAGCGCTTGCACCGCTACTGGGAAGTGTTCGCCGACCAGTTCGGCGCCGAACCCTTCCTTGGCGGTGAGGCCCCGGGCGCGCTGGCCATCCTGGCCGCGGTGGTCTCGCGCTGGTCGGGCGCGCGGGCGCATCTGCGGCAGCAGCGGCCGGCCTTCCACGCCCGGCTGGAACACATCCAGACCCATCCGACGCTGGCGCCGGTTTTCGCGCGCCACTGGCCGGAAACGAAGCATCCATGAAAGAACGATCCATCGCAGCGGCAAGCCTGGATGTCTCGGCGCTGTGCAAGCAGGGCGCTACGCTGGATGGGCAACTGCCGCTGGTGCAGATGTCGCGGCTGGCCGCATCCTTCTGCGCCGCGTCGGACGGCAGCGCCAGCTGGTCGGCTGCCGGCAGCCTGCGGCCGGTGCCGGGCGTCGAACCTGAACTCTGGCTGCACCTGCAGGGCCGGGCCGAAGTGCCACTGCAGTGCCAGCGCTGCCTGCAGGCCATGACCGAAGTCCTCGCCGTGGACCGCCGTTTCCGCTTCGTGCGCAGCGAGGACGAGGCGGCGGCGCTCGACGAGGAGTCGGAGGACGACGTGCTGGCCCTGCCGCCGCGGCTGGACCTGCTGGCGCTGCTGGAAGACGAGTTGATCCTCACGGTGCCCATCGTGCCGCGGCACGAGGTCTGCCCTGAACCGCTGCCGCTGCCGGCCGAAGCAGCCGAGGAAGAGCCGGCACCGCATCCCTTCGCGGCGCTGGCCGGCTTGCGTGGCAAACCGGGCAAGGACGGCTGAGGCGGCTGCCGAACGAGGCGCCGGCTGCTATACTCGAAGGCTTTGCAAAGCGGCGCCCACCGTGTTCCACCCTCAGGCGTTGCGTGTGGCCATCCAGTCGCCCACGCCGCCGGCGCCGACCCCAGGAGATTTCCATGGCCGTTCAGCAGAACAAGAAGTCGCCTTCCAAGCGCGGCATGCATCGCTCGCACAACGCGGTGGCCGCCCCCGGCACTGCCGTGGAGCCGACCACTGGCGAAGTGCACCTGCGCCACCACATCAGCCCCACCGGCTTCTACCGCGGCCGCAAGGTCCTGAAGACCAAGGCCGACGCCTGATCCACGCCATGCCCGCACCGGTGCGCCCGCGCACCGGCCGCGCGGTCTGAACGTCGCCTGCGCCTGCCGCCGTGTCGCCTGAAGCTTCGTCTCAAGCCGCGTCCCCGGCCGTTTTTGCCCCGCTGCAGACGGTGCGCATCGCCGTTGACTGCATGGGCGGCGACCATGGCCCGGCCGTCACCCTGCCGGCCTGTCTGGCCTTCCTCCACAAGCACCCGCAGGCCGAACTCGTGCTCGTTGGCACCGCCGACGCACTGAAGGCCGCAGCCAGCTATCCCCGCTGCACGCTGGTCACCGCCACCGAAGTGGTGACGATGGACGACCCGGTGGAGGTCGCGTTGCGCAGGAAGCGCGACTCGTCCATGCGCGTGGCGATCGGGCAGTTGAAGGACGGCCAGCTGAAGCAAGGTGCGAACACCGCGCACGCCTGCGTTTCGGCCGGCAACACCGGTGCGCTGATGGCGGTGGCCCGCTATCTGCTGAAGACGCTGGACGGCATCGATCGCCCGGCCATCGCCACCGTCATGCCCAACCGGCGCGATGGCTACACCACGGTGCTGGACCTCGGCGCCAACGTCGACTGCACGCCCGAGCACCTGCTGCAGTTCGCCATCATGGGCAGCGCGCTGGTGGCGGCCGTCGAAGGGAAGGACGAGCCCAGCGTGGGCCTGCTCAACATCGGCGAAGAAGCCATCAAGGGCAGCGAGACGATCAAGCGCGCGGGTGAACTGCTGCGCGCCGCTGGCGATGCCGGCCACATCAACTTCCAGGGCAATGTCGAAGGCAACGACATCTTCAAGGGCACGGTGGACATCGTCGTCTGCGACGGTTTCGTCGGCAACGTGCTGCTGAAGACCAGCGAAGGCCTGGCGTCGATGCTCACCGACTTCATCAGGCAGGAATTCACCCGCACGCCGCTCGCCAAGCTGGCCGCGCTGCTGGCGCTGCCGGTGCTCAAGCGCTTCAAGCAGCGCGTCGATCCGCGGCGCTACAACGGCGCCGCGCTGCTGGGCCTGCGTGGGCTGGTCTTCAAGAGCCACGGCTCGGCCGACGCCTACGCCTTCGAGCAGGCGCTGGCGCGGGCTTATGATGCTGCGCGCAACCGCTTGCTGGACCGTGTGCATCACCGCATCGGCCCAGCCCTGACGAACGGTCTGAAGGCTCCGCTGGCTGCGCTGCCGACCGGCGATGCCGCGTCGGAACAAGCTGCATGAATCCACCCCAGGCTCCACGCTATTCCCGCATCACCGGCACCGGCAGCCACCTGCCACCACGCCGGCTGAGCAATCACGACATGCAGGCCCTGCTGGCCGAGCGCGGCGTGGAAACCAGCGACGCCTGGATCGTCGAACGCACCGGCATCCGCGCGCGCCACTTTGCCGCCGACGGCGTGAACGCCAGTGATCTTGCGCTGCACGCCTGCCGCGCCGCGCTGCACGCGGCCGGACGCACGGCCGACGACGTCGACCTGATCATCGTCGCCACGTCCACGCCCGACATGGTGTTCCCGTCCACCGCCTGCATCCTGCAACACAAGCTGGGCGCCAACGGCTGCCCGGCCTTCGACCTGCAGGCCGTGTGCTCGGGCTTCGTCTACGCGCTGACGGTGGCCGATTCGCTGATCCGCTCGGGCACCGCCACCTGCGCGCTGGTGGTAGGCGCCGAGATCTTCTCCCGCATCCTCGACTTCAACGACCGCACGACCTGCGTGCTCTTCGGCGACGGCGCCGGCGCCGTGGTGCTGGAAGCCAGCAGCGAGCCCGGCATCCTGGCCACCGATCTGCATGCCGACGGCAAA
>JANNFE010000154.1:0-23646 GCA_031379415.1 Betaproteobacteria bacterium | reverse complement strand
GGTTGCATCGAGCGCATGCTTCAGTTCGTGGCGCAGAACCCGGCGGCCATCGCGTCGCCGAAGAGCGGCTTCGTGCGCCACGTCGGCGCGGCCTGAACGGCAAGGCCCAGCCTTAAGTCAGGGGCCCGCCCAGCCGATAAGCAGACGTGCCCCCACCGGGGGCGGAGCTGCCATGAGCATCACTCTCGCTGCCGATGTCACGACCGCGCGCATGCACAACGCAGGCGCCGTCGTCGAAGCCGTCTCGTGGCACATCCGCCACGAACTCCGCGTCGTCACCGCCGCAGCGAACGCGAACGCGGCGTCGGTCAACGGCAGCGGCTCGATGCTGGGGCGTCAAGCTTCGGGTTCTTGCAGGCGCACCGCGATGAGGGCCCGTGGCTGATCAAGCGCCGGAGCTGCAGCGCGCTTGGCAGCTGTGCTACATGGACGCGTCGGCGGCACGTGACATCGGCCGCCAGCTGGCTGCGGCGGGCGGGCCCGATGCGGCCGCAGGCTGGCTGCACGTGGCGCTGGCCGAGGTGCGCATCGGCGAGCTCGCGGTCGCCCAGCAGGCACTGGCGCAGGCACGGGCCGGCTACACGGCCGCCGCCGACGCCCGAGGTCTCGGGCTGTGCGGCGAGGTGCAGGCCATCGCACTGCGGCGCGTCAACGACTTCGCCGGTTCGGCCGCGTTGCAGGCGCAGCTGGACGCTGGCGCGCCCGAGCGCGACGCCATGCACAGCTTCATCGCCCACAACTCGCGCGCCATCACGGCCAAGCTCTGTGGCGACCCCGACAGCGCGCTGCGCCACTTCTACGCCGCCAGCGACGCTGCCGCCCAGACCGGCTGGGACGGCCCGCCGATCACCGCGCTGTGCAACCTGGGCGGCTACCACCAGGACCTGTTCAACCTGGAAGACGCCCGCTCGCACAGCGAAGGCGCGCTGGAAGCGGCACGGCGCGCCGGTGCGCGGCGCACGCTGGTCACGGTCATGGCCAACCTGGTGACCATCCACTACGCCGCCGGCGATCTGCACAAGTGCCAAGAGATGACGCAGCGGCTGCTGGGCCTGCGCCATGAGATGCTGCCCGGCGCCCTGGAGCGCTGCGCGCTGCCGCTGGCCCTGGGTCATCTGGCGGTGGGCCAGATCGACGCGGCGCTGGCCTACCTGGAGCCGGGCGCCATTGGCGAGGTGGCCGACGGCGACGGCATGACCATGTGGGCCTGGCTCAAGGCGCGCTGCCTGCTGGCCCGCGGCGACCTGACCGGCGCCCGCGCGGTGGCCGAGACCACGCTGCAACAGCGCCGCCTGCGCCAGCTGGCCGACCAGCCCTACGAACTGATGGAACTGCACCGCGCGCTGGCCGACGCCTGCGAGCAAGGTGGCGACAGCGTGGCCGCACTGGCCTACATGCGCGAGGCCCACGCGCTCTACGAGAAGCTGGTGGGCCACAGCGCCCGCGCGCGCTACATCGCGCTGCAGATCACGCATGAACTGACGCAGGCCCGGCGCGCGCGCGACGCCGCCGAGGATTCACGCCGCTCGGCCGAGGACGACCGCCGCCGCCTGGCCGAGCTGAACATCGCGCTGCAGGCCCAGGTGGCCGAAACCGAGATGCTGCATGCCAAGCTGCGCGAACAGGCCCTGCGTGACCCTTTGACCGGTCTGCACAACCGCCGCTATCTCTTCGAAATGGCGCCGCAGCTGCTGGAACTGGCGCGCCGCCAGAGCAAACCGCTGTGCGTCGTGCTGCTTGACCTGGACCACTTCAAGCTGCTCAACGACACCTGCGGCCATGCCGCCGGCGACCTCGTGCTCAGGCGCTTCTCCGACCTGCTGACGCAGATGCTGCGCAAGAGCGACCTGGTGTGCCGCCATGGTGGCGAGGAGTTCGTGGCGCTGATGCCCGAGATCAACGCCGAAACCGCACAGGCCGCGCTGGAGCGCCTGCTCGAGGCCTTCCGCGCCCAGCAGTCGGAGCTGGGGCGCCGACGGCTGCCGCGCAGTTCCTTCTCGGCCGGCGTGGCCGTGTTCCCGCGCCATGGGCACACGCTGGAGCAGCTGCTGTCGCGCGCCGACCGCGGCCTCTACGCCGCCAAGAACCAGGGCCGCGCGCGCATCGAAGTGGCGCCGAAGACGGGCCTCGGCATGCTCAGCTGAGGCGCCTAGCGCACGCTCTTGGCGGCGCGGGTCAGCACGGTGGGGAAGCTCACCGGCAGGGCATTCGGGAAGTCGCGGCTGTAGTGCAGGCCGCGGCTTTCGTGGCGGCGCAGCGCACTGCGCACGATGAGTTCGGCGCAGACCACCAGATTGCGCAATTCCAGCAGGTCGCGGTTGACGCGGAAGTTGGCGTAGTAGTCGAGGGTCTCGTCGCGCAGCAGCTTGATGCGGTGCAGCGCACGTTCCAGCCGCTTGGTCGTGCGCACGATGCCGACGTAGTTCCACATCAGCAGGCGCAATTCGTCCCAGTTGTGGGCGATGACGACCTGCTCGTCGGCGTCTTCGACCTTGCTCTCGTCCCAGGCTGGCAGCGCTTCCGGCGCCTGTGGCCCGTCGGCCATGATGCGCAGCGCGCAGGTGCGGCCCAGCACCACGCATTCCAGCAGCGAGTTGCTGGCCAGGCGGTTGGCACCGTGCAGGCCGGTGTAGGTGGTCTCGCCCACAGCGAAGAGGCCGGGCAGGTCGGTGCGACCTTCGAGGTCGGTGACGACACCGCCGCAGGTGTAATGCGCCGCCGGCACCACGGGAATGGGCTGCTTCGCGATGTCGATGCCCAGGCCCAGGCAGCGCGCGTGGATGGTGGGGAAGTGCTCCTTCAGGAAGGCCTCGCCGAGGTGGCGGCCGTCCAGCCAGACGTGGTCCAGGCCGTGCTTCTTCATCTCGAAGTCGATGGCACGGGCGACGATGTCGCGCGGCGCCAGCTCCAGGCGCTGATCGTGGGCGCCCATGAAGCGCGTGCCCACGCCGCCAGGCGTTCCGGTGTTCGGCAGCGTGAGGTAGCCGCCCTCGCCGCGCAGCGCCTCGGTGATGAGGAAGCTGCGCTCCTGCGGGTGGTACAGGCAGGTCGGGTGGAACTGGATGAACTCCATGTTGCCGACACGGCAGCCGGCGCGCCAGGCCATGGCGATGCCGTCGCCGGTGGCGGTGTCGGGGTTGCTGGTGTAGCGGTAGACCTTGCCCACGCCGCCGGTGGCCAGCACCACGGCCGTGGCCGGCAGCGTCATCACGCGGCCGGCGTCCATGTCCAGCGCGTAGACGCCGTAACAGCGCGGCGGCTCCACGCGCTTCAGATGGCGGCTGGTCACCAGGTCCACGGCCATCCAGCGTTCGCGCAAGGTGATGTTGGGGTGCTCCTTGGCGCGCTGCAAGAGCGCATCGTGGATGGCCTTGCCGGTGGCGTCGGCGGCGTGCGCGATGCGCCGTACCGCATGGCCGCCTTCGCGCGTGAGATGCAGGCCCAGCGGGCCTTCGGGGTCGGGCGAGAAGGGCACGCCGGACTCGACCAGCCAGCGGATGGCCGCCTCGCTGTGTTCGGCGATGAAGCGCGCCGTGTGTTCGTCGACGATGCCGGCACCGGCGTCCTGGGTGTCGCGCACGTGCGATTCGATGCTGTCGTCGTCGCCCAGCACGCCCACGATGCCGCCCTGGGCCCAGGCGGTGGCGCTTTCGGTGAGTTCGCGCTTGGCCAGCACCACCACCGACACGTGCGGCGCCAGTTGCAAGGCCACCGCCAGGCCACCCAGGCCGGCACTGATGATCACCACCGGGGCGTTGGCAGCAGACGGCTGAGACACGTTGTTCATGAGTTCTGTGGACGCCTACACACTTCAGAGGGACAGGATTCTACGGAGCGAGCGAGACATACGCCGTATGCGGCACGAAGCCCGCGACCTATCATGCGCCGATGAACTCAAGGCAAGACGACAACAGCTGGAAAGACACGGCCCGCGCGCCGAATCGCGACGAGCTGATGGCCCCGCGCACGCAGATCGTCGCCGACCGCGACGCCTACCTCGGGCAGGGGCGGCACGATGTCGGCCGCCGCATCTCCGATGACCAGGTCGAGCTCTTCATCACCGCCGACGTGGCCGGCTCGCTGCAGCGCGAGTTCGTCATGCACACGCCGGAATTCATCGCCCTGCACGACATGGGCATGAGCGCCAGCCTGCGCCTGCTGACCAGCCTGGCCGGCGCCGCCGGGGCGCGCGTGCAGCGCCTGTCGGTGCGCCGCCAGGGCCACGGCGTGGCGCTGGCGGTGCTGCAATTCGTGGAAATGCCGCTCGCCGACGGCAGCCAGATCCGCGTCTACGCCACCGACGTCAACGCCGACGGCACCACGCGCACGCATGTCGCGCGCGTGCTGCTGGGCTTCAGCCGCCTGGGCGTGCTGCTGGTGGGCGACCTGCCGCCGCATGCGCTGTCAGGGCAGCTGCTGCCGCTGCATGAATCGCTGCTGCGCGGGCCGTGGCCGAACCGCGAACTGCTGATGGTGCCGCTGGGCAGCAGCATCGCGCTGGCGGCACAGGCCGCGCAACTCTCGGCCGGCAGCCCGGTGGCGGTGCACGTCACGCCGCATGCCGAGAAGCCGCGCCAGGCCTGGGCCTACATCGGCGGCGCCTGGAACCGGCTGCATGGCTCGCCCGGCACCCAGCGCGCCTTGCCCACCGACATGGCGCAGGCCGTGCCCAAGCCCAGCGTGCCGCAGAGCGAAGCCGCCACGCAGCCCATGGACCTGCAGCCGCCGCAGCCCGACCCGGCGCCGCCGTTGGCCATGCCCATGCCCAAGCCGGGCGGCACCAGCTGGCAGGCTTATGCCGAACGCTGCGCGCTGATCAAGGGCTGCGTGGCCTGCTGCGTATTCGACCTGCACACGCTGCAGCCGCTGTCCAGCTCGGGCGGCCCGCCCAACGCAGAGCGCCTGGCCCAGCAGGGCGCCACGCTGATGGCGCAGTTCAACGACGCCTCGCGGGCGCTGGGCCTGGGGCCTTCGCGGGCCGAAGCGAGCATCAGCACCACCAGCCACCACCTGCTGCTGCGCCCCATTCCCGGCCACCCGGGTGTGGCGGTGCACCTGGTGCTGCTGGCCAGCGCCGGCAACCTGACGCTGGCGCGCATGCAACTGGAGCGCATCGAAGCGCCGGTTTGAGCGCAGCGCAGGACGCGAGCGCCCACGAGTATCTGGAAACAGACAAAGATACTCACGCGGAAACAGTATTCCGCCGGCTGATACCTGCCGATCCTTGAGTTATCGACATACTCAAGCGCGACTTGAGGGCCATTTGAACCGATCCTGCCTCATCGTGATGGAACGCACGAAAACGGCACTCTAACCCTTCGAGAACCCCGCAACTGAGGGTGAAACAGGCCCCATCCGGCGACTTCACGCCCATTGACAAGCCCGAACAATCGGCGTGAATAAATACGCCGAGCGGCCACCAACTGTTTTCAGTTGCAACATTTTGATTCCAGTCTGACCTAGTATTTCGACATCGCCGCACCCCGGGCACCCGCCCCGAAACCGCCATGTCCAATACCACCGCCACCCGAGCCGCTGTCTACCGGCGCCGCCTGCTGTCCACGCTGATGGCTGGCGTCACCGCGCTCAGCGGCCTGGTCACCGCCGTGGCGCCCTTCCCGGCGCTGGCGGCGCCCAAGTGGCACTTGGACCTGACGCAAGGCCTTGGCAAGAAGGCCAACAAGCAGCGCGGCCACGTCTCGGCCGAGTTGAACGACGAGGTCTCGCGTGGCGCCGGTCCGCGCAAGAAGGACCGCTGGTCGCGCGAGTTCAAGGGCGAACACTGGGTGCAGGTGATCGTGATGCACGACTCCGAAGACCCGGCATTGAGCGAACTGCGCGGCGACATCACCAGGCTCGGCGGTACCGTGCAGTCGACGCATCCGGCGCTGAAGACGCTGACCGTGGCCCTGCCCGGGCGCAGCCTGAAGCGCCTGGCCAAGCTGGATGACGTGGTCTCGGTGACACCGAACCGCGACACCAAGGGCACGGCCAGCGTGATGGAGAACATCGTCGGTGCCACCACCAGCAGCGTGCGCAGCTACAGCACCACCACCGCCTACAGCGGCTACGACGGCACCGGCGTGGGCATCGCCATCCTGGACTCGGGCGTGATGAAGGCGCACAAGAGCTTCAACAACGCCGGCGGTGCGACGCGGGTGAAGAAGAGCGTGTCCATGCTCAAGGGTGCCGGGCTGAACTGGTCCGAGCCCTGGACGCTGGGCCTGGCTTCGATTACGCCGGGCAGTTCGGCGCTGGCCACCTACGAATCGACCGTGGCCGCCGACAGTGACCAAACGCAGGACGCCTACGGCCACGGCACGCACGTGGCTTCAGTGGCCGCGGGCCGCGGTTTCTACCAGACCCCTGACTCCACCGGCGTGGCGCCCAACGCCAACATCTACGACGTGCGCGTGCTCAACAGTCTGGGCGTCGGCACCGTGGCCGATGTGCTCGAAGGCATCGAATGGGTGATGTACCACGCCCGCGAATACAACATCAAGGTCATGAACCTGAGCCTGGCGGCCGCGTCCACCGACTCCTGGGACGTCGACCCGCTGTGCAACGCCGTGCGGGCGGCCTCGGCCATGGGCATCACCGTGGTGGTGGCGGCCGGCAACTTCGGCCAGAGCCTGCTGGGCGGCAAGGTCTACGGCGCCATCTCGTCGCCCGGCCATTCGCCCGAAGCGCTGACCGTCGGCGCCGTCAACTACAAGGACACCCCGGCACGCAACGACGACCTCGTCAACAACTTCAGCTCGCGCGGCCCCACCCGTTCCTACGTGGACATGGGCGGTAGCAAGTGGTACGACAACGTCATCAAGCCCGACCTCGTCGCGCCGGGCAACAAGGTCATCGGCGCCAATGCCACGAAGGCTTTGTCGTCGGCACCGACCAAGAACACCTTGGCGACGCTGTTCCCGCAGCTCGTCACCGCGGCCGGCGGCCCCACCACCTATGCCCAGGGCCTGATCCAGCTCAGCGGCACATCGGTCGCCGCGCCCGCCGTGGCTGGCGCAGCCGCCGTGCTGCTGCAGGTCAATCCCGGCCTCACGCCGCCGCTGGTCAAGGCGATCCTGCAGTACACCGCGCAGCCGCTGCCCGGCTACAACTTGGTGGAGCAAGGCGCCGGCCATTTGAACCTGGAAGGTGCCATCCGCCTGGCGCAGTCGCTGCGCACCGACGTGGCCAGTGCGGTGCAATCCGGCACGCTGGTGTCCGGCGTGACCTCACTGCTGGCCAGTGGCAAGACGCTGCCCGTCACGCGCAGCTCGACGGTGGCCGGCACCACCTTCAACTGGTCGCGCATCGTCACCGTGGGCGGCAACCACATCGCCACCGGCGACAAGCTTTTCAACACCTACCAGGCCATCTGGGACCCGCGCCTGGTGTGGGCGTCGAACTTCGCGGTGCGTACTGAAGCCACCTGGTGGTCGGGCACCGGCATTGCGGCCAGCACCTTTCCCAAGGCCTTCACTTCCACCTATGTGAGCACCGGCAACCTGCTGAGCAGCGGCGTGGTCATTGCCAATGCACTGCTGGGCACCAGTTCTTCGGTGGGCAACACGGGCCTGTTCACACTGACGCCCACCCTCTCATCCTGGCTCATCAGCGGCAGCGGCAGCACGCTGCAGAGTGGCATCAGCTTGTCGCAGGGCTTGATCCTGAGTGAGGGCCTCATCCTCAGCGAAGGGCTCATCCTGAGCGAGGGCCTGATCCTCAGCGAAGGGCTCATCCTGAGCGAAGGTCTGATCCTCAGCGAAGGTCTGATCCTCAGCGAGACCGGTGCCACGGCGGCCGGTTTCAGAACCACCGGCGCGCTGTACGGGGAGTGAAGACCATGAACCTCAACCCCACCCCCATCGCCATCAGCCAACTCTTCTGCGCCATGTTCATCATGACCATCGCCATGCCGACGGCGGGCGCCCTGGTCAGCCGCTTCATCGTGCTCATCGAGCGCCGCGCCACCGCCTTGGCGCAGGCGCTGACGGTCAATGCACGATGCGCTGGAACGAGAACTGGCCTTCGCCGACGTTCACCGGCACCACATCCTTGGGCCCGAAGCGGCCCTCCAGTATGAGTTTGGCCACCGGGTTCTCGATGCGCTGCTGGATCGCCCGCTTCAGCGGCCGCGCCCCGAACACCGGGTCGAAGCCGACCTTGGCGAGTTCGGCCAAAGCCGCCGGCGAGACTTCGAGCTTCATCTCCAGCTTCTCCAGGCGCGCTTCCAGCAGCTTGAGCTGGATCCTGGCGATGCTCTCGATGTTCTTGCGGTCGAGCGCGTGGAAGACCACCGTCTCGTCGATGCGATTCAGGAACTCGGGGCGGAAGTGCTGCTTGACCTCGGCCCACACCGCGTCGCGGATGGTGCTGGCCGGCTCACCGGCCATCTGCATGATCATCTGCGACCCGAGGTTGCTGGTCATCACGATGACGGTGTTCTTGAAGTCCACGGTGCGGCCCTGGCCGTCGGTCAGGCGGCCATCGTCCAACACCTGCAAGAGCACGTTGAAGACATCGGGGTGGGCCTTCTCCACCTCGTCGAGCAGCAGCACGGAATAGGGCTTGCGCCGCACGGCTTCGGTGAGCGCGCCACCCTCGTCATAGCCGACGTAGCCCGGCGGCGCGCCGATGAGGCGGCTGACCGAGTGCTTCTCCATGTACTCGCTCATGTCGACACGGATCATGTGGTCGTCGCTGTCGAACAGGAAGCCGGCCAGCGCCTTGCACAACTCGGTCTTGCCCACGCCCGTGGGGCCCAGGAAGAGGAAGCTGCCCAGCGGGCGGTTCGGGTCGGAGAGGCCGGCGCGTGAACGGCGGATGGCATCGGCCACCGCGACGATGGCCTCGTCCTGCCCCACCACGCGTTCGTGCAGCTTGGTTTCCATCTGCAGCAGCTTGTCGCGTTCGCCCTGCATCAGCTTGCTCACCGGGATGCCGGTGGCACGTGACACCACTTCGGCAATCTCTTCGGCACCCACCATGGTGCGCAGCAACTGCGGGCGGCCGGCGCCCTTCTTGCCGGTCTCGGTGGCCTGCGCTTCCTTCAGGCGCTTCTCCAGTTCGGGCAGCTTGCCGTACTGCAGCTCGGCCACCTTGTTGAAGTCACCCTTGCGCTTGAGCTCCTCGATCTGGTGGCGCGTGCTCTCGATCTCTTCCTTCACGTGCGCGCTGCCCTGGGCCGCGGCCTTCTCGCTCTTCCAGATTTCTTCCAGGTCGTTGTAGTCGCGCTCCAGCCGCGTGATCTCTTCTTCGATCAGGCCCATGCGGCGGATCGAGGCTTCGTCCTTTTCCTTGCGCACCGCCTCGCGCTCGATCTTCAGCTGGATGAGCCGGCGGTCGAGCTTGTCCATGGCCTCGGGCTTGGAGTCGATCTCGATCTTGACCTTGGCCGCCGCTTCGTCGATGAGGTCGATGGCCTTGTCGGGCAGGAAGCGGTCGGTGATGTAGCGATGGCTCAGCTCCGCCGCGGCGACGATGGCCGGGTCGGTGATCTCCACGCCGTGGTGCACCTCGTACTTCTCCTGCAGGCCGCGCAGGATGGCCACCGTGGCCTCGACGCTCGGCTCGTCGACCAGCACCTTCTGGAAGCGGCGCTCCAGCGCGGCATCCTTCTCGACGTACTTGCGGTATTCGTTCAGCGTGGTGGCGCCGATGCAGTGCAGTTCGCCGCGCGCCAGCGCGGGCTTGAGCATGTTGCCGGCGTCGATGGCGCCTTCGGCCTTGCCGGCGCCCACCATGGTGTGCAGTTCGTCGATGAAGAGAATGATGCGGCCTTCGTCGGCGGCCACTTCCTTGAGCACGGCCTTCAGCCGCTCTTCGAATTCACCGCGGTACTTGGCGCCGGCCAGCAGGCCCGCCATGTCGAGCACCAGCACGCGCTTGTCCTTCAGGCTGTCGGGCACCTCGCCGTTGACGATGCGCTGGGCCAGGCCCTCGACGATGGCGGTCTTGCCGACACCGGGCTCGCCGATGAGCACCGGGTTGTTCTTCGAACGGCGCTGCAGCACCTGGATGGCGCGACGGATCTCGTCGTCGCGGCCGATCACCGGGTCGAGCTTGCCTCGCCGTGCGCGTTCGGTGAGGTCGAGCGTGAACTTCTTCAGTGCCTCGCGCTGGCCTTCGGCATCGGCCGAGTCGACCTTCTGGCCGCCGCGCACGGCGTCGATGGCGGCTTCCAGCGACTTGCGGCTCAGGCCATGGCCACGCACCACACCGCCGATGTCGGTCTTGGAATCGGCCAGGGCCAGCAGGAACATCTCGCTGGCGATGAACTGGTCGCCGCGCTTGCCGGCTTCCTTGTCGGCGGCCTGCAGGATGTTCACGAGGTCGCGGCCGGGCTGCACCGGCTGGCCACCGCCCTGAACATTCGGCAGGTTGCGGATGGCGGTTTCCATGGCCACGGCCAGTGCGGCCGTGTTGGCGCCCGCGCGGTCGAGCAGGGCCTTGGGGCCGTCGGGCTGGGTGAGCATGGCGGCCAGCAGGTGGGCCGGTTCGATGTACGGGTTGTCGCGGGCGACAGCAGCGCTCTGGGCGTCGGCCAGGGCCTGCTGGAAGGCGGTGGTGAGCTTGTCGAAACGCATGTGCGGATCCTCCGGGTTGCGTTGGACATGAGGCGCGGGGCGCGCCTTTTCAAGTCGGCCCGGCTTGCGCTGCGTCAAGCCGTGGCGAGGGCGGCCACCAGTTGCGCGCGCTGCACCTTGCCCAGCGCCGTGCGCGGCAGTGCGTCGGCCATCACCACCCGCCGCGGCAGCTTGAAGCGCGCCACACGGCCCTGCAAGGCGGCCAGGATGGCTGCGGCATCGACTGCAGCGCCCGCTTGCGCGACGACCACCAGCACCGGCACCTCGCCCCAGGTGGCGTCGGGCAGGCCGACCACGGCACATTCGGCCACGCCGGGCAGCGCGGCCACCAGGTTTTCGATCTCGGCCGGATGGATGTTTTCGCCGCCGCTGATGATGAGCTCCTTGCTGCGGCCCACCACCTCGTAGAACCCGTCGTCATGCAGCACGGCCAGGTCGCCGGTGTGGAACCAGCCTGCGGCGTCGAAGCCGCTGTCGGCACTGCGGTGGTAGCCGCGCATGAGGTTCGGCGCCTTGAGCAGGATTTCGCCACCATCGCCCAGCCGCACTTGCACGCCCAAGGCCGGGCGGCCCGCCATGCCGGGGTGCGCCAACGCCTCGGCGGGCTTGAGCACGATGCTCAGCGGCCCCGTCTCGGTGGCGCCGTAGACCTGCGCCACCGGCACGCCGCGGGCGTGAAAGGCGTCGATGAGATGGCGCGGCACGATCTGCGAGCCGCTGTTGACGAAGCGCAGCGACGACAGGTCGGCGCCGGCCCAGCGCGGATGCTCGATGAGCGTCTTCATCAGCGCCGGCACCAGCAGCGTGGTCGTCGGCCGCCACTGCTCAACGGCGTCGAACCAGGCGCCGGGCTCGAAGCGCGGGTGCAGCGCCACCCTGGCGCCCACCGCCAGCGCCGGCAGGGTCTGGATGCACAGGCCGCCGACGTGGAAGAGCGGCAGCACGGACAGCACGCGCGCCTTCGCATCCAGCCCCTGTGCGGCGATGGCGGCCACGGCATTGGCCATCAGGCCGGCGCACGTGTGCATGGCGCCCCGGGGCTGGCCGGTGGTGCCCGATGTGTAGACGAGCAGCAGATCGCCATCGTGCACGCCGTCTGCCGGTCCCGGCGCCAGGCGGGCCAGGTTCAGCACATCGCCCGCCAGCGCCTGCAGTTCGGGCGTGCCCATGAGGTGCCCGGCCCCGGCCTGGCTGAGGATCTGCGCCAGTTCGGCCGCCGCCAGCCGCCAGTTCAGCGGCAGCAGCACCGCGCCCAGGCTCTCGCAAGCCACCAGCGTGGCCAGCAGGTCCCAGCTGTTGTGGCCCAGCCAGGCCACGATGGCGCCGCGCTGTACGCCTGCGGCCTGCAGGTGCGCCAGCGCGGCATCGGCCAGCGGCTGCGGCACCAGGCGGTCGAACATGGCCCTGCGTCTGGCCGCTTACTCGATCTCTTCGTCGCGCTCGCCGGCTTCGTACAGGCACTCACGGCCCAGCCGGTCGACGCACAGCTCGGCCGTCCACGGCAGCATCAGCGAGCCGCAGCGCGAGTCACGGTACAGGCGCTCCAGCGGCAGGCTCTTCAGCATGCTCTGGCCGCCGCAGGTGCGTATCGCCAAGGAGGCCAGCGCCGCCGAGTTCTCCATGATCGTGTGGTGCGCCGCATAGAGGCGCATGCGCGTGTCCTTGTCGGGGTCGACCACGGCGTCGCGGGCGTTCTGCAGGAAGAGCGCGCGCGTCTGCTCCAGCTTGATGCGCATGTCGGCCACCGCGATCTGTTTGGTGGGGTACATGCGGCGCAGGATCTTGGGCATGCCCGGCACTTCGGCGCGCAGATAGGCCGCGGTGAAGTCGTAGGCCGCCTGCGCAATGCCCATGTAGGTGGGCGACAGCGTGGCGAACATGTGCGGGAAACGCATCGCCGCCTGCCAGTTCACGCCTTCGGGCAACAGGCGCGCGGCGTGTGGCACGAAGACGTCTTTCAGCAGCAGCGTGCGGCTGACGGTGCCGCGCATGCCCAGCGGGTCCCAGTCGCCGACCACGCTCACGCCCACGGCACCGGCCGGCACGGCCAGGTAGAGCGAGTCCTTCTGCGTCGCACCGGGCCGGTCCAGCGTGCACAGCACGCTGTAGAAGTCGGCCGCGCCGGCCAGCGAAGCGAAGATCTTCTTGCCGCTGACGATGTAGCCGCCCTCCACCGCACGCGCCAGCGTACCCCACGGCGCCTTGCCCGCAGCCGCGGCGCCGCCTTCGCTGAAGGGCTGTGAATAGACCATGCCGCGCTCGACGATGTTGGCGTAGTGCACGGCGCGCTTCGCTTCGTGGTCGGCGCGCTGCGCGGGCGACATGTCCAGCGCGTCGGCGATGAAGCCGCTCCACATGCAGCTGCTGACATGCATGTTCCAGCTGAGTGCCGTGGCGCCGCAATGGCGGCCGATCTCGGCGGCCACCATCACGTAGGTGAGGAAGTCGGCGCCGAGCCCGCCGTATTGACGTGGCACGCAGATCTTGAGCAGGCCGGCCTGGCGCAGGTCTTCGTAGTTCTCGAAGGGGAACACCGCGTCGCGGTCGATCTGCGCTGCGCGTGGTGCGAACTTCTCGCGCCCCAACGTGGCCGCGACATCGATGAGCTCGCGCTGCTGCGGGCTCAGGTGCTGCGGGTTGCCGGCAATGTGCATGGACAGGCTCCGTCAGGGGGCGCCGAAGTGGCGTTGCAGGAAGTTCACGACCGCCGCGTTGAAGGCCGCAGGCGCCTCGACGTTGGCAATGTGCCCGGCCTGCGCCAGGCACACATATTCGCTACCCGGCACGCGCGCCGCCATGCGCTGCATCACCTCGGGCGGCGCGGTGCGGTCGTGTTCTGCGGCCAGAAACAGGGTCGGCACGGCAATCTGCGCCAGCGCGGCGCGGCGGTCGAAGCCGGCGATCGCGCGCAGCGCGGCGCGGTAGGTGGGCTCGGGCACGCGCGCCATCACCTCACGCGCGATCTGGCGCACACCCTGCGGGGCGGTGGGCGAGACGAGGCCGGGTACCAGCGCATCGGCCATGCCCGGCATGCCCAGGCCGGCGTCCAGCGGCGCCAGGCGTTCGGCCAGGAACTGCTGCTGCCAGGCGCCGTCGGCCTTGCCGAACAGCGCCGAGGTGCAGGCCAGCACCAGGCCCTGCACCGCCTGCGGCACACGCGCCGCGAGTTCCTGCGCCACCATGCCGCCCATGCTGTGGCCCAGCAGCACGGTGCGCTTGGCGGCAGCATGGCCGATGAGGGCCCGCACCGCTGCCACGAAGCCGTCCAGGTCCACCGCCTGCAGGCCTGCCGAATCGCCATAGCCCGGCAGGTCGACCGCGTAGACGCGGAAGCCGGCCGCAGCGACGGTGCGCGCCGTGCCCGAGGCCGCATCCGACCAGATGGCCCGCCCGCCGCCCACGCCGTGCAGCAGCAGCACGGCGGTGTCGCCCTGCCCTGTCGCATCGAAGGCCGGCAGCATCACAGCAGCTTCCCGCGCTCGACCACGGCCGTGCCGTCCAGCAGTACGGTGCAACCGCGCAGCGGCAGGTCGAAGTGGCCCAGCGTGTGGCGGCCGGCCACCTCGTTGGCACCCGTGCTGTAAAGGAAGTTGCCGGCAAAGGCGCGCAGCTCGGTGCCGTTGAAGTCGGCCTTGTCGTAGAAGGCCATGGCGTCCCAGCGCGCGCGGCGGTTCAGGCCCCAGCCCAGGTGCGACACCGCATAGGCGGCCTTGTCGTCCCAGGCCTTGAAGTAGCCGCGCATCATTTCGGCGTCCATGCCGCTGCCTTCCACCGCCACCACATGGTCGCTTTCGATGACCAGGCGCACCGGGTCCTGCAGGTAGCGCTTGAAGGTGAGGTTGACGTCGCCACGGTCGAGCACCAGCTCACCATTCACGCTGCCGGCCGCCGGAAAGGCCAGCACCAGGCCGCCCGGCCAGTGGCTCAGCGTGCCCGGCTTGGTGGTGAAGCCCCAGACACCGCCCACACGTGCACCGGCCAGCGCAACGCGCAGCGCCGTGCCCGCACCCGAGCTCACCACCATCTCGCGCGCCGCCTTCAGCCGCCGCATGGCGTCGCGCACCGGCAGTTCGTCTTCGGCGCGCGGCAGGCAGCGTTCCAGGATCTCGGGGTGTTCGTGGCTGATGGCCAGCACGCGCGCGCCGCCGGCCAGGATGAGCGGCAGTTCCACGGCGTGCTGCAGGCCTTCCACGGTGCAGTCGGCAACGAAGACGCAGCCGGCCAGCGCGGTGACGACGGGCTGCAGCTGGCCGATGGCATCCGATGCGCCGGTGGAGCGCACCGGCACCGGCGCCGTGAGCGGCCGTTCGGGCAGCACGATGTGAAAGGGCCGCGCGCCGATGCGCTGCAGCGCCAGCAGCGACAACTGCGGCAGCTCGGCCCGCGTGGCCACTTCCGACAGCACCGCGCAGGCGTCGCCGGCCTTCACGCCGCACAGACGGAAGACCTGCTCGAACATCTCCAGCCAACGCGCTTGCAGCGGCATCACAGCACCTCGCCGAGCAGGTGATAGTGCCCGCCCTGGAACACCAGCGGCTGCAAGGCCGACTCGGTGCAGGCCAGCACACGGCCGATGAAGAGCCGGTGGTCGCCGGCCGGTTGGTGCGACGCCGTCTCGCATTCGAACACCGCCGCGCAGCCGGCCAGCACCGGCGAGCCCTGTTCGCCCAGCGCCCAGGGGCCTTCGGCAAAGCGGTCCTCGGCGCGGCTGGCAAAGCGGCGCGACAGGTCGACCTGCGCCTCGGCCAGCACATTCACGGCGAAGCGCGGCGCCCGGGCAAATGCTGCCAGCGACGGACTGGTTTCGCGCAGCGACCACAGCACCAGCGGCGGCGTCAGCGACAGCGAGTTGAAGGAGTTGGCCGTCAACCCGACGTAGCTGCCGTCTTCGGCGACGCAGGTGACGATGGTGACGCCGGTGGTGAAGCGCCCCAGGGCCGTGCGGAGCTGGCGGCTGTCCATGCGCCGCGGATTCAGGCCGCGCCCGAATTCGGCGCGGGGATGCCCCAGCGCGCCAGGGCGGCATCGTCGGCCACGCGCGCGTCGACCCAGCGCGCACCGTCGGGCGTGGTTTCCTTCTTCCAGAACGGCGCCTGCGTCTTCAGGTAGTCCATGATGAATTCGCAGGCCTGGAAGGCCATGCCGCGGTGAGCCGAGCTCACGGCGACCAGCACGATCTGCTCGCCGGCCTGCAGCAGGCCCACGCGGTGCACCACGCGCGCGGCACGGATGTCGAAGCGGCGCGCGGCCTCGTCGATCATGGCTTCGATGGCGCTTTCGGTCATGCCGGGGTAGTGCTCCAGCTCCATCGCGCTGACGGCGCTGCCTTCGCTGCGGCTGCGCACGGTGCCGACGAAGCTGGCCACCGCGCCGACGCCGCCGTCGCCGGCACGCAGTGCCGCCACTTCGGCGCTGAGATCGAAGTCGGCAGCCTGGATGGAGACGCGAGCCATGCCGGTTCAGCCGCCGGTCACGGGTGGAAAAAAGGCGACCTCGGCGCCCTCGGGCACCGGCGTCGCTTCATCGGCCATGGCCTGGTTCAAGGCACAGCGCACGGCGCGGCCGCGCGCCAGCACCTCGGCATGGCGGCCACCGCGGGCGAGCAGCGCGTCGCGCAGCTCGCCGAGCGTGGCGCCAGAGGCCAACTCCACGGTCTCGTGCGGGCCCAGCGCTTCACGCAGCGCGGCGAAGTAGCGCACCTGGATCTTCATCGCGCCACCAGCTCCGACAGCGGCAAGAAGCGCACGACATCGCCACGCGCGATGGCCGCGCCAGGCGCGTTGTCGACCACACCATCAGCCCACACGGCCGAGGTCAGCACGCCCGAACTCTGATTGGCGAAGAGATCGAGCCCGCCCTCGGCATTCAGGCGCACGCGCAGGAACTCGCGGCGCTTGTCGGGCCTGGGCCAGTCGAAGTGTGCGCACAAGGGCAGCGCTGGCGGCAGGCCCGCCGACATGCCTTGCATCGTGCGCAAGGCGGTGCTCACCGCCAGCAGGTAGGTGATGAAGGCCGAGACCGGGTTTCCGGGCAGGCCGATGAACAGTGCAGACGTGCCGTCACTCCGCCGGATCGACCCGAAGGCCAGCGGCTTGCCGGGCTTGATGGCGATCTGCCAGTTCTCCAGACTGCCTTCGGCCATCGCGGCGGGCTTGAGATGGTCTTCCTCGCCCACCGAGACACCACCGCAGGTGACGATGAGGTCGGCCACGGCAGCGGCCTCGCGCAGTGCGGCGCGCGTCGCATCGAGCGTGTCGCGCACGATGCCCAGGTCATGCACCTCGCAACCGCCAGCCTGCGCCAGCGCGCGCAGCGTGTAGCGGTTGCTGTTGTAGATGGCGCCGGGGCGTAAGGCTTCGCCCGGCATCTGCAGTTCATCACCGGTGGAAAAGATGGCGATGCGCGGCTTGCGCAACACCTTCAGCGTGCCGATGCCGACCGAGGCCGCCAGGCCCAGCGCCTGCGGCGTGAGGCGCTGGCCGGCGTGCAGCACGGCGGCGCCGGCGAGCACGTCTTCGCCGCGGCGGCGGATCCACTGGCCGGCACTCGGCACGGTGTTGACCTTGACGCCGCCGAGGCCGTCGCCGGGCACGGCCTCGCACTGCTCCTGCATCACCACCGCGTCGGCGCCGGGCGGCACCTGTCCGCCGGTGAAGATGCGCGCCGCGGTACGCGGCTGCAGCGGCTGGCCCACATGGCCGGCGGGGATGCGCTGCGCCACCGGCAGCACGGTGCCGGCCACCACGACGTCGGCCGCGCGCAAGGCGTAGCCGTCCATCGAGCTGTTGTCCTCGGGCGGCACGTTCAGCGTGCTGGCCACGTCGGCCGCCAGCACGCGGCCCAGGGCGTCGAAGGTGGAGACCTGTTCGGTCTGGCTGATGGCAAAGGGCCGGCTGCCCGCCACCAGGCGGGCCAGCGCCTCGTCCAGGCTGAGCAGCGGTCGTGTGTCCTTCATGCGCTGCAATGCTGCACGATGTGCTGCTTGACCGCTGCCACGTCGGGCTTCATGACCACGAAGCGCTTGGGCAAGGCCTCGATGCCGCGCAGCGCCGCCGGCACCTCGGGCGCGAAGCCCAGGGCCTCTTCGATGGCGGCGGCGAACTTGGCCGGCAGCGCGGTTTCCAGCACCAGCATGGGCACGCCCGGCTCGCGGTGGGCCAGGGCCACCTTCAGGCCGTCGGCGGTGTGGGTGTCGATGAGCGTGTGGTACTCGGCCCAGGCGCGGCGGATGGTGGCCAGGCGGTCGGCATGGGCGCTCTTGCCGCTGACGAAACCGAAGCCCGCTGCCGGCGCGAACTCCTGCGGCGTGAGCGTAAAGCCGCCTTCGCGCGCCAGCGTCGGCCCGAACAGTTCCGCCGTGCGCGCGCCGTCGCGGCCCAGCAGGTCGAACACGAAGCGTTCGAAGTTGCTGGCCTTGCTGATGTCCATCGACGGGCTGCTGGTCTCGTGCGTCTCGGCTGTGGCGCGCGGGCGATAAGTTCCCGTGCGGAAGAACTCGTCGAGCACGTCGTTTTCGTTGGTGGCCAGCACGAGCTTGCGGATGGGCAGGCCCATCATCCGCGCCACGTGGCCGGCGCAGATGTTGCCGAAATTGCCGCTGGGCACGGCGAAGCTGACCTGCTCGGGCGTGGCCCGGACGCGACCGGAGGTCGCTTGAAAATACCCGGCGAAGTAGTACACCACCTGGGCCAGCAGCCGCGCCCAGTTGATGCTGTTGACGGTACCGATCTTGTGTTCGCGCTTGAAGGCGAGGTCGTTGCTCACGGCCTTGACGATGTCCTGGCAGTCGTCGAACACGCCTTCCACCGCGATGTTGTGGATGTTGGTGTCCTGCAGGCTGAACATCTGGGCCTGCTGGAAGGGGCTCATGCGGCCTTGCGGGCTGAGCATGAAGACGCGCACGCCCTGCTTGCCGCGCATGGCGTATTCGGCCGCGCTGCCGGTGTCACCGCTGGTCGCGCCCAGGATGTTCAGCGTCTCGCCACGGCGTGCCAGTTCGTATTCGAAGAGCTTGCCCAGCAATTGCATGGCCATGTCCTTGAAGGCCAGCGTGGGGCCACCCGACAGGGCTTGCAGGTAGAGGCCGTCTTCGAGCTTCTTCAGCGGCGTGATCTGCGGCGTGCCGTACACCGCTTCGGTGTAGGTGGCCGCGCACAGGCGCTTCAGGTCGGCCGGTGGGATGTCGTCGATGTAGAGCGAGAGGACTTCGAAGGCCAGCTCGGCATAGGGCAGCTCGCGCCAGCGGGTCAACGTGACGGCGCCCACCTGCGGGTAGTGCGTCGGCAAGTACAAGCCGCCATCAGGCGCCAGGCCTTCGAGCAGGATGTCGCTGAAGCCGCGCTCGGTGCGGTCGCCGCGCGTGCTGAGGTACTTCAACTCAGCTCTTCCTTGCGGATGCGCACGATGGGCGCGAGCACCGTCGGCAGCGCCTGCATCTGCGCCAGCGCCGCCGTCATGCGGCCTTCCACGGTGTCGTGGGTGAGGATGATGAGGTCGGTCTTTTCCTTGCCTTCGGCAAAACCGAGTGATGCATCGCCCTCGGCGCTGGCGCGCTGCAGCACGGCGTCGATGCTGATGTCGTTCTCCGCCAGGATGCCGGTGATGCGCGCCAGCACGCCGGCCTGGTCGGCCACCTGCCGGCGCAGGTAGAAGGCGGTCACCACTTCGGCGATGGGCAGGATGGGCGTGTCGGCCAGCGAGCCGGGCTGGAAGGCCAGGTGCGGCACGCGGTGGCCGGGGTCGGCGGTGTGCAGGCGGGTGATGTCCACCAGGTCGGCGATCACCGCGCTGGCCGTGGGCTCGCTGCCCGCGCCCTTGCCGTAGTAGAGCGTGGGGCCGACGGCGTCGCCCATCACCACCACGGCGTTCATCGCGCCTTCGACGTTGGCGATCAGCCGCGTCGAAGGGATCAGGGTCGGGTGCACGCGAAGCTCGATGCCCGTGGCCCTGCGGCGTGCGATGCCCAGCAGCTTGATGCGGTAGCCGAGTTGCTCGGCATAACGGATGTCGGCTGCCTGCAGCCCCGTGATGCCTTCGACATAGGCCTTGTCGAACTGCACCGGCACGCCGAAGGCGATGGCGCTCATGATGGTGGCCTTGTGGGCGGCGTCGATGCCTTCGATGTCGAAGGTCGGGTCGGTCTCGGCATAGCCCAGGCGCTGCGCTTCCTTCAGCACCACGCCGAAGTCCAGGCCCTTGCTGCGCATCTCGGACAGGATGAAATTGGTGGTGCCGTTGATGATGCCGGCCACCCATTCGATGCGGTTGGCGGTGAGCCCTTCGCGCAGCGCCTTGATGATGGGGATGCCACCGGCCACCGCGGCTTCGAAGGCCACGATCACGCCCTGCTCACGCGCCGCGGCGAAGATCTGGCTGCCATGCACCGCCAGCAGCGCCTTGTTGGCGGTGACCACATGCTTGCCGGCGGCAATGGCCTCCAGCACCAGCGTCCTGGCCATGCCGGTGCCGCCGATGAGCTCGATGACGATGTCGATGTCGGGGTTGGCAATCACCTGGCGCGCGTCGGCCACCACCTGCGCCTGGTCGCCGACGATGGCGCGTGCACGCTCGGTGTCGAGGTCGGCCACCATGGTGATGGCGATGCCGCGGCCGGCGCGGCGCTGGATCTCTTCCTGATTGCGCTGCAACACCAGATAGGTGCCGCTGCCGACGGTGCCGATGCCGAGCAGGCCGACCTGGATGGGATTCATTGCGAATGACGCTTTCGGTAATGCGCGAGGAAGCGCGAGATGCGGCCGATGGCTTCGGCCAGGTCGTCCATGTTGGGCAGGAACACGATGCGGAAGTGGTCGTGCTCCGGCCAGTTGAAGCCGGTGCCCTGCACGATGAGCACCTTCTCGTCGGCCAGCAATTCATACGCGAACTGCTGGTCGTCGCTGATGGGGTAGAGCTTGGAGTCCAGGCGCGGGAACATGTACAGGGCCGCCTTGGGCTTGACCACGCTCAAGCCCGGAATCTGGCTCAGCAACTCGTAGGCCAGGTCGCGCTGTTTGCACAGCCGGCCGCCCGGCGCCACCAGGTCCTTGATGCTCTGGTAACCGCCCAGGGCCGTCTGGATGGCCAGCTGCCCCGGCGTGTTGGCGCACAGGCGCATGCTGGCCAGCATGTTCAGGCCTTCGATGTAGTCCTTGCCGCGGCGCTTGTCGCCGCTCACCACCATCCAGCCGGCGCGGTAGCCGCAGCTGCGGTAGTTCTTGGAGAGGCCGTTGAAGGTGACGAAGAACACGTCGTCGGCCAGGCTCGCGATGCTGGTGTGGCTGTGGCCGTCGTAGAGCGTCTTGTCGTAGATCTCGTCGGCAAAGACGATGAGCTGGTGCTGGCGCGCGATCTCGACGATGTCCCTGAGCAGGTCATCCGGGTACAGCGCGCCGGTGGGGTTGTTGGGATTGATGACGACGATGGCGCGGGTGCGCGGCGTGACCTTCCTGCGGATGTCGTCCAGGTCGGGCAGCCAGCCCGAGCCTTCGTCGCAGTGGTAGTGCACCGGTGTGCCGCCCGACAGCGAGACCACGGCGGTGTGCAGCGGGTAGTCGGGCGAGGGGATCAGCACCTCGTCGCCCGCATCGAGCAGCGCGTTCATGCTCATCGCGATGAGCTCGGAAGCGCCATTGCCGAGATAGACATCGTCCACGGTCACGCCGGCAACATGTTTCTCTTGGCAATAGTGCACCACCGCCTTGCGCGGCGCGAACAGGCCCTTGCTGTCGGTGTAGCCGGCGGCGTCGGGCAAGTTCCGGATCATGTCCTGCACGATCTCGTCGGGCGGCATCAGGCCGAAGGCGGCCACGTTGCCGATGTTCAGCTTGATGATCTTGTGACCCTCTTCTTCCATCTGCCGCGCCTTGTCGAGCACGGGGCCGCGGATGTCGTAGCCGACGTTGGCGAGCTTGGCGGACTTGGCGATGAGCTTCACGCGGTGCGACTCCAGCAGGGTGAACCTAGAATTATCCGGCATGAAGTTCCAGCCCGACAGCGCCGACGGCGTCAACGCCATCACTCGCCATGAAGCCGGGCGCGTCTGGGTGGGCGGCACGCCGTTCAGTGCCAGCGTGCTGGTGCCCTGGCAGGGCGATGTGCTGGCCTGGCAGGCCGCCGGGCTGGCCGAGTTGACCGAGATGCACTTCGAACGCGTGGCCGCGCTGCGGCCCGAGGTGGTGATCTTCGGCAGCGGCGCGCGCCTGAGTTTTCCCCGTCCGGCCCTGCTGCGGCCACTGATGGCGCAGCGCATCGGCGTCGAGACCATGGACACCGCGGCGGCCTGCCGCACCTACAACGTGCTGGCCAGCGAAGGGCGCCGCGTGCTGGCTGCTTTGCTGATCTGAAGGGGCCCCCTCGCGGAGACTTTATAATTCTGCATTGAGTCGGCTTGGCGGAGAGCTGGCTTCCACACCTGCGCAGTGCGAGAAAACCTTCCATGACGCCTGTCATCAACAAATCCCTCCCGGAATTCGAAGCCCTGGCCACCGGCGGCGTGAAGTTCACGCCCCAGTCGCACCTGGGCAACGCCGAGGTGCGGTACTTCGACCCGAAGGACAACACGCCCGGCTGCACCACCGAGGCGATGCAGTTCCGTGACCAGCACAAGGACTTCCTGAAGGCCGGTGCCGTCGTCTTCGGGGTGTCGCGCGACAACATGGCCAGCCATGACAAGTTCAAGACCAACCTCGAACTGCCCTTCGAGCTGATTGCCGACACCGAAGAGAAGCTTTGCCACATGTTCGGCGTGGTCAAGAACAAGATCATGTACGGCAAGAAGGTCAAGGGCATCGAGCGCAGCACCTTCCTCATCGACGCCGAAGGCGTGATGCGCGCCGAGTGGCGCGGCATCAAGGTCGCCGGGCACGTGGACGAAGTGCTGAAGGCTGTGAAGGCGCTCAAGAAGGCCGCTTGATCCACCCTGCACCCCTGGCACGCCTGCGGCATCGCGCCGCAGCAACCGCCCTCCCCACCGAAGCCGCACAGCAGCCTGTGCGGCTTTTTTTCTTCTGAACCACCCCCCCTGAACACATGCCCCTGCCCAAGCCGCCCGCGAAAAAAGGTGACCTGCTGCGCAACGCCGACTACGAGGCCCAGGCTGCGCCGCGCCCCGAGAAACGCTCGCTGAAGACACGCGACGCCGAAGCGCCAGCGCAGGCCGCGCTGGAACTGCACGACGGCGGCACACCGCTCGCTGCGCGCCCGGCGCCAGCTGCCGCGCTGACACGGGCAGCGGTCGCGCCCGCGGCGTTTGCACCGCTGGCCACCACTGCATCGCGCCCGGCCCCCGCGGTGCGCCCGCGCAAGCCGCGCAGCACTGGTCCGGCCAAGCTCTTCGTGCTCGACACCAACGTGCTGATGCACGACCCGATGAGCCTGTTCCGCTTCGAGGAACACGACGTCTTCCTGCCGATGATCACGCTGGAAGAACTCGACGGCCACAAGAAGGGCATGAGCGAGGTGGCGCGCAGCGTGCGCCAGGTGAGCCGTGAACTCGACGCGCTGGCCACCTTCGCTAACAAGGCCGGCACGGTGGACGCGCATGCCGGCATCGAACTGGCCAAGACCGGCCACCGCGAAGCCGGCGGCAAGCTCTTCTTCCAGACCACCTTCCTCGACTTCAAGCTGCCGCCCGGCCTGCCGCAGGGCAAGGCCGACAACCAGATCCTGGGCGTGGTGCAGAGCCTGCGCGAACAGCAACCCGAGCGCGAGATCGTGCTGGTGTCCAAGGACATCAACATGCGTGTCAAGGCGCGCGCCCTGGGCCTGCCGGCCGAGGACTACTTCAACGACAAGACGCTGGAAGACGGCGACCTGCTCTACACCGGCGTGCTGCCGCTGCCGGCCGACTTCTGGGAGCGCCATGGCAAGACCATGGAGAGCTGGCAGCAGGGCGGCCACACCTTCTACCGCATCAGCGGCCCGTTGGTGCCGGCGCTGATGATCAACCAGTTCGTCTACCTCGAAGTGCCGGGCGCCGCGGCCCTGTATGCGCGCGTGACCGAGATCACCGGCAAGACCGCTGTCCTGAAGACCTTGCGCGACTACACCCACGGCAAGAACGCGG
>JANNFE010000138.1:0-21742 GCA_031379415.1 Betaproteobacteria bacterium | reverse complement strand
GCTGGTGAAGGACTACGGCTGGCTGACCGTGCTGTCCAAGCCGCTGTTCTGGCTGCTCGACAAGCTGCACGGTTTGCTCGGCAACTGGGGCTGGGCCATCGTCGGCCTGGTGGTGCTGCTGAAGATCGCCTTCTACTGGCTCAACGCGAGTGCTTACCGCAGCATGGCCAAGATGAAGGCCGTGGCGCCCAAGGTGACCGAGCTGCGCGAGCGCTACAAGGACAAGCCGCAGGAGATGCAGCAGCAGATGATGCGCATCTACCGCGAGGAGAAGGTCAACCCGCTCGGCGGTTGCCTGCCCATCTTCGTGCAGATGCCGTTCTTCATCGCGCTGTACTGGGTGCTGCTGAGCAGCGTGGAAATGCGCGGCGCGCCCTGGCTGGGCTGGATCACCGACCTGGCGGCCAAGGACCCGTGGTTCATCCTGCCGGTGCTGATGACGGCCAGCTCGCTGTTCCAGGTGTGGCTGAACCCGGCGCCGCCCGATCCCATCCAGGCCAAGATGATGTGGTTCATGCCATTGGCCTTCGGCATCATGTTCTTCTTCTTCCCGGCCGGCCTGGTGCTGTACTGGTTGACGAACAACATCCTGTCCATCGCACAGCAGTGGTTTATCAACAAGAAGCTGGGCGTGCTCGGGAAATAGCGATCGGGAAATTGTGATCGGGAAAGAGCGCCCGAGAACACCGCACGGCAATAGCGCACGCTAGGGGCACGCCGTCCCCCGAACAGGGGTTGAGGGCGGCGCCGCCGAAGCCGAACATGCAGTCATGCGGGCGACCCGTCTCTCACCGAGCCGGCTCAGGAGACCTGACACCCGGCCCGCGAGGACCGGTTGCCACTCCACCCGCGCCAACTGCCTTTGCTGTCTGGCCATACCCGGCCGGCGCGCCAGAATCAACACAACATGCGCGCCGCCCCCTCGGGCTCTGCAGGCCCTGCCGGGCCGCTGGGCCGCCACCATGACCCCATCGTCGCCATCGCCTCGGCCCCCGGCCGCGGCGCGGTGGGCATCGTGCGCGCCTCGGGGCACGACCTCTCGGCGCTGATACAGGCCGTGTGCGGCCGCCAACTGGCGCCGCGGCTGGCCACGCTGCTGTCTTTCGTGGGCCCGGGTGATGAAGTGCTCGACCGCGGCCTGGCGCTGCACTTCCCGGCGCCGCACTCCTACACCGGCGAAGACGTGCTGGAGCTGCAGGCCCATGGCGGCCCGGTGCTGCTGCAGCTGCTGCTGGCGCGCTGCCTGCAGGCCATGCCGGGCTTGCGGCTGGCCGAGCCGGGCGAGTTCACCGAGCGCGCCTTCCTCAACGACAAGCTCGACCTGGCGCAGGCCGAGGCGGTGGCCGACCTCATCGACGCCAGCACCGAAGCGGCCGCACGCTCGGCCGCACTCTCGCTCAGCGGCGCGTTCAGCGATGAGGTGGCCAAGCTGGCCGAACGTACCGTGCACCTGCGCATGCTGGTGGAAGCGACGCTTGATTTTCCTGAAGAGGAAATCGACTTCCTGGAAAAGGCCGGCGCGCGCGGCCAGCTCGACACGCTGCTGTTGACGCTGGACCAGGCCTTGACCCGTACGCGCCAGGGTGCGTTGCTGCGCGAGGGCCTGCGTGTGGTGCTGGCCGGGCAGCCGAACGTCGGCAAGAGCTCGCTGCTGAACGCGCTGGCTGGCGCCGAGCTGGCCATCGTCACGCCCATGCCCGGCACGACGCGTGACCGTGTCAGCGAGACGCTGCAGATCGAAGGCGTGCCGCTGCACATCACCGACACCGCCGGCCTGCGTGCACAAGCCGATGCCGCCGACGAGGTGGAGCGCATCGGCATCGGTCGCAGCTGGCAGGCCATCGGGCAGGCCGACGCGGTGGTCTTCCTGCACGACCTGGGGCGCGCGGGCGATGCCGGCTACGAAGCGGCTGAAGCCGCCATCGCAGCGCAGCTGCCGGCCGGCGTGCCGGTGCTGCAGGTCTACAACAAGGCCGACCTTCCGGGCGTGGCGGCGCCGGCGGGGGGCATCGCGCTGTCGGCGCGCACGGGCCTGGGCCTGGATACGATGCGCCGTGCGCTGCTGGAACAGGCCGGCTGGATGGCCGCACCCGAAGGCCTGTTCATCGCGCGCCGCCGCCACGTGCTGGCCCTGGAACGCGCCCGAGAGCACCTGCAGCAGGCCCAGGCCCAGGCCGCGCTGCGCGACGCCGCACTGGACCTGCTGGCCGAGGAGCTGCGACTGGCGCACCGGGCCCTGGGCGAGATCACCGGCCAGTTCAGCAACGAAGACCTGCTGGGCGAGATCTTCGGGCGCTTCTGCATCGGGAAGTAGGACGCTGCATCCGGCCAGCCGTCGGAATGGATGTGCCGCGGGTCGTGACTGGGGTTCGTGACGATCGTTCGTGCTGTCCCATCCCTAGGATCGCGGTGCATGCGGGCTTGAGTGAAGGCCAGCGGCGCTCGCAGAATGCATCGATGGCCGACCAAGCGAGCCTGCGGATTTTCCTCTCTTACGCGCGTGCCGACGGTTCAGAGCTCGCGCAGGAGTTGCTGGCCGCACTCGAGCTGCTGGGCTTCGTGCCGATACTCGACAGGAAGGACATTGCTGCGGCCGAGGACTGGCAACAGCGGCTGGACGCGTTGATCCGCGAGTCCGACACGGTGGTGTTCCTGATCTCGCCGGCCTCGGTCAGTTCGGAGCGCTGCGCGTGGGAGGTCGAGCGCGCTGGCGCCTTGGCCAAGCGCATCGTGCCGGTGGTGGTGTCGCCGGTGCCCGAGTCGGGCATTCCGAAGGCGCTGAGCCGGTTGAACTTCGTCGACTTCAGCGCCGGCCAGTCGTTTGCGCGAGCGCTGGGCGCGCTGTCCCAGGCGCTGCGCATCGATCTGGACTGGATCCGCGAGCACACCCGGCTGGGCGACTTGGCGCATCGCTGGCAACAGCGCGGGCGGGATGCGGCCCTGCTCTTGCGCGGCGCCGAGCTGGCTGCGGCACAGGAATGGTTGGCGGAGTGGCATCCTGGCGCGCCCGAGGTGACCGTGTCGCAACGTGCCTGCATTGGCGCCAGTGCGGAGGCGCAGGACCGTGAGCAGGCGCGCGAGCGCGAACAGCTGGAGCAGATGGCGCAGGCCAACGCCAGTCGGGCCGAGGCCTTGCTGCTGCGCGAGGATGCGGTGCAGAAGCTGCGCAGGCGGACGCTGGTCGTCGGCGGCGCGGCCGCTGTAACGTCGGTGGCTGGCATGGGGCTCGGGGCCCTGCTGTACCAGGAAGCGCGCTCACGCCAGGATGCGCAAGACAAGTTGAAGACGGCAGAGGCCCAGGCGGTCGAGACCGTGGCACGCAAGGAAGCGCAGCGAACCGACCTCGAAGGCCAGATGCTGGTTTACGCCACGGCCCCAGGCAAACCGGCAATGGACGACTCGGATCTGACCGCCAGCTTGGTGAAGGAGTTGGGATCCCCGCTCGTGCCGCTGGGCACGGCCGTCGCGCGGACGGTGCGCCGCGTGCTGGACAAGACACGCGGCGACCAGCGACCCTATGTGTCGACCGATCTCAACGGAGAGATCTACTTCCGCCTCCCGTCACCGGCCGCGCGGCGGCATGCGCTGGTTGTCAGCATGGACCGCGTCGGCGAAGCACCCATGCCGGGTGCGGTGAGGGACGCGCAGACCTGGCACGGCTTCCTGCGCTCCTGCGGGTTCAGGACGGTCTGGCTGAAGAACCCGGATCGCGACGAAGTGATGGCCGCGGTGCTGACCCTGCACGGCCAGACACAAGCGGCGGCCGTGCCGGCGTCGATGGCCCGTCTGACAGGGGTGGGCAGGCCGGCCAACGGGGCCTCCGCGCCCGCGCCAGGTGAGCCCGAGCGCAAGGGGCCCACGCCGAACACACTGGCCCTCTTCTACTTTGCGGGCGATGGTGTGCGGCTGGGCGATGCCGACTACCTGCGCACCCTGGCCAGCTATGCGCCAGGCGGTGGTCCTGACAAGGACCTGGCGCCGGAATCGCTCATCAAGGTCGGCACGCTGGCCGATCGTCTGCGCGCGAGCTTTGCAGCGTCGTGCCTGATCCTGGACACCAACTTCATCATCCCCAGGCGCAAGAGCTGACGAGGACCTGGCGCGGGGCGCGGCTGTGCATCGGAAAGTAACGCCGGCGTTGCATGGCGCGCGGGCCTTGCGCGCCCGGCCCGGTGGTGTGAGCATGCGGGCCTCATCATGAGCGAACCCGGCCTCCCCATCATCGGTGGCGACGATCTGCCGGCGCAGATCGGCAAGTACAAGGTGCTGGCGCGCATCGGCCGCGGTGCGACGAGCGAGGTCTTCCTCGCGCACGACAGCTTCCTGGACATCGACGTGGCCGTGAAGCGCCTGCGCCGCAGCGAGTTGGCGACGCAGCAGGAAGCCAACATGCAGCAGCACTTCTTCGCTGCCGAAGCTGCGCTGGTGGGCCGCCTGTGGCACCCGAATCTGGTGCGCATCTACGACGCCGTGGCCGACACCGAGCTGCCCTATGTGGTGATGGAGTACGTCAAGGGCGCCACGTTGCACCGCTTCTGCCGCCCCCACTCGCTGCTGCCACTGGAGCAGATCGTCGAGATCGGCTTCAAGTGCGCGATGGCGTTGGACTACGTCTACCGCCAGGGCCTGATCCACCGCGACGTGAAGCCCGACAACATCCTGGCGCGCATGGAAGGCGAGCAGCTGCTCGACGTGAAGCTCAGCGACTTCGGCAGCGCCTTCAACCGTTCGGCCGAGCGCACGCAGATCTACCGCGTCGGTTCACTCGCCTACATCTCGCCCGAACAACTCGATGGCGACACGCTGGACTGCCGCACCGACATCTATGCGCTGGCGGCCACGCTGTACCACCTGATCGCCGGCCGCCCACCCTTCGAAGGCCAGCAGCAGGTGGCGGTGATGAACCAGGTCTTCAACACCGCGCCGGCTTCGCTGCTGGGCCTGCGCGACGGCGTCTCGCCGCAGCTGGATGAGTTGATCCTTGGCGCCATGGCTAAGGCGCGCGAGCAGCGGCCCGCCAACTGGGTGGAGTTTGCGCGGCGCCTGTCGGCGGTGGTGGCCGACCCGCGCCTGCCACGCTCGGAGCAGCAGGCGGTGCGCGATTCAGAACGCTTCACGCTGCTGCGCTCGCTGGACTTCTTTGCCGGCTTCGGCGATGTCGAGCTGTGGGAGGTGGTGCATCGCGCCAGCTGGCGCCGCTTCGACACCGGCCATGTCATCTACCGCAAGGGCCAGGAAGACGAGAGCTTCCACATCCTGGCTTTGGGCGAGATCGAGGTCTGGCGCGGTGTCGACCGCGTGGCCCAGCTGGGGCCCGGCAGCTCGGTCGGCGAGATGGCCTACCTGGCGCCCAGCACCGAGCTCAAGCAGCACAGCGTGGACGTGCGCGTGTCGCAGCCAGCGACCACCATCTCGTTCACGCCGCACACCATCGGGCAGCTCTCGGTGAGCGCACAGCACCTCTTCGACAAGGCTTTCAACCGCGTCCTCGTGCGCCGGCTGCACGCGGCCCACGAAGCCATGCAGCACCCGCGGCCGGTGCTCTGAATCAGGGGGGCGCCAGGCGCGCCACCACCTGCACCGCGCCCGTTGATCCTGCGCGCAGCACCACGCCTTCGGCCGACGCGGTGGCGACGCCGGCGAGATCGTTGATGACGAAGTTGTGCGTCACCCAGACGTCGAAGCGGGCGGCGCGCGTACGTGCCAATGCGTCGCGCAGGGCCTGCAGCTGAGCTGAGCGCTCGCCGTCAGCGCGACCTGAAGGTGAACCCAGTGCAGCCCAGGCCTCGGCGCGGCCGAAGGCGCCGCGCGCGGTGTCCAGGCAGCGGCACCAGGGGCTGGACAGCACGGCGGCGGGTTGCAGGCCCTGGCTGCTGAACCAGGCGCCCACGGCTTGCGCCTGGGCACGGCCTTCATCGTTCAGATTGCGCTGTGTGCTGCAGTCTTCAACGCGCATGCCCGGCGGGTCGTAGGTGCCGGGCGCCAGTGCGTGGCGCAAGGCCACCACCACGCCGCCGGCACGCAGGGCCCGTGCCGCTTCGTCGTCGCGCGCCAGCGCCGGCCACAGGGGGGCCAGCAGCGCGCTGGCGACGAGCTGGCGGCGGGCGATCAGGGTGTGTGAGCTTGGGGGCATGGTGGTGGGCTGAACGCCCGCCGCTCAGTGCCCTTCGAAGGACACCAGCGTGAACAGCGACAGGCCGGCGGCCCGCAGTTTCTTCGAACCGCCCAGCTCGGGCAGGTCGACGATGCAAGCCCCTTCCACGACTGTGGCCCCCAGCCTTTCGAGCAGTTTCTTGCCCGCCATCATGGTGCCGCCGGTGGCGACGAGATCGTCGATGAGCACCACGCGGTCACCGGCTTTCACGGCGTCGGTGTGCAGCTCCACGGTGGCGCTGCCGTATTCGAGTTCGTAGGTCTCTTCCACCGTGGTGAAGGGCAGCTTGCCCTTCTTGCGGATGGGCACGAAGCCGATGCCGAGTTCATAGGCCACCACGCTGCCGATGATGAAGCCGCGTGCGTCCAGCCCCGCGATGCAGTCCGGCCGCGGCTGGAAGTAGCGGTGCACGAACTGGTCGATGAGCACGCGGAAGACACGCGGCTGGGCCAGCAGCGGCGTGATGTCGCGGAACATCACGCCGGCTTCGGGCCAGTCCGGCACGGTACGGATGTGGGCCTGGATGTAGGCGGCAGGGTCTTGCATCAGCAGGGCGGTGGTGGCGGCAGGCATGGCGGGTTCACTCATCGGATGGCTCCTTCAGCCGCGCAGCAGTTTCTCTTCGGCCAGGGCCAGCGGTTCGGGTAGGCCCGACAGCACCAGCGTGTCACCGGCCGCCAGCACATGCGACGGTGCCGGCGTGATGACGCCGCCACTGGCGCGGCGCACCGACAGGATGCTCACGCCCACCGCGTGCAGCGCCTGGTGATCCAATGTCTGGCCCAGGCAGAGCGCGGCTTCGGGCAAGGTCACGCTTTTCAGCCTTGCCTGGTCGAGCTCTTCCACGGTGTCGTCGTCGGCGCCGTGGAAGTAGCCACGCAGCAGGCTGTAGCGCGCGTCGCGCGCGTCGCGGGTGATGCGGATGACGCGCTTCATCGGCACGCCCACCAGCGCCAGCGCATGGCCGGCGAGCATCAGGCTGCCTTCGATGGCCTCGGGCACCACCTCGGTGGCGCCGGCGGCGCGCAGCTTCTCGATGTCGGTGTCGTCGATGGTGCGCACGATCACCGGCACCTTGGGCGCATGGGCGCGCACGAGGTCCAGGATCTTCAGCGCGCTGGCCGTGTCGTGGTAGCTCACCACCACCGCGGCGGCGCGTGCCAGGCCGGCGGCCATCAGGCTGGGCAGGCGCGCGGCGTCGCCGAAGACCACGCTCTGGCCGGCCGCGGCGGCCTGGCGCACGCGGTCGGGGTCGAGGTCCAGCGCCATGTAGGGGATGCCTTCGGGCTGCAGCAGCCGCGCCAGGTTCTGGCCGCTGCGGCCGTAGCCGCAGATGATGACGTGGCGCTCGGTGGCGATGGCGCGCTTGGCAATCGTCGTCAGCGCAACGGACTGCATCAGCCAGTCGCTTGCGCTCAGGCGGTTGACGATGCGGTTGCTGTACATGACGAGGAAGGGCGTGGCCAGCATCGACAGCACCATGCAGGCGAGCACCGGGCTTTCCCACGCGGGCGCCACCAGGCCCTGCTCGGTGCCCAGGGCCAGCAGCACGAAGCCGAACTCGCCGGCCTGCGCCAGGTACAGGCCGGTGCGCAGCGCCACGCCGGGCGGGGCGTGGAAGGCGCGCGCCAGCGCTGCCACCAGCACGAACTTGGCCACCACCGGCACGGTGGTGAGCAGCAGCACCAGGGCCCACTGGTCGAGCACCGGCCGCCAGTCGAGCTTCATGCCGATGGTGATGAAGAACAGGCCCAGCAGCACGTCGTGGAAAGGCCGGATGTCGGTTTCCACCTGGTGCTTGTATTCGGTCTCGGCCACCAGCATGCCGGCCACGAAGGAACCCAGCGCCAGTGACAGGCCGGCGTGTTCGGTGAGGTAGGCCAGGCCCAGCGTCATGAGCAGCAGGTTGAGCATGAACAGCTCGTCGCTCTTGCGCCGCGCCACCTGGGTGAGCCACCAGCGCATCACCTTCTGGCCGCCCACCAGCAGCAGCGTCAGCAGCACGGCGGCCTTGAGCCCGGCCCAGACCAGCGCGCGCGCCAGTTCTTCGCCCGACGAGCCGAGCGCCGGGATCAGCACCAGCAGCGGCACCACGGCCAGATCCTGGAACAGCAGCACGCCCAGCACACGCTTGCCATGTTCGCTTTCCAGCTCCAGGCGCTCGGCCATCAGCTTCACGACGATGGCGGTGGACGACATCGCCAGCGCGCCGCCCAGCACGATGGCGCCCTGCCAGCCCATGCCCCAGGTGCCGCCGAAGAAGCTGGCGTAGCCCCACACCAGCAGGAAGTGGCCGGCCATGGTGGCCAGCATCGTCAGGCCGACCTGCGACAGGCCGAGCCCGAAGACCAGCGTGCGCATGCTGCGCAGCTTGGGCAGGTTGAACTCGAGCCCGATGACGAACATCAGGAAGACGACGCCGAACTCGGCCAGGTACTTGACGCCCGCGGTGTCCTTGGCCAGGGCCAGCGCGTTGGGGCCGATGAGCACGCCCACCACCAGGTAGCCCAGCATCGGCGGCAGCTTCAGCGAACGGCAGACCACCACGCCCAGCACAGCGGCCACCAGATACAGCAGGACGAGTTCGAGGGTGGAGACCAAGGCGGGGGTGGGTGCCTAGAATCGCCCGATCCTATTCGACAGGCTACAGCGTGAGCCCCATCCCACCCTTCGATGCCGCACGGGCCCTGCAGATGGCAGCGCGCACTTTCGAGATCGAAGCGCGCGCCCTCGCAGCGCTGGCCGAGCGCGTGGGCGACACCTTTGCGCTGGCCGTGCAGGCCATGCTGGCCTGCCGCGGCCGCGTGGTCGTGATGGGCATGGGCAAGAGCGGCCATGTGGGCCGCAAGATCGCCGCCACGCTGGCTTCCACCGGCACGCCGGCGATGTTCGTGCACCCGGGCGAAGCCAGCCACGGCGACCTGGGCATGGTGATGGCAGGCGACGTGGTGCTGGGCATCAGCAACAGCGGCGAAAGCGACGAGCTGGCCGCGATCCTGCCGCCGCTGCGTCGGCTGGGCGTGACATTGGTGGCGATGACCGGCAAACCCGATTCGACGCTGGCCCGCCATGCCGACATCGTGCTGTGCAGCGCCGTCGACGAAGAAGCCTGTCCGCTGAACCTGGCGCCCACGGCCAGCACCACGGCGCAGATGGCGCTGGGTGATGCGCTGGCCGTGGCGCTGCTCGACGCGCGTGGTTTCCGGCCTGAGGACTTTGCCCGTTCGCACCCCGGTGGCAGCCTCGGGCGCAAGCTGCTGATGCACGTGCACGACCTCATGCGCAGCGGCGACGCCGTGCCGCGGGTGGCGCCCACGGCCAGCTTCAATCAGCTGCTGCGCGAAATGACGGGCAAGGGCCTGGGCTTCTCGGCCGTGGCCGATGCCGACGGGAGGCCCGTGGGCATCTTCACCGACGGCGACCTGCGCCGGCTGATCGAACGGGGTGCCGACCTGCGCTCGCTCACCGCCGAACAGGTCATGCATGACGGGCCGCGGCTGGTGCAGGCGGGCGCTCTGGCCGTGGATGCGGCGGGTGTGATGGAGCAACACAGCATCACCAGCGTGCTGGTCATCGACGAAACCGGCCGCCTGGTCGGTGCCTTGAACTCCAACGACCTGATGCGCGCCAAGGTGATCTGAGGCCATGACGCCGGCGCTGAGCTTCCCGCCCGAACTTCTGCTGCGCGCCCAGGGCGCGGGCCTGGGCCTGAAGGCTGCGATCTTCGACGTCGACGGCGTGCTCACCGACGGCCGCATCTACATCGGCGAGCAGGGCGAGACGGTGAAGGCCTTCGCCACGCTCGACGGCCACGGCCTCAAGCTGCTGCAGCAGGGCGGCATCCTGCCGCTGGTCATCACCGGCCGCGACTCGGCCGCGGTGCGGCGGCGTGTCGCCGACCTGGGACTGGCGCACGCTGTCTACGGCGCGCACGACAAGCTGGCCGCGGCATCCGCGCTGCTGAACACACTCGGGCTGGACTGGGCCGAGGTGGCCGCGATTGGCGACGACTGGCCCGATCTGCCGCTGCTCACGCGCGCCGCATTCGCCTGCGCGCCGGCGAATGCACATGCCGAGGTCAAGGCCGCGGCGCACCACGTCACGGCCGCGCGCGGCGGCCATGGCGCCGCGCGCGAGTTCTGCGACCTGCTGCTGATGGCCGCCGGCCGCTACGCCACCCTGCTGCAAAGCCAGCTGCAGACGCTGGACGGCCGGTGAGCAACGACGGTTCCCCGAGTGCGATCTCCCGCTTGGCGGGACGACACGCAGCGTCTGGGGTGCTCCATTGAGCGTCGAGCTGCATCTGCCCGACCTGCCTGAGGTGCCCATCTCGCTGGGCCCGGTGCGCGGCGGCCGGCCGGCGCGCCTGCGCATGCCCTGGCATCTGCGCCTGCGCGACACCTTCACGGCCTTCCTGCCGCTGCTGGTGATGGCGCTGCTGGCGCTGGCCAGCTGGTGGCTGGTGAAGAACTCGCCGCGCGCGCCGGGCGCGGCCGAGGACCGGCCCGTGCGCACCGAGCCCGACTACACGATGAACCAGTTCGCGCTGGAGCGCTTCGACGCGGCGGGGCGGCTGAAGCTGCGCATCGAAGGCGCGCGCATGAAGCACTTTCCGGCGACCGACCGCATCGAGATCGACGAGGCGCAGATCCGCGCCGTGGCCGCCGACGGGCGCATCACCGTGGCGCACGCGCGCCAGGCCCTGGCCAGCGGCGACGGCAGCGAGATCCAGCTGCTGGGTGGTGCCGAGGTCACCAGCATCGACACCAGCGGCGCGCCCCTGCTCATGCGTGGCGAGTTCCTGCACGCCTTCATGGTCGAAGAGCGCGTGAAGAGCCATCTGCCGGTGTTGGTGCGGCTGGGTACGTCCGAGATCCAGGCTGCCGGTTTGGTCTACGACCACGGCGCGCGGCGGCTCGACCTGATGGGGCCGCTGCGCGCCCAGCTCACGCCGCGCGCCACCGTGCCGCCGAAGGCCGCGCGGTGACGGCGCCGCTGGCTTTCATCACCGGCGCCTCCAGCGGCATCGGCCAGGCTCTGGCCGCGCGTTATGCCGCCGCGGGCTGGCGCCTGGCCCTGGTGGCGCGGCGCACCGCGGACATGCAGGCCTGGGCGCAGCAGCAGGGCCTGGGGCCCGAGCGCGTGGTGGTCTACGGCGCCGATGTGGCGGTGACCGACAGCATCGTGCAGGCCGGGCGCGACTGCATCGAGCGCCAGGGCTTGCCCGAGGTGGTGATCGCCACCGCCGGCATCAGCGTCGGCATGGACACGGCGGAGCGCGACGACCTGGACGTGATGCGCGACACCTTTGCCGTCAACAACACGGGCACCGCCGCCACCTTCCACCCTTTCCTGGCGGGCATGCGGCAGCGGGGTTCGGGCACGCTGGTGGGCATTGCCAGCGTCGCGGCCATTCGCGGCCTGCCCGGCCATGGCGCCTATTGCGCCAGCAAGGCCGGCGTGGTGGCTTACTGCGAAAGCCTGCGCGGCGAATGCCGCGGTCAGGGCGTGCGCGTGGTGACCATCGTGCCGGGATGGATTGCCACGCCCTTGACCGCCGGCAACCCCTACAAGATGCCCTTCATGCTGCAGGCCGACGCCTTCGCCGAACGCGCCTTCCGAGCCATCACCAGGGGCCACAGCTACTGCGTGATCCCGTGGCAGATGGCCGTGGTGGCCAAGCTGCTGCGCCTGCTGCCCAATGCGCTTTTCGACCGCCTGCTCGCCGGGCGCGGGCGCAAGCCGCGGCGTCAGCCATAGCCTTGCGCGCCACGGGCGGTCGCGCCGGCTGGCAGCATCGTGCCTGTCATGATGGATGTCGTTGTCCTCTTCTTCCTGCTCGGGGTGTTCGCGCGCCTGGTCAAGAGCGACCTGCGCCTGCCCGAGGCGCTGTACGAGACGCTGTCGATCTACCTGTTGCTGGCCATCGGCCTGAAGGGCGGCTTGGAGCTGAGCAAACAGCCGCTGGCGGCGCTGGCGCCACAGGTGCTGGCCTGCGTGGCGCTGGGATTTGCGATTCCCTTCCTGCTGTTCCCGCTGGCGCGGGTGCTGCGCCTGTCCAGACCCGACGCTGCTTCGCTGGCCGCGCACTACGGCTCGGTCAGCGTGGTGACCTTTGCGGTGGCCACCGCAACGCTCACACGCCAGGGCGTGAGCTACGAGAGCCACGCCGCGCTGTGGGTGGCGGTGATGGAAGCGCCGGGGCTGGTAGCCGGCATCCTGTTGGCGCGACTGGGGCAGCGCGGTCATGCCGGCGAACAGGGCGCGGGCTGGGGCGGGCTGGCGCACGACGTGCTTTTCGGCAAGAGCGTGCTGCTCCTGCTGGGCGGTTTGCTCATCGGCACACTGGCTGGCGAAGCCGGCATGGCACCGGTCAAGGCGGTGTTCGTAGACCCGTTCAAGGGCGTGCTCGCGCTCTTCCTGCTGGAACTGGGGTTGGTGGCTGGCGGCCGGCTGGCCGAGGTGCGCCGCTTCGGCGCCGCGGTTCTGGTGGTCGGGTTGGGCGCGCCGCCGCTGCTGGCGCTGGCGGGTGCGGGCGTAGGCTGGGCACTGGGCTTGTCCACCGGCGGCGTGGCGCTGCTGGCCACGCTGGCCGCCAGCGCCAGCTACATCGCCGCGCCGACGGCCATGCGCATTGCCGTGCCCGAGGCCAACGCGGCCTTGTCCATCACCGCGGCGCTGGGCATCACCTTCCCGTTCAACATCGTGTTTGGCATCCCGCTGTACATCACGCTGGCGAAGAGGCTCACCGCATGAACCTGACCAAGCACCCGAAGACGCTGCTCGTCATCGTCGCCGAAGCGGCGCTGGAGAAAAACCTCGTGCGCGACGCCCGCGAGCGCGGGGCCCAGGGCTGGACGGTGAGCGAGGTACGCAGCGCCCAGCTCGAAGGCCTGCGCGAAGGCGCCTGGGAGGCCGACCGAACCATCGAGCTGAAGCTGATTTGCGAATCTGACGTGGCCGATGCCATCGCCGCGCACGTGCTGGCGAGTTATGCGCCGCACTACGGGGTGGCGCTCTACTTCGGCGACGTGGCCGTGTTGCGGCCAGAGCGCTACTGAGCACCCAAGAACCGCCCGGGCATGAAAAAGGCACCCGAAGGTGCCTGTTCACGTGCGGTGCAGAAGGCTCAATAGCCGCCGCGGCTGCCACCGCCGCCACCGCCGCCGTAGCCGCCACTCCCACCACCACCGCCGCCGCTGCGGCCACCGCCGCCACCGCCGTAGGGGCTGCGGCCACCGCCGCCACCACCACCGTAGGGGCTGCGGCCACCACCACCACCACCAGCGCCGCCAGTGCCGCCGCCACCACCACCGTAGCCGCCACCACCACCGCCGCCGTAGCCACCGCCACCACCGCTGCGGCCACCACCGCCACCACCGAAGCCACCCGGACGCTCTTCACGCGGGCGGGCTTCGTTGACGACGACCGCACGGCCGTCGATGGGTTGGCCGTTCATGCCATTGATAGCGGCCTGCGCTTCGGGGTCAGAACCCATTTCCACGAAACCAAAGCCCTTGGACCGGCCAGTTTCGCGGTCCATCATGACCTTGGCGGACGTGACGGTGCCGAATTGCGAAAAGGCCTGGAGCAGCGAGTCGTCGCGCACCGAATAGGCCAGATTACCTACGTACAGTTTGTTTCCCACGGGGAGCCCTTAAAAGAACCAGTCAAAAACCATGCGGAGCTCAACCCTGCGTGAACCAATCATGCGAAAGGTGCGGCTGCCAGACACAGACTCCGTATTAGCGCACCGTGGCGCAAGACATGTAAAGTACCCATGCGTCAAGTGTTGTTTTCGCACCCCTCGGGGAAACCCGTCGCCACTGCGGCGCCGGCGCGACGGAGGCCAGAGCCCCGCCTACCATCGGGCGATGGATCTGCTCAAGCCACTCATCGCCCTGCTGGCGATCGTCAACCCGATCGGCGTGGTGCCCTTCTTCATCCACTTCACGCAGAACTTCAGCCGCGAGCAGCGCCAGCGCACCATCCGCATCAGCGCCTTCTCGGCCTTCGTGGTCATCGCCGTCAGCGCGCTGGCAGGGCTGAAGATCATCGAGTTCTTCGGCATCTCGCTGGCCTCGTTCCAGGTTGGTGGCGGCACGCTGCTGCTGATCAGCTCGCTGGCCATGCTCAACGCCGAACAGGCCGACACCAAGCCGAGTGACGTGAGCGAGGGCAACGAGAAGGTCGACGCCGGCGCCAGCATCGCGGTGGTGCCGCTGACGATCCCGCTGCTCACCGGGCCGGCCACCATCTCCACCATGGTCATCTACGCCGAGAAGACGCGCCACGTCTGGCAGCTGGGGGTCTTGGTGGCCTACGGCATCGTCATCGCGCTCGTCACCTATGCCGTGTTCTCGGCCTCCGGGCGCATCGCCAAGGTGCTGGGGCAGACGGGCATCAACATCATGACGCGGCTGATGGGGCTCATCCTGGCCGCCATGGCGGTGGAACTGCTGGCCGACGGGCTGGTGAAGCTGTTCCCCGTGCTGGCCAGCCACGTCGCGCGCTGACCCATGCACGGGCATGGGCCGAGTTACGACTACGTCATCGTCGGCGCCGGAACTGCGGGCTGCCTGCTGGCCAACCGGCTGTCGGCGGACCCGACGAAGCGCGTGCTGCTGGTGGAAGCCGGCGGGCGCGACGATTACCACTGGATCCACATCCCGGTGGGCTACCTGTACTGCATCGGCAACCCGCGCACCGACTGGCTCTACTTCACCGAGGCAGACCCCGGACTGAACGGCCGCAGCCTGCGCTACCCGCGGGGCAAGGTGCTGGGCGGCTGCAGCAGCATCAACGGCATGATCTACATGCGCGGCCAGGCGCGCGACTACGAACAGTGGGCCGCGCTCACTGGCGACGAAGCTTGGCGCTGGCAAGCCTGCCTGCCCTACTTCAAGCGCCATGAAGACCACTGGCGCGGTGGCGACGACATGCATGGGTCGGGCCAGGAGTGGCGCGTCGAGCAGCAGCGCCTGAGCTGGGAGATCCTCGACGCCTTCGCCGCCGCGGCGCAGCAGGCGGGCATCCCGAGCACCGACGATTTCAACCGCGGCAACAACGAAGGCGTGGGCTACTTCGAGGTCAACCAGAAGCGCGGTGTACGCTGGAACACCAGCAAGGCCTTCCTGCACCCGGTGCTGCGGCGGCCCAACCTGCAAGTGTGGATGGGCGCGCAGACGCAGCGCGTGCTGCTGGAAGGTGGCCGCGCAACCGGCATCGAGGTACTGCCCCGCAACGGCGACGCGCCGCGCCAGGCGTGCGCCACACGCGAGGTGGTGCTGTGCGCCGGCGCCGTGGGCACGCCACAGATCCTGCAGTTGTCGGGCATCGGCCCGCCGGCCTTGCTGCATGAACACGGCATCACGCCGCAGCACGAACTGCCCGGCGTCGGCGAGAACCTGCAAGACCATCTGCAGATCCGCGCCGTGTTCTCGGTGCAGGGTGTGAAGACGCTGAACACCATCGCCAATTCGATGCTGGGCAAGGCGATGATCGGTCTGGAATACCTGCTCAAGCGCAGCGGGCCCATGAGCATGGCGCCGTCGCAGCTGGGCGCCTTCACGCGGTCTTCGCCAGACCAGGCGTGGCCCAACCTCGAATACCACGTGCAGCCGCTGTCGCTGGACGCCTTCGGGCAGCCGCTGCACAGCTTCAACGCCTTCACCGCCAGCGTGTGCAACCTGAACCCGAGTTCGCGCGGTTTCGTGCGCATCCGCTCGCCGAATCCGCTCGACGCACCGCGCATCCAGGCGCGCTATCTGTCCACGCCCGAAGACCGCCAGGTGGCCGCCGACTCGCTGCGCCTGACGCGCCGCATCGCGGCCATGCCGGCGTTGGCGAAGTACCGGCCGCAGGAAGTGAAACCCGGCCTGATCTACCAGAGCGACGAGGAGCTGGCGCGCCTGGCCGGCGACATCGGCACGACCATCTTCCACCCCGTGGGCACATGCCGCATGGGGCCATCGGCTGCCGAGGGCGCGGTGGTCGACGCGCGCCTGCGCGTGCATGGCATCGCCGGCCTGCGCATCGCCGATGCCAGCGTGATGCCCACCATCACCAGCGGCAATACCAACTCACCCACGCTGATGATTGCCGAGCGTGCCGCCGAGTGGCTGGGCCAGGAGGCTGCGGCGGGTTAGTCCGGATGGCGCGAAGGCGGTGCGTCGTTACATTTCGCGCACTCGTGGCGGTGCTTGAGTCATGCGCGCCGCCCCACGGGGGCCTGAGGAGACATCAGACAAGACTCGAAAGACCAGCATGCAGACCAACCCCGCAGATGGGTTGGCTTTGAAGGCGCCCTGCACCGAGGGCGCCTTTTTGTTGGCTGGCACACTGAACAGCACCGGAATGGCCCCACTGCTCCGGCGGCTGGCGTTGTCCGCCCCTGCCTAGGATGGTGCACCCTCCATTCCGTGTGCCCGCCATGTCCGTCAACCCCGACCTGCGCAAGCTCGACATCGACATTCCCTCGCAGCCGCAGGCCCTGGTGCGCCTGTCGCTGCTGCTGGCCGAGCCCGAGATGAACATGCAGGCCGCGGCCAGCCTCATCGAGACCGACATGGCGCTGGCCGCCGCGGTGATGAAGGCCGTGAACTCGTCGCTCTACGGGCTGAAGGGGCGCGTGCAGAGTGTGCACCAGGCCATTACCTACCTGGGCATGCGCGAGGTCGCGGCCATCACCTTCGAGATGGGCCTGCGCGCGGCCTTCCCACCCTCGCCGCAGCTGGAGCCGCTGTGGGAACGCGCCGGCCGCCGCGGCCTGCTGATGGGCCGGCTGGCCGCACGCCTGTCCCTCGACGCCTGGGCCGCGCACTCGGCCGGTTTGTTCGAGGAGTGCGGCAAGGCGGTGCTCTTCCGCCACGCGCCCGACCACTACGGCGCCATGCTGCGCGCCGCCGCCAGCGACACCGAGCTGCTGATGCTGGAACACACCGGCTTCGGCGTCAGCCACGACGCCCTGGGCGCCGCACTCTGCGAAAGCTGGGGCCTGGGCCCCGCTGCCGTGGCCAGCGTGCGCCACCACATCGAGGCACAGGTGACTTACCTGTTGCCCGAGCACAGCGCGCGGCGCTCGATCTGTGCCTTGTCGGTGGTGGCCCATGCGCTGATGAACAGCCCCGAACAGCTGCAGGAAGCCGCCGAAGCCGTCTGTCCGTCGGCAGACCTGGATCTCACGTTGGTGTTGCGCGCCGCACGCCAGACGCAGGAACAGCTGGAACAAGCCGAGGTCTGAACGGCCGTGCTACCCCCCAATGGGTGGTGCCGGCCTGAGGAAAGCCCCCTGCCGCGAGCGTGGCGGCTTCGGTAGCCTCCCAGGCTTCTCCTGTTTCCTGGCCCCTGATGGGCCCCCTGATCATGGCCTCGACCGTTTCCCCCGACGCGCTGGCGCTGCAGCGCTTGTATCACTGGGAAAAGACCACGCCCGACCGCGTCGTCTTCACGCAGCCGCTGGGCGGCGGCGCGGTGCAGGACTACACCTGGAAGCAGGTCATGGACGAGGCGCGCCGCATGGCCGCGCACATGCAGGCCAGTGGCCTGAAGCCCGGCGACAAGGTCGCGCTGCTGTCCAAGAACACGGCGCACTGGCTGATGGCCGACTGGGCCATCTGGCTGGGCGGCTTCGTCTCGGTGCCGCTGTACCCGACACTGGCCGCCGGCACCATCCGCCAGATCCTCGAACACAGCGAGAGCAAACTGCTCTTCGTCGGCAAGCTCGACGGCTGGGAAGGCATGAAGCCCGGCATCCCCGCCGGCCTGGCTTGCATCAGCCTGCCGCTGGCGCCACCCGACGCCGCCAAGAGCTACACCACCTGGGACAGCATCACGGCCAGGACCGAGCCGCTGAAGGGCAACCCGCTGCGCGACGCCGACGAGCTGGGCACCATCATGTACACCTCGGGCACCACGGGCGCGCCCAAGGGCGTGATGCACAGCTTCGGCACCTTCGCCTGGGGTGTGCAGAGCGGCCTGAAGCGCGTGCCGGCCATCAACCAGGCCGCGCGCATGCTGAGCTACCTGCCGCTCAGCCACGTGGCCGAGCGCACGCTGGTGGAACATGGCGTGCTGGCGGTGGGCATGCACGTCTACTTCGCCGAGAGCCTGGAGACCTTCACCAGCGACCTGCAGCGCGCGCGGCCCACCGTGTTCTTCAGCGTGCCGCGGCTGTGGGTGAAGTTCCAGCAGGGCATCAACGCCAAGATGCCGCCGAAGAAGCTCGATCGGCTGCTGGGCATTCCCATCCTTGGCGGCATCGTGCGCAAGAAGGTGCTCACGGCGCTGGGTCTGCAGGAATGCACCTTCGCCGCCGGCGGCGCCGCGCCCATGCCGCCCGACCTGCTGCGCTGGTACAACAAGTTGAAGCTCGATCTCGTCGAGGTCTACGGCATGACCGAGAACTGCGGCGTCAGCCACGCCACCCTGCCCGGCAAGCAGCGCCCGGGTACGGTGGGCCTGCCCTACGACGGCGTGCAGTGCCGGCTGGACCCCACCAGCAGCGAGATCCAGATGAAGGCACCCTGCCTGATGCTGGGCTACTACAAGGAGCCCGAGCTCACGAAGCAGGCCATGACCGACGACGGCTGGCTGCGCACCGGCGACAAGGGTGCGCTCGACCCCGAAGGCAACCTGCGCATCACCGGCCGCGTGAAGGACCTGTTCAAGACCAGCAAAGGCAAGTATGTCGCCCCGGCGCCCATCGAGGACAAGCTGGTCATGCACCCGGCGGTGGAGGCCTGCTGCGTGACAGGCGCCAACCTGGGCCAGCCGCTGGCGCTGGCGATGTTGAACGCCGAGGCCATCAAGAAGTCGCGTGACGCGGCCGGCAAGGCCGAGCTCGAAGCGTCGATGGCGGCGCACATCAAGACCATCAACGAGACGCTGGACCCGCACGAGCAGCTCGACTGCATCGTGCTCATGGCCGACGCCTGGACGGTGGACAACGACATCATCACGCCCACCTTCAAGGTCAAGCGCAACCGCATCGAAGACCTGTTCGCGAAGAACTACGACAAGTGGGTGGGCATGAAGAAAAAAGTCATCTGGTACGCCGCCTGAGGCGGCGCACGACTACTTCGAAGCCGCGGGCGCCGCCGGTGGCACCGGCGGCTGCGGGTTGGGCACGATGACGCCCGGCGCCAGCGGGATCTCGTCGCTGACGGTGATGCCGGTGACGTAGTGGCGCGTCTCGCCGAAGCAGCTGCCCGGCAGGCCGACCTTCTCTTCGTAGTGCAGCGCCACGCGCTTGCCCATGGCTTTGGTGACGCGCTCGGCGACGTCGTCACTCCAGATCGTGAACAGGAACTTCTCCGGCGTGGTGCCGGGCAGCGAGACGAGCGCCAGCTCACCTTCCCAGGTCTTGCAGATCCAGCCCTTCTTCGACAGCTTCTGCACCCAGCCGGCGCGTTCGCCGCTGGAAAAGCTCCAGCTCAGCGCGGCCCAGAAGTACAGGCTCAGCAGCAGGGCCAGGATGACCAGGGGCAGGATCAGGCGCTTGAACATGGGTGACGGGCTCAGGATATGACGGCGGGATTATCGGCTGCGCTCAAGGCCAGCTCAGGGCCAGCTCGGCGGCGGCCAGGTCTTCCAGCGCCGTGCCGACCGACTTGAAGACGGTGATCTCGTCGGCGCTGCCGCGGCCGGCACGCTCGCCGCGGCACAGTTGGGCCAGCGTGCCCTGCAGTTGCGCCGCGTCGAAGGCGCCTTCGGCCACGGCCTGCAGCATGTCGCCGGCCTTCAGCAGTGCCTCGTCGGTGTCGGCATAGACGCGGCCGCGGCGGAAACACTCGCCATCGGCTTCGCGCATGGCGGGCGTGAAGCTGCCGATGAGGTCGAGGTGCGTGCCAGGCGCGAGCCAGGCACCGCGCACCAGCGCGGCCGTGGACAGCGTGGCGCAACTGACGATGTCGGCCGTGCGCACCGCCGCTTCCAGGTCGTCGGCAGCCACGGCTTCAAGGCCGCTGGTGCGCAGCTCGGCCGCCAGCGCCTCGGCGCCGGCCGGACGATGGTTCCAGACCGTCACCTGGTCGATGCCGGGCCGCATCGTGCGCAGGGCTTCGGGTAGCAGCCTTGCCACGCGGCCGACGCCCACCAGCACCAGCCGGCGTGCATCCTCACGCGCCAGGAAGCCGGCGGCCAGCGCCGATGCGGCGGCGGTGCGTCGCGCGGTGAGCTCGCTGCCGTCCAGCACCGCCAGCGGCACGCCCGTCGACGCGTCGAAGACCGTCACCACGGCGTGCACGCCGGGCAAGCCGCGCGCACCGTTGCCCGGGAAGATGGCCACGGTCTTCACCGCGAAGTGGCGCCCGCTCTGCCAGGCCGGCATCAGCAGCACGGTGCCGGCATCACCGATGGCATGCGTGTGCCGCAGCGGCACTTCGCAGCCGGCTGCGAACATCGCCCGCAGCGCCGGCACCAGCGCCGCGAAGGGCGTGCCGCGGCGCACCGCGGCGGCGTCCAGGTGGCGCACCGCCGTGCTGCCGCTTGTTCGCCGCTTACTTCGTGTTGGCCTTGAAGCTGGTGAAGAGGCGCGTCTGCACGCGGCGGATGTCCTGCGGCACGGCGTCGGGCGGGGTGATCTTGGCCAGGTCGGCCGCGCTCAGGAAGATGCTCGGGTTCTCGGCCACGCTCTTCACCACGAACTTCTTCGATGCCGCATTCGGGTTGGCGTAGAAGACCTTGTTGGAGAGGCCAGCGTGCACCTCGGGGCGCAGGATGTAGTTGATGAAGAGGTGCGCGTTCTTGACGTGCTTGGCGTCCTTCGGAATCGCCATGGTGTCCAGGAACAGCGTCGCACCGCTGGGCGGAATGAGCGCCTGGATGTCCTGCCCGGACTTGTTGTCGATGGCGCGCTGGCGTGCGATGTTGATGTCGCCCGAATAGCCCATCACCACGCACAGCTGGCCGGCGGCCATGTCGTTGATGTAGCCCGACGAGGAGAAGCGCGTCACGAAGGGGCGCGCCTTCGTCAGCACGTCCTTGGCGGCGTCGTAGTCCTTGGCGTCCTTGCTGTAGGGCGGCTTGCCGGCGTAGATCATGGCCACCGGCAGCACTTCGCTGGCCGAGTCGAGCAGGTTGATGCCGCAGCCCTTGAGCTTGCTGGCGTATTCGGGCTTGAAGATCAGGTCCCAGGGGTTGGCCGGCAGCGGCGTGGTGCCCAGCGCCGCCTTCACCTTGCCGGCATTGATGCCCACCGTGACGTAGCCCCAAAGCCACGTGACCAGGTGCTGGTTGCCGGGGTCGATCTGCGCCAGCTTCTCCAGCAGCGCCGGGTCGAGGTTGCCCCAGTTGGTGAGCTGGGCGCGGTCGAGCTTCTGGAACAGGCCGCCCTGGATCTGCGTCTTCGCGAAGTGGGCGCTGGGCACCACGATGTCGTAGCCCGACTTGCCGGCCACCAGCTTGGCCTGCAGGATCTCGTTGGTGTCGTAGTTGTCGTAGCGGACTTTGATGCCGGTCTCTTTCTCGAAGTTCTTGAGCGTGTCCTCGGCGATGTAGTCCGACCAGTTGTAGATGTTCAGCACCTTGGGCTCGGTGGCCTGGGCATGGGCCAGGGAACCGAAGGCCAGCGCGCTGGTGGCCAGGGCC
>JANNFE010000133.1:0-3710 GCA_031379415.1 Betaproteobacteria bacterium | reverse complement strand
ACGCACATCCCCTACACCGGCGCCGGCCCGGCGCTGCTGGCCCTGCTGGGCGGCCAGGTCGACGCGGTGGCCAGCGGCCCCAGCACGGTGGCGCAGCAGATCAAGGCCGGCAAACTGCGCGCGCTGGCCCACTGGGGCGACAAGCCGCTGGCATCGCTGCCCGAGGTGCCGAGCCTGAAGCAGGCCGGCTACCCCGCCACCTTTGCCCAATGGTCGGCGCTCTTCGTGCCCGCCGGCGTGCCCGACGACATCGTGCAGAAGCTGCGCGCCGCGGCGAAGAAGGTGGCCGTGGACCCGCAGGTGGTGAGCATCATCAACCGCGCCGGCAGCCCCATCGAATACCTCGACGCACCCGACTTCCAGACCTACTGGGACAGCGACGCGGCGCTGATGGTGGAAGCGGTGCGCCGCATCGGCAAGGTGGAATGAAGCCGCGGCGGGCTTGAACCCGTCGCCGGTGCCCGCATGTGTGAAGTCATGCAAGCCCACGCCCCCTCCCCACTGCCGGCCCGCCTGCACCCGCTGGCAGCGATGGCCAACCTCATTGAACGCCTGGATCGCGCGCCCTTGCGAGCCAGCGCCGAACAGTACCGCGGCGTGGCACAGCAGATCACCAGGCTGCTGCAACAGGCCGAACCGGATCAGTTCCTCGACGCCATCCTGCGCGCCTCGCCGGCGGCGAGCATGCTGTACGAAAACCTGCGGTACGAGCGCGCCGGCCTGTGCCGCGCGCCGCTGGAGGTGGCGCTGAATGCCGAGCTGGCCGCTTCGGCGGCCATCGGCCGGGCTCGCCAGCCGCGCTGAGGGACAGGTCCGAAAACGGCGAGTCCGCGCGGCGGGCCTGCCTATCATGGGCGCATGGTCCTCGATGCCGATGCTGCCTACCTTGCCGTGAAGGCGCGCGATGCGCGCTTCGACGGGCGCCTGTTCATCGGCGTCACGTCGACCGGCGTCTACTGCCGCCCGGTGTGCCGCGTGCGCACGCCGCGGCGCGAGAACTGCCGCTTCTTCGACACCCGCGCGCAGGCCGAGGCCGCCGCCTTTCGGCCGTGCATGAAGTGCCGGCCCGAGATCGCGCCGGGCCTGTCGCACACCGACTCCTCGCGCACGCTGGCCGACACGGCCGCGCGCTGGATCGAACACGCGGTGCACAGCGGCGAGCCCACCGGCATCCCGCAGATCGCCGCGCGCCTGGGCGTGACCGATCGCCACCTGCGCCGCATCTTCATGGCCGCGCATGGCGTATCGCCACACGACTACCTGAGCACGCAGCGCCTGCTGCTGGCCAAGCAGTTGCTGACCGACACCACGCAGCCCGTGACCCAGGTGGCGCTGGCCAGCGGCTTCGACAGCCTGCGCCGCTTCAACGCCGCCTTCCTCGAACGCTATCGCTTCAATCCGACCCAGTTGCGCCGTGAACGCGAGCTGCCGCGCGCCGAAACGCCGCTGCGCCTGGCCTATCGGCCGCCCTACGACATCGAGGCCATGCTCGGCTTCTTCGCGCGGCGCCAGGTGCTGGGCGTGGAGGAGGTCGAGGCCTTGGGGCTGCGCCGCACGCTGGGCTGGACGCACCGCGGCCAGCGCGTGACGGGCTGGCTCGACGCGCGCTTCGTGCCCGAGCGGAACGAGGTGCACGTCATCACCTCGGCCAGCCTGGCACCGGTGCTCGGCGCCGTGCTGCAGCGTGTGCGCGGCGGTCTGGACCTCGACGCCGACCCGGCGCGCATCGACCCCGTGATGGCGCTGCTGCCGCTGCACGCGCGGCCCGGCGCGCGCCTGCCGCAGCAGGCCAGGGCAGGCCTGCGCCTGCCCGGCAGCCTGGATAGTTTCGAGACCGCGGTGCGCGTGATCCTGGGCCAGCAGGTCACGGTGAAGGGCGCGCGCACGCTGGTGCAGCGGCTCGTCAACCGGCTGGGCGAGCCCATCGTCACGCCCTACCCGGCCTTGACGCATGTCTTCCCCGACGCGCTGGCCGTGGCCGGCGCCGACCCCGAGGTCATCGGCAAGCTGGGCATCGTGCGCCAGCGCGTGAAGGCCCTGCAGGCCCTGGCCACGGCGGTGGCTCAGGGCGACATCGTGCTGCACCGCGGCGCGCCGCTGGAGGAGACCATGGACGCCCTGCGCGCGCTGCCCGGCATCGGCGACTGGACGGCGCAGGTCATCGCCATGCGCGCGCTGGCCTGGCCCGATGCCTGGCCGGCCAGCGACATCGGGCTCATGAATGCGCTGGGCACGCGCGACGTCCGGCAAGTCACCGCCGCCGCAGAACCCTGGCGCCCCTGGCGCGCCTACGCCGTGATGCAGCTTTGGCAGCACCTGGAGACACAGACATGAAGCAGGAACTCGAAGCGCAATCGCGCGTCAACAGCCCCCTCGGCCCCTTGACGCTGGCCGCCACCTCACGGGGCCTGGCGCTGGCCTGGTTCGACCATCAGGCGCATCGCACCGACGAGGTCGACGCGCCGGTGAACGCCGATCACCCGCACCTGGCACTCGCCGCGCGCGAGTTCGACGCCTACTGGCAGAACGCGCGCACACGCTTCACGGTGCCGCTGGACCCGGCCGGCACAGACTTCCAGCAGGCCGTGTGGCTGGTGCTGCGCGGCATCGCGCCGGGCGCGCTGCTGACCTATGGCGACGTGGCACGGCAGATCGGCAAGCCCGAGGCGGTGCGCGCGGTGGGTGCGGCCATCGGGCGCAATCCGCTCGGCATCATCGTGCCCTGCCACCGCGTGGTGGGCCGCGATGGCTCGCTCACCGGCTACGCAGGTGGCCTGCCGCGCAAGGAAGAACTGCTGCGGCGCGAAGGCGCATTGCTCACGTGAAGGCGCGCGACCTGCGTGAACTGGTGCTGCTGGGCGCCGTGTGGGGCGCGTCCTTCCTGTTCATGCGCATGGGCGCGGCCGATTTCGGCCCGCTGGCCTTGGTCTTCGTGCGCGTGGCCGGCGCCAGCCTGCTGCTGCTGCCGCTGATGCTGATGCAAGGGCATGGCGGCGCCTTGAAGCAGCACTGGCGCGCCATCGCACTGGTGGGCCTGTTGAACTCGGCGCTGCCCTTCGTGCTCTTCACCATCGCTGCGCTGGTGCTGGGCACGGGACTGATGTCGGTCTTCAACGCCACGGTGCCGATCTGGGGTGCGTTGGTGGCCTGGGCCTGGCTGGGTGAGCGGCCCACGGCGTCGCGATGCCTCGGCCTGACCATCGGCATCATCGGCGTGATCGGCCTGAGTTGGGGCAAGGCCGACTTCAGGCCGGGCGAACATGGCGTCAGCGCGGCGGTGGGCATTGCGGCCTGCCTGGTGGCATCGGTGCTCTATGGCATTGCGGGCAACTACTCGCGCGTGAAGCTGCAAGGCGTGCCGCCCATGGCGATGGCGGCAGGCAGCCAGCTCTCGGCAACGCTGCTGCTGGCACTGCCGGCCTGGTTGTTCTGGCCGGCGGCCACGCCACCCGCGTCTTCCTGGGCCGCCGCGGCTGCGCTGGCCTTGGTGTGCACCGGCTTCGCCTACGTGCTGTATTTCAGGCTCATCGCGCATGCGGGCGCGGCCCATGCCATGTCGGTGACCTTCCTGATCCCGGCCTTCGCGCTGGCCTGGGGCTGGCTGTTCCTGGGCGAGTTGCCCACGCCCACCATGCTGGCGGGCTGCGGGGTCATCCTGCTGGGCACGGCGCTGGCCACGGGCTTGCTGGCCCTGCCCATGCGCCGGAAGG
>JANNFE010000124.1:0-3205 GCA_031379415.1 Betaproteobacteria bacterium | reverse complement strand
TCTTCCGGCGTGATCAGGCCCGGGCAGTTGGGCCCCAGCAGCAGCGTCTTCTTGCCGCCAGCGGCTTCCTTGGCTTTCATCTTGTTGCGCACCATCAGCATGTCCTTGACCGGGATGCCTTCGGTGATGCAGACGACGAGGTCGAGGTCGGCCTCCACGGCCTCCCAGATCGCGTCGGCTGCGCCGGCGGGCGGCACGTAGATCACGCTGACGTTGGCGCCGGTGGCGGCCTTGGCGGCCTTGACGCTGGCCAGGATGGGGATGCCTTCGAAGCTCTCACCGGCCTTCTTCGGATTCACGCCGGCCACGAAGCAGGCCTTGCCGTTGGCGTAGGCCTGGCAGCCCTTGGTGTGGAACTGCCCGGTCTTGCCGGTGATGCCCTGGGTGATGACGCGGCTGTTCTTGTTGATGAAGATGCTCATGGTGTCCTCGTGAAGTTGGCGCTGCGATCAAGCGGCCGCGGCGGAACCGGCTCTGCCGGGCCGCTCGCGGCGCCCCTGGAGGGGGCAGCGCCGAAGGCGCTTCGGGGGTGGGTCATTTCACTGCGGCGACGATCTTCGTGGCGGCTTCGGCCATCGTGTCGGCCGCAATGATGGGCAGGCCGGACTCGGCCAGCATCTTCTTGCCCAGGTCTTCGTTGGTGCCCTTCATGCGCACGACCAGCGGCACGCTCAGGTTCACCGCCTTGCAGGCGCTGATCACGCCCTCGGCGATGGTGTCGCACTTCATGATGCCGCCGAAGATGTTGACCAGGATGCCCTTCACGCTCTTGTTCTTGAGCATGATCTTGAAGGCCTCGGTCACCTTCTCGGCCGTGGCGCCGCCGCCGACGTCCAGGAAGTTGGCCGGCTCGCCACCGAAGAGCTTGATGGTGTCCATGGTGGCCATCGCCAGGCCCGCACCGTTCACCAGGCAGCCGATGTTGCCGTCCAGGCTGATGTAGGCCAGGTCGAACTTGCTGGCTTCCACCTCGGCCGGGTCTTCCTCGTCGAGGTCGCGGTAGGCCACGATGTCGGGGTGGCGGAAGAGCGCGTTGGGGTCGAAGTTGAACTTGGCGTCCAGCGCAATCAACGCGCCCTTGCTGTCGCGGTTCAGCGGGTTGATCTCCACCAGCGACGCGTCGGTGTCCATGTAGCAGGCGTAGAGCTTCTGGAACAGTTCGATGGCCTGCGCCGTGCTGTTGGCCGGCAGGCCGATCGAGTCGGCGATCTTCTTGGCCTGCTCGACGCCGAGGCCGGTGAGCGGGTCGATGAACTCGGTGATGATCTTCTCGGGCGTGCTGTGCGCCACGGCCTCGATGTCCATGCCGCCTTCGGAAGACGCGATGAACGCGACCTTCTGCGTCGCGCGGTCGGTCACCAGCGAGACGTAGTACTCCTTCTGGATGTCGGCGCCTTCCTCGATGTACAGGCGCCGCACCTTCTGGCCTTCGGGGCCGGTCTGATGGGTCTTGAGCTGCATGCCCAGGATCTGGCCGGCCAGCGTTTCCAGTTCGGCCGGGGTGCGCGCCAGCTTCACGCCGCCGCCCTTGCCGCGCCCGCCGGCGTGGATCTGTGCCTTCACCACCCACACCGAACCGCCGAGCTTCTGCGCCGCTTCCTGCGCTTCACGCACCGTGAAGGCCGGGTAGCCGCGCGGCACCGGCACGCCATGGGCGCGCAGCAACTCCTTGGCCTGGTATTCGTGGATCTTCATGGTGGCTCCTCGCTCGCTCGGGCAGTGATTCAATCGGGGTGGCTTGGCGCTGATCGGTACCAGCGGGGGTAGTGCAGGCGCACCGCCTCGCCGTCGGTGCGCAGCGCGTGGCAACGGTCCAGCTGGAAAGGCTGCGCCGCGGCTTCGGACTGGCCGCGCGTGTCGATGACCTCGCCAGCAAAGGCCTGCACCACGGCCGTGGGCAGTACCTGCGCCAATTCGGTGATGTGCGTGCAGGCGCGTACGCCGCCCAGGCGCTCACGCACCTGGCGGTGGAAGTTCTGCAGCAGGTTCAGACCGACCAGCTGGGCGTAGGCGTCGCCATGCTCAGAGCACAGGCCGGGATAGGGCATCCAGCGCGTCTCGGAACCGGCCTCCAGGATGTCGAAGCGCTCGTTGACGACCAGGCGCAGCAGCATCTCGTGGATGGGCGTGCCCGCCGGGCGCGGGCCATCGGACATGTTGGCGGGGCGCGACTTGGTGTCGATGAGCAGCGCGTCCACTTCCCACAGGCCATGGCCACGCGAAAACACCTGCACGTCGATCTGGCGGCGGTGCTTGGGCTGGCGTGTGGCCGCCGGCAGGGGGAGAGGCATGTCGAGTTGGGCAGGAGCGCCCAGGCTGCAGGGCGGCGGCGAATTTAGCATGCTGCCCTGCAGCAGAGGCTTACAGCCGACTGTCTTTGCGACTGTGCTTGCGACCGTCGCCTGGGTCGCGCCAAAGCATTGTCATTCGTCGTCCTGCGCCTGCACCACGCGGCGGATGACCTCGCCCTCGAAGCCGCGCCCGGCCAGGAAGCGCATCTGCTTGGCGCGCGCGGCCGCATCTTCTGCCGGAGCGCCGAAGCGGCGCTGCCAGACCGCGCGTGCACGTTCCAGTTCGGTGGCCTTGGCCTGCTGCAGCGTGCTGGCCACCAGTTCGGGTGCCAGGCCCTTGGACTGCATCGTCTGCTTCAGGCGCCGCGCGCCGTAGCGCCGGCCTTGCGCCGACAGCACCGACTCGGCCGCCCGCACATCGCTCAGCAGATCCCTGGCGGCCAGTTCGTCCAGCGCGGCGGCGATCTGCGCCAGGGCGCTGGCCTCGGGCGTGTCTTCGACGTGCCGGGCCAGCTTGCGTTCGAGTTCGACGCGCGAGTGTTCACGCTGGGCCAGGTAGCGCAGCGCCCGGCCCTTGACCGAGAGCGCGCCGAAACCCATGCGCACAGCCCCTATTCGGACACCACGTCGGCCGCCAGCAGCGGGATGCCGACGTGTTCACGCACCTTGTTCTCGATCTCGCGCGCGATGTCGGCGTTCTCGCGCAGGAACTCACGTGCGTTGTCCTTGCCTTGGCCGATTTTCTCGCCGTTGTAGGCGTACCAGGCGCCGCTCTTTTCCAGAATGCGGGCCTCGACACCCATGTCGATGATCTCGCCTTCGCGGCTGATGCCTTCGCCGTAGAGGATGTCGAATTCGGCGGTCTTGAAAGGCGGCGCGACCTTGTTCTTCACGACCTTGACCTTGGTCTCGGA
>JANNFE010000114.1:0-7377 GCA_031379415.1 Betaproteobacteria bacterium | reverse complement strand
GGCCTGGGCATCTTGTTCGAGAAGCAGAACATCGCCTTCATGGTGTCGCTGGCCTTCGCCATCGCCGCGTCGGCCAACTTCCCGGTGCTGTTCATGAGCGTGCTGTGGAAGGACTGCACCACGCGCGGCGCCGTCATCGGCGGCTTCCTCGGCCTGGCTTCGTCGGTGCTGCTGACCATCGTGTCGCCGTCGGTGTGGGAGGTGACGCTCGGCAACCCGAAGGGCTCGGCGCTGTTCCCATACGCCTCACCGGCGCTGTTCTCGATGACCATCGGCTTCGTCGGCATCTGGCTGTTCTCGATCCTCGACCGCAGCCCGCGCGCATCACAAGACCGCGCCGGATTCCTGGCCCAGCAGGTACGTTCTGAAACCGGCATCGGCGCTTCGGGCGCGTCGGGGCATTGAGGCAGCGTCACGGGGGCAGCAGCTCCCGCCCCTCGTAGGCCCCGCGCGCTGTGTAGGCCGAGGGCATGATGGCGGCGCCCATGCCGCAGTCGGCCAGGAGCAGCCGGTGATGAGGCCCAGCCAGGGCGTCGGCTTCTACCGCACTTGCGGCGGTCGACTGGGCGCGTTGGCCAAAGCCCGCCGGCGGCGGGTGGGGTGGAAGGGACACGAACTTCATGCCGACAGCCCCCCGTTTCGGCTGCTGATCCCGGCCGTTGGCCGTCTCGTCGCATGCGGTGCGTCGCCGCCGCGTCTGTTCAGAAAACTGCGCTCTTTGCTGCCGAGACGCCACCCATGAATGCTCCAACTCTCCTGCCGGCGCCGATGCGCCGCATCGGCATGTTGCTGCTGCTGTGCTGTCTGCACCTTGGCGCGCCCGTGCGCGCGGCGGAGTTTGCTAAAGCGCACACGCACGCTGGCGAAGACGGCGTGCGCGCGCCGCTGCATATCGCACCGGTCGACGATGCCTGGCGGGCGGCGCTGCCGCGCGATGCCAAGCTGGCCACGCAGGCCTACCTCGACCGCCTTCCCAAGCAAGCGGTGATGCGCTCCAACGACTACGACGAGGGTGGCTACTGGCTGCAGCTTTGGGAGTTCCTGCTCGGTCTCGCCATCGCCGCGCTGATGCTGCACGGCGGCCGTTCGGCACGCGTGCGCGATTGGGCGCAGCGAGTCGGTCGGCAGGCCCTGCTGCGCGACGGCCTGTACGGGGGCGTCTGGGGCCTGGCGACCGGGCTGCTGCTGCTGCCACTGAACTTCTACCGGGGGTACTCGCGTGAACACGGCTACGGCATGTCGACGCAAACCGCCGCTGACTGGTGGGGCGAGTGGGTCCTGACCCTCGGCGTCGAGGTTGCCGGCACGGCGGTGGCGGTGGCGCTGCTGTATGCCGTGTTCCGCCGAGCCGGCGAGCGCTGGTGGCTCTGGGGAGCAGCCGCCTGCTCCGCTTTGCTGGCGTTGATGCTGCTCGTCAGCCCGATCCTGATCGATCCGCTGTTCAACACCTACAAGCCGCTGGAGCACGGTCCGGTGCGCGACGCCGTGCTGGCCATGGCGAAGTCCAATGGCGTGCCGGCTGATGAGGTCTACGTCTTCGACGCCTCGCGCCAAACCAAACGCGTCAGCGCGAATGTGAGCGGCCTGGGCGGCACCGCGGCGGTGCGGCTCAACGACAACCTGCTCAATCGCACTTCGCTGCCCGAGATCCGTGCCGTGATGGCCCATGAGCTGGGCCACTATGTGCTCAACCACGCGCCGAAGATGCTGATGCAGTTCGGTCTGCTGATCTTGTTCGGATTGCTGTTCTGCCAATGGGGGATGCGCCAGCTGTTTGCGCGCTATGGGCATCGCTGGTGCACGCAGGATGTGGCCGATGTGGCCGGCTTGCCACTGCTGGCTGCAGTGTTCTCAGTTTTCATGCTGGCGGCCACACCGGTGTTTCACAGCATCATCCGCATCCAGGAGATCGAGGCCGACCGCTTCGGCCTGAATCTGGCCCGCGATCCACACGGCTTTGCCGAGGTGATGCTGAAGCTTTCGGACTACCGCAAACCTGATCCGGGGCGCCTGGAGGAGGTGGTCTTCTTCCACCATCCGAGCGCCCGGCATCGGATTCACGATGCGATGCGCTGGAGGGAGGCGATGGGGACGCCCTGAGGCACAGGACCGCAGCGCCGGGCCGATCTGCGCACGCATTGGCCGACGCCCGCCGCCGGCTTTGGGTCTAAAGCAGCGAACCAACTCGCCGGCGCGGATGCCTCTGCCCACGCGACCGACCGGCTCACACCCGGGCCAAGTCCCCCGCCAGCCGCCACGCATCGTCCAATTCGGGCGGCACAACCCCCCGCTCGACAAAGGCCTCCACCGCATCACTCTCCGCCCCGCACTCCAAGCCCTGCGCCGCCAACCACGCATCGTTGAAGTACGTAGGCCGATAGCGCTCGCCGTCGTCGCAGATCAACGTGACGATGCTGCCGCCCTGCGCTTCGCGCACCAATTGCGCGGCGCAGGCCAATGACGCGATCAGGTTGGTCCCGGTCGAGCCACCCACCCGGCGCCCGAGCCGCACGCTGAGTGCGTGCATCGCCGCCAGGCTCCACAAGTCCGGCACCTTCACCATCGCATCCAGCACCCCCGGCACGAACGAGGCTTCGACGCGCGGGCGGCCGATGCCTTCGATGCGGCTGCCGTGGTCCAGCGTCAGCGTCTTGTCGCGCTTCAGGTAATGGTCGAAGAACACGCTGCGTTCGGCATCCGCGCCGCACACGCGCGTGGCGTGGCGGCAGTACTGCACGTAGCGGCCGATGGTGGCCAGCGTGCCGCCGGTGCCCGCGCTGGCGACGATCCACGACGGGCAGGGGTGGGTTTCGCGCTGCAACTGCGTGTAGATGCTTTCGGCGATGTTGTTGTTGGCGCGCCAGTCGGTGGCACGTTCGGCGTAGGTGAACTGGTCCATGTAGTGGCCGCCGAGTTCGCGCGCCAGCCGTTCGCTGGTGGCGTAGATCGCGGTCGGGTCGCTGACCAGGTGGCAGCGCCCGCCGTGGAACTCGATGGCCGCGATCTTCTGTGCGCTGGTGGTCGCCGGCATCACGGCAATGAACGGCAGGCCGAGCAGGCGCGCGAAGTAGGCCTCGCTGATCGCGGTGCTGCCGCTGCTGGCCTCGACCACCGTGCTGCGTTCGTGCAGCCAGCCGTTGCACAGCGCGTGCAGGAACAGGCTGCGCGCCAGCCGGTGTTTGAGGCTGCCGGTGGGGTGGCTGCTTTCGTCCTTCAGGTACAGCTCGACGCCGGGAAAGCCGGGCAGCGGCAGCGGGATCAGGTGGGTGTCGCTGCTGCGTTGGAAGTCGGCTTCGATGCGTCGAATCGCTTCGCTGACCCAAGCCCGCGAGGCCTTCATTCCAGGTGCTTCCGCATCCAGTCCGGCAGCGGCGCCGACTTGTGCAGCGTGTAGTCCGTCCACACCGTCTTGCTGCCGCCTTCGGCGTAGACCACGTCGGGCTCATCGACACGTTCCAGCGTGACGTAGGTGTCGAAGCTGCTGCGGCCGGGGTTGGCGATGTAGTGGCGGGCCAGCACTTCGCCGGGGAATTCGAGCTGGCGGATGAAATTGCAGAAGGCGTTGACGATGACCGGGCCTTGGCCGCCCGGCCTGCGCGGGTCGGGCGTGGCGCCGATCCTGAACAGCCATTCGAGCCGCGCCACTTCCAGGTAGCGGAAGTAGACGGTGTTGTTGACATGGCCCATCGCGTCCATGTCGCCCCAGCGGATGGGGATCACCATCTCGTGCGTCAGCTTCTTCTGCGCGGGCACGCTGAAGCGCAGGCCGGCTGACGGCGCTTCGGCAGTGGCGTTGGCGGGGACGGCCATCGGCGCTTCGACGCGTGGTGCTTCGGCGGGCGCAGCCTCACCACCGCACAGCAGATGCGCCCAGCGCGCTTCACGTGCGCCGGGTGCGCGCGGCAGCTTCGTGGCGCGGGCCGGCGCCTTGGTGGCCAGCTCGTCGAGAAAACCTTCGACCGACGAAATGTCGGCGAAGTGGTGCAGCCGGTCGGCGTTCAAGCGCAGCTCGGCGGCGGTCTGCGGCCCGCGCAGCACCAGCGTCGTCAGCAGCGCCACCGCCTGCCCGGGCAACTGCATCGCGCGGCCCATGTTGTGCTCGAAGCGCACGACCCGGCTGCCACTCACTTCGAACACCAGGCTGAGCGACTTCAGGCTGTCGACGGCTTCGAGCACATCGGCATCCGTCAGCGCCAGCACCGGCTCGCGCGCCGTCTTCTGGTTGCAACCGGCCACCAGCGCGTTCAGCGACAACGGGTAGGTGTCGGGAACCGTGGCCTGCTTTTCCACCAGCACGCCGAGCACGCGCGCTTCGGTGGCCGACAGCGGCCTCACACGCCGAAGCCGTCGTCAGCCGCGATGACGGCGCCGTTGACGAAGTGGCTCTGGTTGGCGCACAGCATCACCAGCACCGCGTCCAGGTCCTCGGCCTTGCCGACGCGTTTGCGCGGCAGCATGTTCATCAGCTTCTGGCCGGCCTCGGTCTTCCAGTGGTGGTGGTTGATCTCGGTGTCAATGTAGCCGGGGCACAGCGCGTTGACGTTGATGCCGAAGCGCCCCCACTCCAGCGCCATCGCACGCGTCATGTGCACCACCGCGGCCTTGCTCATGGCGTAGACGCCGATCTGCGGCAACACCTTCAAGCCGGCCATCGAGGCGATGTTGACGATGCGCCCGCCGGTGAAGGTGCCGGGTGCTTCGCCCTTGCTGCGCGCGATCATGCGTTTGGCCACCTCCTGCGCCACGAAGAAGGCGCCGCGGGTGTTGGTGTCGAAGACGTAGTCGAAGTCCTCGGGCGTGATCTCGGTGAGCTTGGACGTCGTGCTGACACCGCTGTTGTTGACCAGGATGTCGATGCCGCCCATCTCGGTCTCGGCATGCGCCACGGCGGCGCGGATGCTCAGCGGGTCGGTCACGTCCAGCCCCACCACGTGCGCGTCGCCGCCTTCGGCTTCGATCTCGGCGCGCAGGCTCTTCAGACGTTCGACGCGCCGCGCCGCCAGCACCACGCCGGCACCTGCGCGGGCCAGTGTTTTGGCGAACTGCGTGCCCAGGCCACTGGAGGCGCCGGTGATCAGGGCCACGCGGCCGGAGAGGTCGATTTCGTAGGCCATGCTGCTGCTCGAAAAGTGTCAAAACACGATAGCACGCGCACTTGTCCCGACGACGCGCTGCGAGTGCCCGCTCGGGCATCATCGGCCGCACATGTTGAGACTCGATGACCTGCATAAATCCTTCGGCGACGTGCCGGTTTTCTCCTCCGTCTCGCTGGCCCTGCGCGGCGGCGAATTCGTGGCGCTGCTGGGTGAATCGGGCGTCGGCAAATCGACGCTGCTGAACTGCATCGCGGGGCTGGAAGTGGCCGACCGCGGGCAGGTGCGGGTCGATGGCACCGATCTCGCCACGCTCGACGACGACGGCCGCGCGCGGCTGCGGCGCGCCAAGCTCGGCTTCGTGTTCCAGGCCTTTCATGTGCTGCCGCATCTGAGCGTGGCCGAGAACGTATCGCTGCCACTGCGCTTGTTGGGGCGTGACGAGCCTGCGCGTGTGGCGATGCTGCTCGATGCGGTCGGGCTGCAAGGGCTCGGCTCGCGGCTGCCGGCGCAGTTGTCGGGTGGTCAGTTGCAGCGGGTGGCGATCGCGCGGGCGGTGGTGCACGCGCCGGGTTTGATCCTGGCTGATGAGCCGACAGGCAACCTCGATCCGACAACGGCCGATCGCGTGTTGCAGGTGCTGCGCGACCAGGTTCACGGCGCCGGTGCGGCTTGCCTGCTGGTCACGCACTCCGCGAATGCGGCCGCGCGTGCGGATCGCGTGCTGCGGCTCACGGCCAACGGCATCGTCGACGGATGACAGGCTTGACGAGATCGGCGCTGGCGCGGCAACTGTTCCTGCCGCTGATGTGGCGCGAGTGGGCGCACCACCCCTGGCGGCATGCGGTGGCGCTGTTCGCGGTGGCGCTGGGCGTGGCGCTGGCTTGGTCGGTGCACCTGATCAACACCTCGGCGCTGGGCGAGTTCTCGGCCGCGGTGCGGGCCGCCAACGGCGAGCCCGATCTGGCCCTGCGCGCGGCCGGCGGTGGTGCCGGCATCGATGACGCGCTGTTCGATCGCGTGGCCGTCGACGCCAGTGTGCAGATCGCCAGCCCGGTGCTCGAGATCGACACCTATGCGCGCGCCGCCGACGGCACGCGCGCGGCGATCAAGGTGCTGGGCATCGATGTGCTGCGCGCGGTGCCGATGGCGCCGATGCTGTTGCCACGCGCAGCGGCCGGTGAAGAGCGGCTGGTGTTTCTCGACCCCGCAGCGGCGTTTCCCAACACCGCGGCGCGTGATCGCTTCGGCTTGCAGGACGGCGCGATGCTGGCGCTGCAATCGGGCCCGGCTTTCGTCGAACAGCGCGTGGCCGGCACGGTGGCAGCCGGTGGCACGCCGCTGGTGGTGATGGACATCGCGGCAGCGCAGGCGCGCTTCGGGCTCGTCGGGCGCTTGTCGCGCATCGACTTGCGCGTGGTGCCCGGCACCGATGTGGCGGTGTTGGAGAAGCGGCTGGCGTTGCCTTCGGGCGTGATCGCGGTCGCTGCGGATGAGGCCGAAGCGCGGGTCAGCAATTTGTCGCGCGCCTACCGCGTCAACCTCACGGTGCTGGCGCTGGTGGCGTTGTTCGTGGGTGGCTTCCTCGTCTTCTCGGTGGTGTCGCTGTCGGTGGCGCAGCGCACGCCAGGCCTGGCGCTGTTGGGCGTGCTGGGCATGACGGCGCGTGAACGGCGCGCTCTGGTGCTGGCCGAATGCGCGGTGGTCGGCACGGTGGGCAGCGTGATCGGGTTGTTGCTCGGCGCGGCGATGGCGGCCCTGGCGCTGCGCCTGTTGTCGGGCGACCTGGGAGGCGGCTACTTCCCGGGCATTGCGCCGCGGCTGCAAGTCAGTGCGCTGGCTGCGATGGTGTTCGGCGCGCTCGGCATCGTGTCGGCGGTGCTGGGTGGTTGGTGGCCCGCGCGGCAGGCACAGCGCATCGCGCCGGCGTTGGCGTTGAAGGGCCTCGGCGGTGTCGATCACCACGCGCCGCCGGCTTGGCCGGGGTTGCTGCTGTTGGCAGCTGGCACGGCCGCGGCGTTCGCGCCGCCCTGGTTCGGCCTGCCGCTGGCGGCGTACTTCGGCGTGGCGGCGTGGCTGCTCGGCGGTGTGGCGCTGGTGCCGGCCGTGGTGCATGCATTGCTCGCGGCCACGCCGGCGCCGCGCGGTGCGCTGCCGCTGCTGGCGGTGCAGCGCGCGCGCTTTCAGCGTGGCACGGCGACGGCGGCGGTGGCCGGGGTGGTGGCGAGCCTGGCGCTGTCGGTGGCGCTGACGGTGATGGTCGGCAGTTTTCGCAGCGGCGTGG